>DCHP01000061.1 GCA_002315675.1 Rikenellaceae bacterium UBA1749 | reverse complement strand
GCCATAGTAAAGCTATGCATTTACTTCAAGCAGGTGTTAATATAGTATACATAAGAGATATTCTAGGGCATGTTTCCATACAGACAACAGATATTTATGCTAGGGCAGACTCTAAAGCTAAACGTGAAGCTCTTGAAAAAGCATATACAGACCTTACGCCTAACCAGTCTTCGAGCAAGACATGGAAGAGTAATAAGAACTTACGTGACTGGCTAAAAGGATTGAAACATTAATATTATTATGAGAAGTCGAACGAGGAAATAAATCTGTAAGACTTTGATTATTAGATAGAATAGTCGTAAGACTTCTCATAACGATACACTTCTCATAATTCGTACATTCTATTTCTCTTATAAGGTTATAATAATCCCATGTTTGCCTTTCCCCCAACTCTGGGATATCGGTTCTTAGAAAATACACACCACTATATCTATCGATAGATGTCGGATCTTTTATTTCCCATAGAATGTCTCCCATGTTTTTGCTATTCGTCTCGCTCCGCACATACGTGATTTCGTAGAATTTGGCTATTGACGGGTATTTGGCAATAGCTTTTCCTACACGTTCAATCACCTTCTCATAGTTCTTCTTTCCTCCAGATTTCATCAGTGATGATTTTGCAGCATTCAGCATGGTCTCAAAACGTTCCTTGAATTGGCGATTCATTGATGATTCCTTAATCTCTTTCATTGGGGATGTTATCTCTAGGTAATAATCACCTCCTTCATGTTTCACTTCACGGAGTTGTATCTTTTGCTTCTTACAGTCTAGGACGGTTACAGTTCTTGCATCATCAGACAATTTGTAGTCCGCAAGTCTCTTTCTGCTGACGCATAAGTAATGATATCCATACTTCTTTATTTTTCTGAGGTTATCTTCCGATGCTATACCAGCATCTAGGACAACGAGCGGTTTATTGGTTTCGTCATGCGGAACGCGAGTCCTTTCGCTGATTGTTTCAATCATAGAAGGAAGGGTATCCGGATCGGAAGTGTTTCCTTCCAATATGGATGAATACCTTATGAATCCCTGTTGATTGATGCACAATGCCAATACTAGGAGCTTGCAATCGGTTCTTTTCTCTTTGGACCTACCGAATTTAGCCTTCTTACTATTGAGCTTCGTACTCTCAAAATAAAAATTAGTTAAGTCGTATAAAATCAGGCTGTTAGAGATATTAAATAGAGAGTCGGTGCGACGACATAGAAAGTCTTCCAACTTGTCTTTTATCTTGTATAGGTCTGAAGCAATTTTGTATATGCTGTGAAAACCAGGACGCCATGTAGTGTTGCCAGATAATAATTCGCATATTGATGAATTGTCGTCCATAATTCTCATTGACTTTAATTCAGATGAGTTGTATATGGTCCTTGTTACCAAATGGGCGATTGACGTGTCTATTTTGCTTTTACTCCATCCTTCGTTTTCCAGGAATTTATCAATATTCAATTCTCTAATGGTCTGTAGACATACCCATTCTGCACCGGTTTCTCTTGCGTCAGTATGTTTTATAGAATTCACATCAACAAGTTTTTCGGCCTGTCGGTGCTCAATCTCATGTTTCTTGAGTATCCTGTCGATAGACCCAGCTTGGATCATCATTTCCCAGTATTCCCTTGCTTTGCGCTGAACTGTTTCGTTGAAGTCTGATATCGTATTACCGAATAGACCGTCTCCTGTCCCATTCTTCATAAAATAAGTCAGACATTTACCTATATCACGGATATCTTCTGATTGTAGCTTCTCGTCCATGAAACCTAGATTCAGCATAAGGCATGTTTTGACTCTTCCCGCTTCATCGCGGTAACTTTCCTTGATGCGATAATAGTGGTCTTCGCATTGAGTATGTGGATTATACCTTATGTCAGATATGAAATGCATGGCATAAAGGTATACACAATAATTTTAAGGAAAATGTACTACAAACTTGATTTCTCGGGTAGCTGAAACAAACTGATGTTGATTATCAGGCAGTTATATTAAATCTGGCACTTGAATTCAATGAAAAATAACTGAAAATTTATGCTTTATGTCAAAGTTGGGTTAAAGACAACAAATCCATCACCTTTTTGAATCCATTGCAGGACCTTGGTAAAGGAAGTGAAATTCTCCTTGCAGGAAATTATGGTATTCTGGAACAAAGGATGAACTTTCTCAAAATTCAGAATAAAGGAATCTTGAATTTCTATTGATCGTGACAACAATTCAACTGTACACTCCCCTATATCTTCAGAAATTATGGTAACAAACGGGTATGTTTCCATCTTCCTGTATTCAAACAACGGAATACCATTGTCTATGATAATCACAAAAGATTTTTCATTGTTAGGAAGAATAAAGGAAAAATCTTCATCATGATAGATATGAACAGTATCAGACTTTGAACCGACCAGGCCATGCAATGCATGATTGATAAATTCGTGCGCAACCGGGGTATTCAGACATTCCTGGGATGAATATGCCTTCCATTGGGCAGAAATTGACTGCAGTCCCAGGAAAAGCAGAGAAAAACAGAGAAATATCCTTTTCATGATTTTCGACATTTGATTTTGAATCAAATAAAGTTACAAAAAAATCAGATTCCTTTTTATTTGGATTTAAACTGAAAAAAATAAAAATGTTATTTTCCCAGTAACTATGACTATTACTGGATGCACATGTGGATTTATATCAAGGGGCGGCAATGCTGTTACAAATAAATACACGAAAATTGAAGAAAAAATTTGTATCTTTGTACGTTAGAGAGATTATGACCTCGATTAAAAAAGATATAGTAAATGTTAGAAAAGAAGATTTTATATGTATGTCAGCAGATTGTGCCTTTTATTCAGGAAAGCACCCCTCTTTCTGACACATGCCATGTTCTTCCTGTATCCATCGCGGAACAAGGGAACCAAGTCAGAATTTTCACACCTCGATATGGTTTGGTAAATGAAAGACGGAATCAGCTTCATGAAGTCATCAGGCTTTCTGGCATGAATTTGATTATTGCAGACAATGATCACCAATTAATCATTAAGGTTGCATCAGTACCTAACACCCGTCAACAAGTATATTTTGTAGATAATGATGATTTTTTCCGCAGAAAATCAGTAATTCGCGATTCTGAGACCGGAACATTCTTTGCCGATAATGATCAGAGAGCTCTTTTCTTTGCAAGAGGCGTACTTGAAACTGTTAAAAAGTTAAGATGGTCACCAGAATGCATTCATCTTAACGGTTGGATGTGTTCATTCATCCCCGCATACTTGAAATATTATCACAAGGATGACCCTATCTTCACTGAAACAAAGATTATTCTTTCAATATATGAGTCTGATAGATTCAGTGAGACTCTTGACAGCAATCTATACAATAGGTTGTTGTCCGAGAAAATTATTGAAAATGGCGAGGGAGAAGTTTTGAAGGAACCTACGTACGAAAACCTTGTCAAATTTGTTCTGCAATTCTGTTCAGGAGTTGTGCTTGTTGGTAGTATTCCTGAAAACATAAAAGAATATATCAATCAATTAAGTATTCCGTTTGAAGAAATGGAAGAAGGAAATATTGATTGTGAAAAATATGCAAAATTTTATGACAAAATACTTGAAAAATAATATTGTACTATTTGCTTTCCTGTTATGCCTTTTCACAAGTTGTGTCAGTAGCGATATCAACTTCGCAAATGATATGATTGAAGAAGGTTACAAGATGCGAACATATATTGATACTCTGAATTTATTTTCAACATACCAGTGTAAGGTTGATTCTTTTCCTGCCAATTCTACAGGTACAGGTTATATTGGCAGATGGGAATCAGATTCGACAGGAAGTGTAGTTGCTTCAATGGCTACAACTTATGCTCCGGTGGGTTTTGAAGAAAACACCTTCTTTGGAGAAGGTGCCAAAATGGATTCCATGAAATTGACAGTCGTTTTTGCTGATAACAGACAATGGGGGGACTCCACCATCGGTATGAAGATCAATGTATATAGGATCAATGGGATTGCACTCAATAAAGATTCCATATATTTCACCAATTTCCCTATTGAGAAGTATATAGACCCAACACCAATATGTACTTTCAATACATTAAGGAATATTAGTAGTGGTAGTATTTCCGTCAAGCTTCCACTATGGTACGCAGACTTACATCTGGACAATAGAGCCGATACATCAAACATCTATATGAGGGATGATAAATTCATCAATAGAATCAATGGTATGTATTTTACGGCAGAGCCTATCAATCCTTCAGACAGAAGGCTTCTTAAAATTGATCTCTCTAGCAGTTCCATGCGAGTATTCTACCATAACGATCACTCTGGGGACTCTCTGCTTTACCAGCAGTTTTTTTTCTACAACACATCTGCATCGAAATTTCCAGTGGACATCCAGCTTACAAGACGTGATTATACGAAAGCTAAACCTGAGATGGGAGGAGTCGATTACAGGGTAATAGGAGACACGCTTGAAAAACAGAGCAGGACATTTATCAGCAGTCCTTCAGGATTATGCACTAGAATCGATATTGACACATCGTATATCACTAACGTTAAAAGGACTGCAAAATCTTTAGGATACAATAATGTAGCGATATTAAACGCAAATCTAAGAGTCAAGCCTGTATATACGGACTGGAAATCATTGGATAAGATGTTTTCTACTCTTAAATTATATAATGATATCAACGAACTATATTTCCTCAATGAATATAATCCCATTCTATCTGCCATGTCCAGTAGTTCTTCCAACTCCTACAACACGGTGGGAGGAGCTCTTATAAGAACGCTGGGATATTATTCATTCGACATCACAGGCTACATCCAAAGGCTCTTTACTGGAGCTACGACATGGAATCACCTCGACATCTACCCCGCATACACAAGTGGCCTTGAATGGGGAGAAACATATATTGGAGGTTCAGAAGATCCTGAGTTCCACCCTGAACTTATCATAACATACTCGTTCATACAGCAAAAATAGAATTGATGCAAGAAAATTTAGTTATCGTAGAGTCCCCAGCAAAAGCAAAAACTATTGAAAAAATACTGGGGAGAGATTATATTGTAAAATCGAGTTTTGGACATATAAGAGATCTTAAGAAAAAAGGACTTAGCATAGATATCAACAACAACTTCACGCCAGAGTATGAGATACCATCAGACAAGGCAAAAGTTGTATCTGAACTAAAGAAATTATCAAAAGAGTCAAAGATTGTTTGGCTTGCATCCGATGAGGACCGTGAAGGAGAAGCAATAGCGTGGCATTTGTCAACTGTACTGGGTCTTGAACAGAATAAGACAAAAAGAATCGTGTTCCATGAAATAACCCCCAAAGCTATTAAGGATGCTGTCGCCAACCCAAGAAATATCGATTGTAATCTAGTTGGAGCCCAGCAAGCAAGGAGAGTACTTGACAGACTGGTTGGATTTGAATTGTCACCCGTTCTCTGGAAAAAGGTCAAGCCATCGTTATCTGCTGGTAGAGTGCAAAGTGTTACAGTAAGACTGATTGTCGACAGAGAAAGAGAAATCCAGAATTTTGTTCAGAGCAATTATTATAAAGTAACTGCATTACTGACAAATGAGCATTCTGAACCATTTGAGGCCGAGTTAAACACTAAGTTCAATACAAAGGAAGAAGCTGTTGAATTCCTAAAGAGCATGACTAATGCAATATCAATGCATGTTGCAAAAGTAAATGCCTCAACAGGCAAGAGAACACCTGCACCTCCTTTTACCACTTCTACTCTTCAGCAGGAAGCTTCCAGAAAACTTGGTTTCTCTGTTAGTCAGACCATGAGCTACGCTCAGAAATTATACGAGTCAGGAAACATAACATATATGCGTACAGACTCCGTAAATCTATCCTCTTTTGCAATTGAAGCCGCAAAAAATGAAATTTTCAACCTGTATGGTGAACAATACCATAAATCCCGCCAGTATACAACAAAAAGCAAGGGAGCTCAGGAAGCGCACGAAGCGATACGTCCTACTCACTTTGAAAACCATGATGCAGGATCTACACCTCAGGAAAAAAAATTATATAATCTGATCTGGAAAAGAGCTATTGCGTCACAGATGACTGATGCTAAACTAGCAAAAACAAATATTGATATAGACATCACATTATCTAATGGGGCAAAAAGCCCATACATATTTGTAGCACAAGGAGAAATAATTGTATTCGATGGTTTCCTTAAATTGTACAAATCAACAGATAATGACGAAGAGGATTCCAATGAAGAATCAAAGCTCTTGCCAAAATTGATTCTGGGAGAAACAATCTCAAGGCGCAGAATTATTGCAACCGAAAGATTCAGTAATAAACCTCCAAGATATTCAGAAGCATCTCTTGTCAGCAAGCTGGAGGAGTTAGGTATTGGACGTCCATCAACATATGCTCCAACAATTTCTACAATAATTGCGAGAGACTATATTCGGAAGGACAACAAGGAAGGTACTGAAAGAAAATACCAGATATTGACTTTGCAAGGATCCGATATTAAGGAAACAGAGAAAACAGAAAAAACAGGAGCAGAAAAGAAAAAATTATTCCCAACAGATATGGGAATTGTAGTAACGGATTTCCTTATGAATAACTTTCCACGAATCATGGATTATAGTTTTACAGCCAACGTGGAAAATGATTTTGACAAGATAGCTGAAGGAAAGATTGAATGGCAAAAGATGATCTCTAAATTCTATGGTCCATTCAATGGTGAAATTGAAAAAGCCAGCAACAATACTGGATATGCCCACAATGAAAGGATTATTGGGACAGAACCGAAAACCGGGAAAGAAGTCATAGCCAGGATTGGTAGATTCGGACCAATGGTACAGATAGGGCCTACAGAAGATAAACGGTTTGCCAAAATTCCTTCAGATAAATTAATAGAAACTATTACCCTTGAGGAAGCTCTTAACCTTTTTGTCCTACCTAGAACAGTCGGCGTATACGAAGAAAAGGAAATGGTTGTTGGTATTGGCAGATTTGGGGCATATGTACGTCACGACGGAGTGTTCACTTCTCTAGATAAAGATGATGACCCAATGACTGTTACTGCAGAGCACTTAATAGAACTTATTGAGAATAAAAGGGAAAAAGAGAGAAACAAGCATATCAACAAATTCGAAGAAGAAGGTATCGAGGTTCTCAATGGTAGATGGGGACCATATTTCACATACAAGGGCAGCAATTACAAAATCCCAAAAGAGAAAGACCCTAAGTCTTTAACAGCATCTGAATGTATGGAATTGGTGAAAGTACAATCAGAAGGCGCATCAAAAAAGAAAAAAAGTCGGTAAGTTATGAAAATAGGTGATCTGGATTTAGGAGAAAGACCTTTATTACTTGCACCTATGGAGGATGTAACAGACATTTCATTTAGAATCCTGTGCAAAAAATTCGGTGCCGACATGGTGTATACTGAATTTGTATCATCAGATGCATTGATCAGAGATTCCGAGAAATCAATCAAAAAACTTGAAATAGAATCAGAGGAACGTCCTGCTGGAATACAAATATATGGCAACATTCCTGAGGCTATGGTTGAGGCTGCTAGAATTGCAGAAAAAAGGAATCCTGAAGTAATAGATATAAATTTCGGTTGTCCAGTCAGAAAAATTGCAGGAAGAGGTGCCGGTTCTGGAATGATGAAGAATGTTCCACTTATGGTGGAAATTACAAAAAAAGTCGTTGAAGCTGTCAATATTCCTGTCACTGTGAAGACAAGACTCGGATATGATAATACTTGTAAGAATATTGAAGACATTGCTCCACGACTGCAGGATGTGGGTATTAAGGCACTGACCATTCATGGACGTACAAAAGATCAGATGTACAAGGGCGACGCCGACTGGACTTTGACAGGGAGGATTGCAAATAATCCAGATATTGAAATTCCTATTATTGGTAACGGAGATGTGAATTCAGCACAAAAGGCAAAAGAAATGTATGATAAATACAATGTCTCTGGTATAATGATTGGTCGGGCAACCTATGGTCATCCATGGATATTCAGGGAGATAAAACATTATCTAAAAACTGGCGAGATTCTACCTGCTCCGACAACAGAGGAACGCATTAACATAGCAAAGGAACATCTGGCGCTGTCATTAAAATACAAAGGCGAACGCACTGGTATCCTTGAAATGAGGAGACATTTAAGTTGTTATTTCAAAGGATTTCCAAACTTCAAGGAAATAAGAATGAGATTGGTAACGGAACCTACAGCAGAAGGGGTAATTTCAATTTTGGATGAGATATTGGATAAATATCATAACTGGGATGCAACCAGCCTGCCTAGTTCAACTGTATATGACAACTGAAGCTGATACCTAACAAAAAGTATATAGTCCTATTTTACACATATGAGCTCACATTATGAAATCATTATGGACAAAAAGACTTCCTTCAAATAATCTAAAGCCTATTTTGAGAAAATTAACTTTGGATCCTCTTGAAAGTATGTTTTGTCGTTTTTACCAATAGTACTATCCTCTGTAATGGAAGTGTTTTTCAATATTTGGACTTTTCCAAGTGGTCTCAACTTTTAAACTGGAATCTATTTCAACTGCTCAAGAGATAATTCGCCGGTACAATCATTCATACAGGCATATTGCGGGATACCATCCACCCATTGACCAAGTACAATTAATTTTGTCTTATCAGTCAGATTGTATACCAATGGTATGTGGATATGGCCACAAATTATATAGTCTATATCCGGATTCTTTTCCAAGGCTTTCCTAGCATACTTGACAAGTCTTTCATTTTCACCTTTGAAAGTATGGTAAAGACTTCTAGATGTCCTGTTTTTCAAAGACCACCAATGCCCGAACCTCATTACTAGGTCAGGATGAATTAGTCTTTGGAAGAACCATTTTAGAAATTTTGATCTGAACACCTTGCCTAAAAAAGTTGTCTCACCAGCCAGAGCATCTCCATGGGATAGAAGAATTTTCTTGCCGGATATATTAACTATCAAATCAGAAAAATAGACATTTGCACCGAGTTCATTCTGAAAATAGTCTGACAACCATAAATCATGATTGCCAACAAGATAGTGAATCTTCACACCAGAATCACTCATGGAAGCAAGTTGTCCCAAAAGACGGGTGAAACCCTTTGGCACCACACCTGAATACTCATACCAAAAGTCGAAAATATCACCTAGAAGAAATAATTCAGAGCAATCATGAAGACTCTTTAGCCAATCTACAAAGACCATTTCCTTTTGTCTTGGATCTATTGGACCATGACAAAGACCAAGGTGAGTGTCAGATGCAAAATATATCATGGTTGCTATTGAAGATTAGCAAGAAGCTGATCTATATTGCTTTCCAATTCTAATGTTGAGAGATTCTTACCGACTATATCACCATCAGGGGAAATTAGGAAGGATGATGGAACTTTCTTGACATTCCATACACCAACAGATGGAGAATCTGCGCCTAGAAAATCGCAGACTGAAATCCACTTTAATTCCTGGTCATTTACAGATTTCAGCCATTGTACCTTATCGGTATCCAGCGAAACCTGGAAAACAACTACATTATCGTTGGTCTTGTACTTACGGTTATATAGTTCCTGCAGTTCCCTGTTTATTATCTTGACTTCAACAGGATTTGAGGCAGTAAAACTCAACAGAATAACCTTGCCTTTATATGATGACAATTTTTCAATTCTGCCAGTTGAACTTTTCATCTCAATTTCAGGAAAATCAACTACCTGCCTGGCACTTGAATTAATCAATGAGTCCGCACTCCAAACGCCCATAACCCTTTCAACATCACGACGAAGCGATTTTGCATATGGGGATGATGGATAATATTTGGAGATACTATCACTTACTATCTTGAAATAGAAAATATCATCAGCATCCTCAAAAAGAAATGTTCCGTCTGAAAATGGCTGGTATAATGGAAGAATAGAGACCAAAGAATTTGCATTTTCAGAGATAAAACGGATCGCATCACGCTTTCTCTGGATAAAAAGATTACCATATTCTTCCCCAAGCATCTGAAGCTGAGAGGAGTCAGAAGTCTTGTCATAGATTCTCATAATGGAATCCATTGAGATTGTAAATTTATTCAACAGTGTATTGAACTCTCTAATTTTTTCAGAGCCTTCGGATCCTTCTACCACATAATTATTGTATACATTACCAACTGATGAAACTTTTATACTTTCTCCAGCTTTAACTAGTAGAGGAAGAAAACTTGTTGATGTTCTGATGTTATAAAAGGAAGGGCAATCTTTATCAATATTCTTAATAGTAAAGGAGAAAGTTCCTTCTTCATCTGTATTAATTGAATCAACCACCATACTTCCGACAGGAGAAAGCTTCTCGACAAGAATAAGTCTTTCGTTTTCTCCGACAAACTGACCTGATACCTTAACATCTGTATCTTTATCACACGAAACAAAAATCAATGTGGATACAAACGCAAAAGCAAACGATATTATAATTTTTCTCATTATTTAGATATTCAATATTAACATTCCAAA
>DCHP01000041.1 GCA_002315675.1 Rikenellaceae bacterium UBA1749 | reverse complement strand
CATATCTGGATGATGGGGAGTTTGAAAAAACGATAGAATGGTAGTTGGGTCGAGTGCCTGTCCCCTGACCCTTGGTGTCCCCTGACCCTTGCCCTCAATCCCTAATATTCGCTTAAAGATGGATCGTATTATGTGGAAGGAGATAATACCATGTACACACATGGCACAAAACGTTGATTCAGAACTTACAGCTGAATTGATTGGTAAGTATGCTATGTTTATTTGGGGCAAAAGCGGAGATGTAATTCTGTGGATGGATTTGTATTGATTCAACAAGAAATCGAATCTCTGAGGACAATGTACTATAACAATCTTCTTCTTTTGAATGATATAGAATAAATATGCTATTTACTCAAGAATTAAAGCTATGAACGAAACCGTAACTGATTATTTATTCCAATATGCTGCCAATCCAGACCCTCGTTATGCGGTAATGTTGAAAGGAAAATGGGGCTGTGGCAAATCTTTTTTTATAATTGAATGGATAAAGTCTTATAATGCAAAGCATGTTGACAAAGAATCAGTGCTGGAACCAATATATGTTTCGCTGTATGGACTGAAGGACACGACTCAGATAACAAAAGCCATTGAGAAGGAACTTTATCCCGTTCTATATTCGAAAGGTGCTGATTTTGCAAAAAAAATATTTAAAATAGCTGGAAAGATTGCATTCAAGACAACCTTGGATTGGAATGACGATAAAAAAGACGATATTTCGTTTGAAGCAACTCTGGATACTTTGTCATTGTTAGTGTCAAAAGGCGATAATAAATTAGGAACAAAGCTTATCATATTTGATGATTTGGAGAGATGCCTGATTGATATGAAGTTGTTGCTTGGATACATCAACAATTTTGTTGAGCATGGTGCTTGCCACGTCATCCTAATTGGAGATGAGACTCACTTTACTGAAGAAGCTAAGAATACGCTCGTTGAGTTTAAAGAAAAAACAGTTGGGCGCGAACTGGAAGTATCGCCAGATAATGATGCAGCCATTAATCATTTTCTTATCAATGATATCCCTTTGAATGGTTGGTTGACAGAAAGAGAGTGTTTTATCAAAGAGATATTCACGGCTACTCAGTGTGATAATCTGAGAATTTTGCGTCAATGTCTTTATGACTTCAGTACCCTACTTGATGAAATCGGTTCGGTAATAACCGACAAGGGTACATTATTGATGGAAAACTTATTGGCCACTTACATTGTATGTTATTGTGAATATAGGGGTGATGAACATGACCTGTTAGAAGATTGGGATATTATGTATGCCAGTGGAGTTATGGGAAATGACCCTACAAAGGATAGGATAAGCAAACTTCAAAGAAAATATAGAGAATCATCAATAAAGCACAACTTTGAGATTTTAAATCACAACTACATCAGACAGATTATTGAAGAAATCAAGACAGGTTTCAGTCTAAAACAATATGCTGGGCGCTTGCTTAATCAAGTACAACAAGAAACAACAAGACAGGACAAACTTGTTGATTTCTTGCATTTAAGTGCAGATGAATTTGAAACAGAGTGCAATGCGCTGATGAATGACATAAAGTGCGGTTGTATTCCCAATATGTACGTTATGGGAAAGTCGTTAGCAATATTGGCGTTTTTTGATGCTGTAGAGGTCAAGAAGTGTACAAAACAAACTATTTCAAGGGCAAAGAAATATATCAAAGCGATATACACTGCTCAGGGCAATAAAGAGGATTTGTATCAGCAGAAACTTGCTTTTCAAGAAGGAATAAGTTCGTTTGGAAACTACCAAGAGACAGAAATAGGTCAATCAATTAACGAATTTACAACAGATACATATAATGAATTTGAGAAGAAGCTAAGAAACAAAATCGAAGAAACTCTATGTAACATAACAGATGATAATGTTGATGCGTTGAGGGATTTAAGCCAGGAAATCACACCTGATCATCAATGTGCTTACCGCCTAACCTCAGTCTTTAAAAATCTAAATGCCAATGAGATATTTGAATCAATCGTAAAATTGAATAATGCAAGCATATATTCTTTCTGCCGTTTCTTGAGTCTGCATTACAATTTTGTTTGTTTTTTGGGAGACGGCTGTAATAGATATCAGGATGACTTGATAACATTGACTGATTTGTTAGCATTGGTAAAAAGCGAGTGTGGCAAACGGAAATCTATCGATAAATATGTGTATCAGCATTTAATCAAGTATTTAGAAGGAGCAATCAAAAGAGCTGGCGGTGACAACAGCCCTATAAATGTGTAGATTGGTATTATGTAGTTGTATCAATAATGAATTAACAAATTGCAAGTATATGGAAGAAAAGAAAATGACCCCATACGATTTTATGCGTCTCTCCATTGAGGTGATGAAAAAGAGTGTTGCTGAGCCTCGTGCTGATGGCAAGGTAAGTCCTAAGGTCGGAGCGGTTTTAGTGTTTCCATCGGGCGAGTATGTGACAGCCTGCAGAGGTGAATTGCGCAAGGGAGACCATGCCGAATTCACGGTTATTGAGCGTAAATGCGGCAACAGAGATCTTACGGGTGCCACCATATTTGCAACATTAGAGCCTTGTTCGCCTAAATCAAGAAAGCCACCAAAAGTAGGTTGTTCAAAACGAATAACAAACGCAAGAATAAAGAAGGTGTATATGGGCATAGAAGATCCCGACCCAGATGTGAGTGGATTGGGTTTGAAACACCTTCTAGATAACGGGGTTGAAGTGGAAATGTATATCCTATAGAGTTACAGGCTGAAATAGTTGCTTTGAACGAGGAATTTCTGGAACAAGCGAAAGAACGAGCAAGAGTAGCAAAGGAAGAAAAAGAGGAGAAATATTATTTGACCAGCATTGAGGAAGCAGTAAGTGATGTGTATTTATCGGATATGGATGAGGATTTGCTCAAAAAGTTTTTGCAGCATTGCAATATCTCCGATGATTTGCATTCTTCTTCTGCTATAAATGCTTTCGTTCAGTTGGGTATTTTCGCAGATATTGATGGCAAAATCACGCCAACCGGAATAGGTGATTTGTTGTTTGGCAAGAATCCACAACTAAAATTTCCAAATGCATTGATACGAGCAACAATAATCAGAGATGGCAAGGAAGTTGTTGAAACTTTTGAAGGTGCGCTCGTAAAACAACCGGAACAAATTGAAAAATGGATTGAGGATAATCTGGATTCATGGATATCACGTAAAAAAGCCAAGAGGGAAAAAATTTGCGAATACCCAATGGAAGCAATAAGGGAGATAGTGACCAATGCCATCCTGCACAGAGATTATGCCATAGAAGGGGCACCTATCTATGTCGAGATAAACGATGAAGCAATAGTTGTGAAATCACCAGGTTTGCCTGTGCGTCCGTTGACGTTGGAGCAGATAGAAACTTTCTCGGCACCATCGCTCAGCCGTAATCCTAAAATCATATATGTATTCGACAAATTTGATTTGGCAGAACAACGAGGATTGGGCTTCAAGACAGTGAGGTCTTTGCCGAAGGAGCATAACATTCCGTTGCCAAAAGTGACCTTTGATGGTATAAATATAGTTATGACCATGCCGTTCGAATATAGGCAAGACACAAGAAATGATATAGATGCAGCATTGGAAAGAGGTGTGGATTTTGCCAAGACTCATCAATTATTCTCTAAGAAAGAATATGCTGTTGGACTTAGTATTGCTGAACGTACGGCCGAGAGGCAGCTGCAACAGATGACGGGTTTGGGAATTGTAGTTAAAGAGGGTTCGGGTCCAAATACAAAGTATCGCTATAAATAATAATAATCTCGCCTAGTATTCCGCCAAATGGCGAGATATTAGTTTACATTGCGAAAAATAACAATAATCTCGCCAAATGTTCCGCCAAATGGCGAGATTTAGAAAATGCAATGTTAGGATATAATAAGTAAAGAATAACATTATGAACAATCAATTTCCACAATATCTTTCATCACGACCTTCGGGCATAGACCTCTATGAAGGGAAATCGCAGGAACGCCTTGCGAATGCAATCAAGGACCATATTGTTGGCATTGACAATTCAACAAAAGAAGGTGGTCAACCTGTTATTCCAAGAATTATAGGATTAGAGGGCTCGTGGGGTTGTGGAAAATCCAACGTGGTGAAAAATATGGAAGGAATGATGAGTAATGATTACATTTTCTTTACATACGATGCGTGGGGTAACCAGGAAGATCTTCAAAGAAGGTCTGTGCTCGAACATCTTACAGAACGTCTTATTAATGAAGGAGGAGCAATCAAAGAAGAGACACGCATCAAGGTCTTACGTGAAGATGGGGATAAGAAGTACAACCTCGAAGATATTAATTGTACTTGGAAAGAGCGATTGGAAACACTTAGTGCCAGAAAATCACAGACGAGGAACTTCACAACACCGGAAATCAATGAAGATTCGAAAATATTTGTCCTTCTTCTTCTGATTACAGGATTGATTCCAGGAATAACTAATGCAATGAAGTTTGCAATCGAAGGTGTTGACTTCGTAGATTACCTATTTCCTGCAATTTGTTTTAGTACCATCGTTCTAATCTGGCTTTGGTTCTTCTTTATTAGGCTGAAAAAGAAAGAGGCAAAACACTGTTCTTTACCTGACAAGGAAAGAGTCGCAAGAATGTGGAAATTCTATCAGTCCAACAGCAATTCAGAAACCACATCTTTCACAATTTCACAAAATGAGCCAACAGAGCGTGAATTCAGAGGATGGATGCAGGACCTGAATGACAGTCTGATATCCAAAAGGCTTGTCATTGTGTTTGACAATATGGATCGCCTGTCTGCAGAGAAGGTGAAAAAATTATGGTCGTCAATTCATACTTTCTTTGCAGAGGGCGGATATAGCAAGATATGGTGCATTGTTCCATACGACAAAAAACACCTTGCCAATGCGTATGGAAAAGAGAATGGGAAGGCGGAAGAGGCTACAACTCTTTGCAAGGCATTTGTGGCAAAAACCTTTCCAGTAGTATTCCGTGTTCCCGAAGCTGTTATTACTGATTACAGAGGCGTATTTGAAAAATTTGCAGAAGAGGCATTCGGTACTCTATTGACAAGTGACGAATTGGATTTTGTGAATCGTGTGTATCGTTCTCAATATGCTAATCCAAATGCAAGGCATATTATTTCTTTTCTGAATGAGTTAGTAACCCTTTACAAACAATGGCATGGCATTATTGAGGTGCGAAACATGGTGCTTTATATTATCAATAAAGACAAAATAGACAACAGTGCCATAATAAGTGGTGGTTACATAGAAAAATTAGACAAGTATTATTCGGATGATGAAAAAACGAAAACTGCTATTTCAGCTCTTTATTATGGAGTGAGTTTGAATATTGCAAAGCAGTTGCCTCTAAAACTCTATCTGGGAAATGTTTTAGGGGTACAAAAAATTAACGAAGACATCAACCAAGTGGCAGCAAACAATGTGAACTTTTACACCATTCTCGATGAGGAAATTCACGATATGGATTGCAAGGAAAAGTTACTTACTGCAATAGATACATTGTCTCGAATAAAGGAGAAGAATCCATTGCTTGAAAAAGACTGGAATTATCTTGCAGAGCAATATATGAATGAAGATGTCTATCCTTTGAAATCACAGAATGAATTTAAAGAACTTGCCATACATTCATCTAAAGAAAATGCACAACGTCTGCTCTCTGTTTATCTGGATAGGGTGAATAAGGAATCAAATACACTTCACGGAAATGAAATCCATTCATATTACAGTTTTGTCAGCGATATTGCAAAGAATAAACTCAGTGGAGTTGAATGCAAAATACCTGATACGTCTGTCTCAGCAGAACACTTTGTTGAATATTTGAGAGTGACAAAAGGTAAGTACAAACAATTTCCAGTTCATTGTATTCCAGAAGAACTAACCCAATATGCAATTACACAGATTGATGCGTCCATTGACATATCACAGGATCTGTCGTATATAGCCAAGGATGAAAGTTATTCCTTTGAAGATATATACAATCATGCCATAGACATAATTCAATCGAACGAAACAACTGTGGATAAATATGATGCGCTGTTTAATTATAGCAGAGTAACATGTGGTACACGATTAATCGACACAGAAAACTCAGCAGATGATCATTTGAATAATATTTTGGCTAATATGTCATCCACGCCAACAAGCTATCAATGTTTTGCTGAAATATATTTGCTCCTTTCGTTGCACGGGAAAAGCCTAAATCAGCCTGATGAAAACACTCTGGATAAAATAGGCAAATGCATTTGGAACTATGTGACTATCGATGATTTGTTCAAGAAAATGCTTAGCCTTAATATCGGATGTCTGAATCAGATTGTTAAATATATTATTTCTAAAAAGATTGTTTCAGAGGAATTGGTTGATGATGTCTTGAAGAATCTTGAACAAATAAGACAGCACACGGGCAATTCACACGTCGAGATTTTGGATTATATAGAATCATGCAACTACAAGACATTGGGGTACGCTGACAATTCCGTCGAATGTAATGAATCCATATTGAGCAGAGAGTGGGTTGAAAAAATATCGGAAGTCAATAACGAATTCTGCAAATTGCTGCTCGGACAATTGAAAGTCCAGATGGAAAAACAACCGATAGAACAATTCTGTGCACCAAACTACCTCTTAAATCAGAATAGTTATTGGGTAATTGTTCTTGATAAGATAGTAAAACACGGCTACTATACCAGCATCAATATTCCAGATGTGGTAAAGAGTATTTGTGAGAATATACTTTTGGCCGTTTCGGAAGGCGGTTTGGGCTCAATAGATGCTGAATCATTTGAAGACAGACTCCTGAAACTGGCAACTTATGAAAAAGTATCGACAACTGTATATGCTATTATGACAAATTTTACTGCTGGAAGAAAAACAATGAATATCCAGAAATTCAAAGTTCTTCATAGCTGGTTTGAAAAAATGGCTGGTATCAATGCTGGTTCATTTTTGAATAGTATCATTAACCCAATCAGAACAGAAGCTGAATGTCATAATATTATTGTGTCGAATATAGCGTTTTATAAGCCGTTGATTAATGATAATATTGCAGAGGATTCTGACTTGCTCGCATATTTTAAAAAGATAAAGAACAATGAGGAACAAGTATCTGATTCATTCAGGACATTTGTTTGTTCGCTGGATAATGTGGTTGTTGAGGAAAGGGAACAGAAAAGTAATACAGAGCACCATTGAATGTAAATACTACCGTTCGATGGTTCGTTCTTGGTTGAGAAATTATTGTAAGTGATTAATTATTAGGTGTGTACTGATTTGAAACTATATTATATGGGTTTATCAGTGAAACAAGTACTTCATATTGTTGTTATAAAACAGTTTTTCAAAACTCATAAACGAATTTTTCAATACATCTTTACGGTTGTATGTTTTGCATCGGTTAACTATATGAATTTCAGGCTTGATTCAACTTCATATGTAGTTTCTGACCAAATAAACAAATCGCTTCCTATGATTGAAAACAACAACCAGGATGTTGATATTTTAGAGTATCATCGAAAGGCAAAAGATTACTTACCAATAAATATCAAAGATTTTTGCACACTCATATCTCCATCAGTGGAATGTTTGGATTCATTGAATAGAGCTATCATAAACGATAGCATTTCCTGTTCAGAATTGAATCACTGTATAGATTCTGTTCTCAATATAGTTGGTGCATTTCGAGAAGATTCCATAAACAAATTCATAGATAAGCAACTTCTAATATACACTACCGAAATAGACAGTATGAAAAAGAGTATGGAAGGACAGGATAGCAGTCAATTAATCATTAAAGGTAAATATGTGGAATTAGCGCAACTTGAATATGAATATGCAGTAGAAAAAGAATCTTTACATAAATATGTCATAGAAAATTGGGGCGGATTTGTGAAGGACTCATTGAAAGAAGAAATATCGAGACTATATAGTTTGCAAAGATTCACTCTATGTCATAAGCAGGAAGTTGAAAAATGCAGAAGGTCTATTGTCGATACAATCAGGACAATGACGAATAAATTTCATCAGAATAGATTGGCGTCTGTAAATTATATGGACTTTGTTTATTACTCAATTTGCGTAAGCACTACTGTCAGTTTTGGAGATATTGTACCAAACAATTCGTTTTCAAGATTGTTGGCGATATTAGAATTGCTTGTTTGTATGGTTCTATTAGGCTGTATTGTTGATGATTTGAAAAACAGGTTGATATAAAAATGTCAGCACGAGAATTGGAAAAGCGTTTAATGATTTTTTGAATTTTATGAAATTCCATAGTGTTATCCAAACATTAATGACTTTAGTCTGCTGTGAATTATA
The DNA here is from genome assembly GCA_002315675.1 of Rikenellaceae bacterium UBA1749. GTDB lineage: Bacteria > Bacteroidota > Bacteroidia > Bacteroidales > Rikenellaceae > Mucinivorans. The sequence continues at coordinate 572 of DCHP01000041.1, read as the reverse complement.
AGGCTGTTGATATTTGGAAGAATAGCATAGATAATAATAACACAAAATTATGGCAAGGAAAGGAAAAGGTCTTGAACAATTAATGAAAGCAATTCAAGAGACCATAAAAACAGACGAGTCAATACGAATTCAAACCAATAAGCAAATAAAAAACCTAAAGGGTAGGAAACGCGAGTTTGATGTAGTTCTGGAAATGAATGTGAACAGGATTAACATCATAATAGCATTTGAATGCAAAGACTATAAAAAAGCTGTTGACATAAAAGAAGTGGATGCATTTCATAGCAAATGTTTGAATATTCCATCTATTAATAGTAAAATAATGGTTTCTGCCAAAGGCTTTACTGAAGGAGCAAAACAGGAAGCTGAGTCTTTTGGTATTCAATTATATACAATTGATGAGGTTCCAATATCGGAAATTATCGATCGTTATAAAATGACGACAGCTCTGATATCATATACTGTTCTACACTATTGCTTCACAAAAAGGAACGACCCGTGCCTATATTTCATTCATCCATTAAGTCAATAGTGTGGTAAAATCAGGTGTAACCACCTGAAAATTAATTAGT
>DCHP01000014.1 GCA_002315675.1 Rikenellaceae bacterium UBA1749 | reverse complement strand
AGCAGATACTGGCTGCTCAAGTGCGCAAAGGACAACAGCACAGAATCTGTTGAACTGCTCAAGCGTGAATACGAGCTTGCATGCGATTTGCAGCATCCGTTCATTGCCATGTCAATAAAATTCGTTCCAGATACACCAAAGGGTCCAGCCATCATAATGGAGTATGTAGAGGGACGCACGCTTAGGGACTTTATTCTGGAGAAGCCGGACAACAGGAGCAGGAAGAAGGTACTGGAGCAGATATTGGACGCAGTTGAGCACATTCACAGGAAGGACCTTCTCCATAACGACATAAAGGCCGAAAATATTCTTGTTACCAACATAGGCAACAATGTAAAGATAATAGACTTCGGTCTGAGCGAAACCCCTGCAGACTATTTGAACAGGCGGCTTGGGGGCACAGCAGGCGCATCGGCTCCGGAAGTTCTCAGCTGCGACACATCCTCCACGTCAAATAGTTCCGCAGACATTTATGCTCTGGGTGGCATTCTGGCAACGCTCTTCCCCAACAAGTACCGATTCATAAGGAACAAGTGCCTGAAAGAAAATCCGGAAGCAAGATATCAGGATATTCCTTCACTTAGAGCTGCAATTGCATCAAGAAACAGAAAGCCGTTCGTCTTCTGTGCACTTGCTCTTATAACCTTGATAATCTTCCTGGCGGTATATCTTCCAAACAAGCTAATTGAACATCAGAAAGTGATCTCTGATGAAGCTATTCAACTTGAGATGCAAAAGATGCAAGAGAAGATGACAACCATTTACAAAGATGCTGTGGACAGTCTTGTTACCCAAAAGAACGATTCAGAAGCAGCGGACGACATTGCCAGCCGGAAAAGTTCCACATACAATGCCAAAAATCAAGAGGCCTACACAAGTAATATCAACGACCAACCTCGTATTCCTGAGGAAACAGCAAAAAAAATCAGAGAGATATTGATGCAGGAACCTAAAAAAGTTGAGGGAACTCCAGAAAGCATTGCTGCATTGGCAAAAAGCAAACCAACGGGGGAAGCCCTCCAAATAAGAGTCAAACAGATTCAAGAGGCCCTAACTGCCATTTATAAGGAATCAATCGACAGCATTTCCAACCCAAATATTGCACCATATAAAGAGTTTGCAATGCCAATTCTGAACAGGTTGCTTGGAAAAACAATCAGGTATCGTGAAAAAGTGGAGCCTGTCATGCGCCAAGAATATGACACAATTAATATGCGTCTATATAAATGGCGGTGCGAAGTGTTTTCCTCTCTTCCATCTTTGAAAGAACTTCACAAGAAAGGAGAATTATCTGACGACGAGAAAAACTGGTATTCCAATCTTGCAAAACACAACAAGCCATACGCTCCATTCAGTTCGAGGAATTAAAAACAGGTAGTATAGGCATTGCCCAACGGCTCCGGTTGAGCGCCTTTTGGGCACTGCCTATACTATCATCTCCCATCCCAGAAAACAAGACCTAAAAAGACCTATCACGGTTTCATTTCCATCGGCTATTTTTGTTTTTACAAATAGTTGAGGCCTGGTAACCTCTATATTCTAAAATAGTTACAAATGAAACCTAACATGAAAAAAATTGTACTGCTACTCATTGGAATGGCAGTAGCGACAAACACATTTTGTCAATCAACCTACTGGACAAAACAAGGGCTTGCCTATTATTCCAAACATCTTCAGAAAGTTGAATTTGATTGTTTCAAAAAAGGTGAAGCAGCCGGGGAAGCAGGTTCAGCCGTTATGCTTGCCTACTGCTATCTTGTTGAACATGGCACCACAAAAAATGTTAACACAGCTGCAGCCATACTGTACAAATCCTACAAAAAAAATACAGACTGCGCTCAAGCAGCACTAGTGTTCTTTGGTCATAGTCCTATTACTACTGCAACAAATGGCTCTACCTTGTACCATCCACTTGAAATAAGGTATCTTAACATATGTGGAACAGAAGTTAAGTTTCCTACTTCAGATGAGGTGGGATACAAAGGAGACATAAACAAAGCATGTGAAATAGCATTATATTTCTTAAAAACTGGTGGATATGACTTTAGTTATGCAGAATATGGCTCGAATGAAAAAGCAAAGACTTTCTTTGATAGATTAGAAGGAGCAGAGAACAGATTGAAAAACATCATATACAATGTCGCTAACTATTGTGGATATGCATATGAAAATGGAATAACCGTACCTAAGGATGAAAAGAAAGCGCTCAGATATTATGCATATATACCTTGTAGTCCAGAGTTCTTTGCTCTTGCCAAGAAAATGATAGGTCGTTGTCAGACCGAAGCAGAAAAAAGCAAAATCTATGAATATGCAATGAGTGTTATGAGCCCAGGTGAGCAAAGCAGTTATATTGATTTTGCAAAGGCTAGAATATCAGAGATTGAATACAGTGGTGGTTATGCTGCACCATTTAAAAGATTTGACAATGATGATAGGAACTATTTCGTAGAAAATTATGCTCCAGTTCTTAAGAATGATCTTGATAGATTAATGGGGCCAGAGGAAGAACGACATGACCCTACTATTCAGGCAAAAAAATATGCCGCTTTATCTGCATCTGATAAAAAGAAAATGGATGCAATTTGGCTTAAGGAATCAGAAGCACTTAAATATGATGTGGATAAGATAGAGGAGTTTGCTAAATGGTGTCCTTCCCCTGTTGTCATAAAAGCAATAGGCACCAGATGGTCTAAAAAGAAGGCATATTATGCAGCCGAAGAGTACGTAAAAAAGAACCTGGGACTGGAGGATTATCTAAAGATCAAAGAAAATAAATTATGGGTAGGAGATGATGGGAATGACCACGATTTTAATAGCCACAAGAGAAATTTTGAAGTCCTTAGAGAAGGGCAGATCTTTTCTTTCCATAGAGATGTAAATGATCATCTTTCCATTTTTGCATATGACAATCAAGGGGATATTGTAATTGCTCCAAATACAATTGATGACTTTAATGCTTATGTGAAGAAGATAACAGCAAATCCTTATAGGTTTGATTATTGGTACCATGATGAAGGCACTGAAAAACTTGATGATGCAGTAAAAGAGTTTCAGGCATTTCTTGCAGACTTTAGTGCAACACTTCAAGACCCGGAAAAAGAGTTTATACCTGAAACATATACACCGTTCCTTGAGAAATATTTTAAAGCAGATAAGAATATCAATGGTCATCAAAGCACTTTCAAGAACTGCATTAATCAAATAGAGCATAGTATTGGAGATGGTAATAGGATAATCCCTGCATTACAAGTAGGTTACCCTACAGATGTATACATCTTTTATAACGATGGATACTCAATGAATAATTTTAGGCACATTAACACAAAAGAAAGGTACATATATATGAATGCTTTCCGCCAAGGTGCATTTGTTGTTGCATATAACAAACAACAAGATGCTGAAGCATTCAAGAAAGCATGTGCATTAACACTTGAGTCAACTGACAATGAAATTCAGCAAATTTTGTCACTTCCTATGACCACAAAGATGAAAAATGTCATCACAGTAATGTCTCAGGCAAGCAACAGGCAACGCATGGATAAAGCGAAGCAATCTGGTGAGGAGAAAGAAGTAATAAAAGAATGGATTGCTATTTTGCGCCAGTAATAGACACAAATTTTATCCATGCAATTCTTGTATTTCTAATAAATTGATATCTTTGCATTGAGATAGCCAAAAAGGTGCGATGACTTCAAGCCTGGCATCTCTAAGATAACCCAAAAAGGCGCGATGACTTCAAGCCGTGGTATCAGAACTCTAGCCGAGCATCATTGCTCGGCTTTTAGTTTATCCAGAATTGCCGCTATTTCAGTTCTATCAGGAACGGTAGATTCAATAAGAACAGCTCTATTGTGATATACAACGTAGCAAGAATGAATTTGCTCCTCATTAAAATCCGGACGCCATGTCAGAAATTTTGCAATCTGGGTTGGATGAAGCAATTGGTCAGACATATGCATATCCAAGTCAAGGACAATTATTCTACACCCTTGTTCTACGCACCTTTTGAATGCATCAGAAATCCCTTTCTCACTATGAATTCCCTTCCGGTCTCCAATTTCTCCATCAATCAGGTATTCAGGATTCTTATGTCGGAATTCCATAATGTGTGCTCGGATAATAATAGACATCCCAGAAAAAACCGATAAAAGGGTTCTAGCACATCTGTGAACTTCCCCTTTTGCGGTGAAGAGATGATTACAGTAAAGAATGACAAGAAGATTGGATTTGCGACACTATAACAAATATTTACATCAATGGAAAAAACAGAAAGTAACTATAGGCACAAGTTTGCAAAAGGCGATATAGTGGAGTTTGAGAGTTCTGAAGTGGCATTCCACTTATCGAGGTTTGCGGGGTGCTGCAATTCCACAAATTTGGAAGACTATCCTAAAGGCATATATACAGGTGTGATAAGGGATGTGCCTGAAATAACGGATTCTCCGTTCGGATTTCACTCATACACCATTGTTACAACAAGACCGTCATTCCCCGGTATCTTTTGCAATTTTGTTTCTCCAAGTCAAATAATAAGAGTAATTGCAGAGCGTCCTAAAAACAGGAAGCCAACAATGGATAAAAAGCGACGAAAAATGTCAATTTGACTACTAGGGCTGGCAACTATATGTGTTGTTCCAAAAGGCGACTTTTGGAGCAACACATATAGTTGAAATGGAATAATTACGGATGTACCTTTACTTATAACTGCAGGCATCATTCCTTACCAAAAGAATCCAAGAACAAAACGATTTATTTGGAATGAACCTATTTGAAAATATCAGAGTGAGTTCCAGTATTAAGCATCAATAGAGTGAGGTTCGTGTCATCTTGCTCCCAAACCAATAACCAGTCTGGTTCGATGTGGCACTCCCATTCTTCGCTGTGATTTCCGGATAATTTATGTGCTTTATATTTAACAGGAAGAGAACCGTTTGCCACTAACAAAGAAATAGCCTCCTTTATTTTTGACATATCATAGCCGCGCTTAGTGCAACGCTTCCAGTCTTTTTCAAATTGATGGGTAGTTGTAAGTGTATACATTACGCTTCCATCTTAGTAAAGAAATCCTCAGCAGAAGCATAAACATTAACTTTGCCCTCTAATTTTTCCCGCAAAGATGTCTCGTAAGCAGATTCTTTTGTAATTATTCGCAGAATACTGACACCAGAGAAGCTCTTGACAACCTTTTTTAAGGTAGGCAGAACGCTTTCGTCTTTAATATTTAGAACAATTTGAGTCATAATCTGTTAATTTTTACAAATATATGCATTATCAGTTAATTAGGCAAAACTGCCAAAAAACCACTTATTCCAAGAAGATGCCTACTGAAATAACCACTTATTCCAATATTCAAAGCTATAAAAATACCACTTATGGAAACTCACCTCCTTCCTTTGAAGAGGAGCATCTTCATTGAGTTGAGGAAGTTGAAGTAGTTGATTATCCAGTCAATGAGAACAATTACCTTGTTGCGAACACCAAGAATGGAGCGCAGGTGAATAAACATCCATATCATCCAGGCAGGGAAACCGCCGAAGTGCAATTTTCCAAGGTCGGCAACAGCCTTGTTCCTTCCAATTGTGGCCATTGAGCCGAGATTTCTGTACCTGAACTCCCTGGTCGGTTTGCCTTTTTGTACTGCATTCAGGTTTTTGGCAATGAGAGAGGCCTCCTGCATTGCTACCTGGGCCATTTGAGGGTGTCCGTTAGGATATTTCGGTTCTGAAGTTATGGCAATATCACCGGCACAATAGACATCCTCCATTCCACTGATTTTCATATAAGGATCGCACACAATTCTTCCACCCCGCCCTATGCTCTCCTGAGGAATACCATCAATTGTAACAGCCTTTATTCCGCTGACATATATTAGAAGATTTGTCTTTATTACAGTACCATCGTCAAGAAGTGCCTGATTGTTGACATAATCGTTGACCAACCTGCCAAGGTGCACCTTTACACCCATTTTCCTAAGAGTCTCTTCTGTTTTCTTTGAAGCGTATGCAGACATTGCACCAAGAATGTCAGGGCTTACAAGATGAATGTTGTAGTCAACATCAAAATGCTTGCACATCTCACTGAACACACCGGCAATTTCAACTCCTGAAGGTCCAGCTCCAACAATTACAACATTGTAGTATGCCTCACGCTCCTCCTCGGGTGCCGTGGTGCTGAGTTCACCATTTTCAATGATTCTGTTCCTGAGATATATGGCCTCCTCAACGCTCTTCATTGGCAGGGCATATTTCTCCATATTGGCATTCCCACGGAAGTTTGTGGTGGCACCTGCACACACAACCAGATAGTCATATTTTATGTCACCCTGGCTGGTCCGAACAATCTTCTCAGCAGCATCTATCTTCTGTACCTGGGCAAGAAGGAAATAGAAATCATCCTTTTTCTGGAAAATTCTGCGGAAAGGGAAGCATATTGATGCCGCCTCAAGACCCGATGAAGCCACCTGATATATCAGTGGTTGGAACTGGTGATAGTTGTTCTTATCTACAAGAACCGTTTGGAACAGTTTGGAGTCCAATTTTTTGATGAGCGAGATTCCAGCGAAGCCTCCGCCTATTACCACTACTCTTTTTTTACCGGTGTTAGGAATGTTCAGAATCATAATGAATCACTTTATTTGACTATCAAATGTAACAAAAAAATCCACAAAATAAAACTTACCCCGTCCACACAGGTGTGAACGGGGTAATATCATCAGTTTGAAATCAAACTGTTATTTCAGGCATTAGAGGCTGCCACCAGTGCGTTTGTAAACACGTACGCATTTGTTGTTGTGGCTGGCACCGAACTTGAAGAAACCAGAAGTTGTCTTGTAATAGAGATACTGGTTCTTGCGGGAGCTGTTGTCGTACATGTAGAAGCCGAAAGTGTTGTTATCCATCATTGAGAGTGACAGAGCCTTCTTGCTTGTGCTGTAGCCCATTCCAAGTTCATCACTATAATCTTCGTCGCAATAGAGATATTTGCCGTCACGGGTAATATAGTAGTTGCTGCCGTCTTTGGTAATGGTGAACTCGTAATCTGTACAATCCTTTACAATATTTCCGCCAGAAACATCTGAAGAGGTAATTGTATAAACATTAGCCTTCGCATCCTTTGTGTTGAAGATGTATTTTCCTTCAGAGTCTGTAAAGATGTAGCTGCCTGACCAGTCAGCCGGTTCTGAGGTAATCTGCACATACTTGAGGGTCTCAGGTGTTGGAGGAACCGGTGTGCCGCCCTCTTCCCACTTGTAGAGATATACGCAGTGGTTGTTGTGGCTGCCACCGAATTTGAAGTAACCTGCAGAGCTCTTGTAGTAGATGTACTGGTCTGTGCTGCCCTCTCTCATCCAGAATCCGAATGTGCCGTCACTCATAATCTTGAGGCTGAGGGCCTGCTTAGATGAAGAGTAACCCATACCGGTTGAACTGCTGCCGCTGTAAGAGCAGTAGAGATATTTACCGCCATGCATCAGGTAGTAACTGCTGCCATCCTTGCTGATGCTGAACTCATAAGCGCTGCAATCCTTTACAATTGCACCGTCATTTATGTCAGAAGTCTGGAGAGTGTACTTGTTGGCTGTACCATTATCACCTGTAAATACAAGCTTCTTGTCGGCAGATATCATAATAAATCTTCCAGACCAGTCTGAAGGCTCAGATGTTACGAGTCTGTAGCAACCTGTGCCGTGCTCCTCGTCATAACTTACATTGACACTCTTCATAAGACCTGCTGTGAATGATGCAGCATCGCTCATTGTCTTTGCAATGCGACACGGAATAACACCGGCACCTTCACGTTTAGCCTTAATGGTTACAACAACCTGTGAACCTGCAGGAATATCATGAGGAACAACACCTGCATAGAACTTTCCGGTTGCACCGGCAGCTATTGTAGCCTCTCCGCTTACAGCAAGAGATACACTCTTTGTAGCACCGCTCTTGGCTGTCCATGCGAACTCGCTCTTTGTCATATCAACGGTGAAATCTCCTGCAATCTTCTCTACTGAAGTGAAATCAATTCCAGTTACTGTAATAGGAACAGAGAGTGTGTTGGTTACAACGAACTCAGCAACTGCAAGAGCGTTGGTCATTGTAATCTTTACACCTGACTCGGCCTTTGGAGTATTGAGCTTCTTACCGAATAGAGGGAAGTTCTTTCCTGCAAGATGAGCTGTAGAGTTTACGCCATTCTGTGAAGGAGCCGCATTAACGGATACACTTACAGATGAGGCCTTTTTATTGCCTGAATCGTATGGATAAACTACATACCAGTCGTTGTTGTCGCCAAGGCTTGATACGCTTCCGGAGAACTCGTTACCACTGACGTAGGTATATTTAGAGACGTAATTGGTTGAATGACCTGTTTTAATGTGAATTGCACTAAGTTCATCACCGGTTGCCCATACAGTGGACATGCCACCATTGGCTGTCTTTGTGCCAGAAATTTCTGCGGTAATGTTCATCTTTGTTTCCTCAACTGAAGAAACCTGTGGTTCATCTGCCTTTGAGCAAGATGAAACCAAGAAAAGGGCTGCTGAAGCCAAGCTCAATAGAGCTGAAAATTTAATACTTGTTTTCATGTCTCAAAGATTTAGAAAAGTGGAGCAGGATCCTGTCCCCAGTTGTCAATACTTGTTTGAAGCAGGTTGTCCTCAATTTCATAAGAGGCTACACTGCACTCTGGAGATACATAGTTCCTCACAGAGAAATTTTCATTGTGTTTCATTAATTATAAAGTTTATAGGTTTTACAACTTAATCAGTCTCCAATACAATATTATTAGAGGCGCAAATATATACTATTTTAAGCATACTTAACTCAATAAAGTCTCAAAAATATGTATAATAATCATTTGAGACTATTTTCTATTATTTTGAGATTATTTTTTTACTTTTGCAATATCACAATACAAATTTACAAAATTTCCTCAATTTTATAGCAAATGAAATTACTAAAATTATTTCCAGCCATCATATTTTTGCTGCTCATAAACTCCTGCGGTTTAAAAAACAAAAGCACAATTGAGGTGTTTCAACGGTTGGATACATATAGGGATATGGAGTTGCTTGACGAAATGGAGCGCGAAGCGGCAACCGTAAAAACAATAAATTTCAAGTTCAATGTCGCCGTCTCTACCGATGAGCAAATTGCTCAAATCAGAAAAGCTATTGAAAATGGGGCATCAGCTATAATTGTGGATCCAAGTGACATAAAAAGGCTCGTACCTATTATTGAAGAGGCTTATGATGCAGGAGTGTTCGTTATTCTCGTAAGGAAGAAAGTGCAAACCTTCAAATACCATGCATTTTCTGGAACAGACGAAATGTCATTGGGCAGAAAAGCTGCAAAATATGTCAACAAGCTCTTGAATGGACATGGCAACATTATAATAGTCAACTCATTCAGAAGTTCAAAACGCAATACTAAAGAGTATGAGTCATTCATACATACCCTTGAGCAAAGCCCTGAAATTCGAATCGTTGGAGAGATCCAGGGAGCAAATGACAACGAAAATATGCACAAAAGTTTGGATTCACTCAAGACGAGCCTCCACACTACCCATGTTGATCTTATATATTCATTTGAATACTTCAAAGAGCTGGGAACCATATTGTCGCAATTATATCCAAACGCAATATTCATTGGGAGTGACGGAGCTCCAAGAGAGTGTTATGAAGCAATGCAGGATGGTATACTTCAAGCAGGCTATTTCAATCCTGCTGGCGGAAAAGAGGCTGTAAATGCAGCCATCTGCCTTATTAAAGGTCTGCCATACAAAAAAGATAACTACATTCAATCAGCCCTCGTTTCCTCGGAGAATTCAGAAGTGCTTGAACTGAACAATAATATTTTTAAAAATTATGAGCAAAAGATTGATCTGCTGCTCAATGAAAGAGAGAATCGGGAAAAAAGCCTGCAACTTCATCAATTCATAGCAATTGCAACATCCGCTCTATTTTTACTCTTTCTTGCACTGTTCCTCATTGTTTTGTACAGACTAAAAACAACAAACACCAGATTAATTGAATCTGAGGCTAAGGCAAAACAGTTTGAAAGTATGTACAATGAAATGGAGATTAAAAAGGAGGTTGCCGAAAAGATGAAAATGGAGTTGGAATTGGATCGTGAAGGTCTTATTGAAGCAGGTCTCTCCATAAAAGATGAGGAGCATAACGATGTTGTATTGGAGGCAGTTTTCATGAAATCTTTCCGTGATATTGCTGAAAAACATATAGACGATGCAGAATACACAATAGATGAACTTGCCGCAGAATTAGGGGTAAGTAGGGCGCAGTTGTTCAGAAAAATCAAAAAGGAATCCGGCTCAACGCCGAACGATCTTTTCCAGTCAATGCGTCTTGAAAAAGCCAAAGAGATGATTCGAGAGGGTGTTCTGAATATTTCTGAGATTTCAAATGCGGTTGGTTTTACCTCTCCGTCATACTTCTCAAAATGCTATAAGGACAAATTCGGCACAGCGCCAAGCAGTAATTCCAACAACAGAAAACAGTAAGCAAAAAAAAGTGACTTAATAGGTAAAACCTGCAATCCATAACGGAAGTTTCTTCCCAACAGGGAATTCCATATTATCTGCGAAGATATATGAATCAGGCACATCTGCAATCTGATCAAAAGATTTGTCATTTCCGCCAACCTCGATTGTGATTTTGCCGTCAATCCTGAAATCACCGACAGTCTTCCCATACTCTACAGTATGTTTTACAGACAATTGATTGACAACGAAGCATTCACGAATCGTTCCTATGCGTTGCGTCTGGGCCAGTGCATATAGCATATTGGGGTTATGGATATATATCTTGTCCGGTTTCTGCATCTTTGTGACCGACTTGTTGTCAGTATAAAGCAATTGAAGCAATTCAGCCTTCTTCATACTGCCCAGGTAACTTAAAACCGTATTCTTATTAAGTTCGATATATGAAGCAAGTTTGGCAATATTCACTTCATAGGGAATACTGTCTGAAAGGAATAGGAGCATTGCCTTGATTTTGCGGGTATATGCCGATTCCACTCCACAAAACTGTGTCATTTCCTGCTCGATAATGAAATCAATAACGTTTTCAATGCGACTGTAATAGTCTGTTTCATCACCGTCATAGAACGGATAATAGCCAACCCTGAGATATTCTTCAAACATCTTTTGAGGTCTGCATACAGAATTTACTTTCTGGCAAATCTCATCCGGATTTGACAAAATTTCCTGCAATTGATATGTTGGCATGTCTATCCCTTTGTAGAATCGGAGAAACTCACGAAAAGAGAGGCCTTCCATTGTGTAGGACAATACTCTCCTTGAGAGATCGGCTTCAGCGTTAAGTATTTGAATAAGCGATGAACCGCTGAACACAATTTTCAGTGAAGGATACAAATCTATGATTTCCTTCAGTTCTTTACTCCAGGTAGGATATTTATGAATCTCATCGAGAAACAGATGTTTTCCTCCCATTTGATAGAACCTTTCGGCCAGATTCAGCAGGGAATGAGTCGTGAAATACATACTGTCCATTACACAGTACAGTGCATCACCCGCATTGATGCCGTACCTGCTACGGATATATTGTCTGATCAGTGTGGTTTTCCCAACACCTCGTGAACCCTTTATTGCAACAAGCTGCTTATCCCAACGGACTTCTTTCATTGCTTCTCGCACAATATCCATACTGACCTGAGAAATATACATCTTGTGCTTTTTGAATAAAGTCTCCATGTTAATCAATATTTGTCACGAAGATAGAAAAGATTATTGAATTAACCAAATCATAGAATATTTAGCTTATTGCAATAAGCGTTATTTTGATAATCAACAAAAAAGAGACAAATCTTGCAACTTGTCTCAATGTATAGGCTACACCCTCCGAATCTCGAATCAATTCTGGGAGGATTTGAAGAATATTCAATTGCTTAGTAATGACATCACATGCTCTAGGAACTCAGCGGGAGTTACCACCTGAGGCGTTAGCGGGAAATGTTTGAGATTTCCTGTTACCAAGAAGGCTTCCTCTTTTGAAAGCGATACCTCATAAAATACCCTGTCGTCCTCATCTGGCATTATTTCATTATAAGAAGTACGGACTGTATCTACTCCAGTTTCCATAATGAAGTTTATCAAATTCTCTACATCCTGTTCATCAAATGGAAATTTTGCCCTTTTCAAAACATCGCGGTATTCAACGA
>DCHP01000050.1 GCA_002315675.1 Rikenellaceae bacterium UBA1749 | reverse complement strand
CAAAATAGAAAATGAGAACCGATTCAGTTATTTTCGATTTGATCGAACAAGAACGCAAGCGTCAGACAGAAGGCATCGAGCTTATTGCTTCAGAGAACTATGTAAGCGACGAAGTCCTAAAAGCTCAAGGCTCAATCCTAACCAACAAATATGCTGAAGGATATCCAAATGCTCGTTACTACGGCGGTTGTGGAGTCATTGACAAAGTTGAACAGTTAGCCATTGATCGTCTGAAAGAGATTTATGGAGCAGAATACGCAAACGTTCAGCCGCACTCAGGAGCACAGGCAAACTTGGCTGTATTTCTAACTGTTATGCGTCCAGGGGATACATTCCTTGGTCTTGACCTTGCTCATGGCGGTCACCTTACACATGGCTCACTTGTCAATTTCTCAGGTTTGATGTATAAACCTGTAGGATATCAGGTAAACGAAGAAACTGGTAGAATAGATTACGATCAGATGGAAAAACTTGCTCTTGAACATCACCCAAGAATGATTATCGGTGGTGCATCTGCTTATTCAAGAGAATGGGACTATCGTCGTATGCGTGAAATTGCAGACAAAGTAGGTGCAATTCTTTGGATTGACATGGCTCATACCGCAGGTATGATTGCAGCAGGCCTTCTTGAAAATCCTGTAAAGTGGGCTCATATCGTTACATCTACGACCCACAAGACACTCCGCGGACCACGTGGAGGTATTATATTGGTTGGAAAAGATTTTGAAAATCCATGGGGAATCAAAACGCCTAAGGGTGAAACAAAGAAGATTTCCGCCATGATTAATTCTGCTGTTTTCCCAGGTGCCCAGGGCGGTCCATTGGAACATATCATTGCTGCAAAGGCTGTTGCATTCGGAGAAGCACTTACACCTGAATACAAGGAATATCAGAAACAGATAATCAAGAATGCTCAGGCAATGGCAAAAGAATTTGTCAGCCGTGGATACAAATTAATATCCGGAGGTACAGACAACCACCTGATGCTAATTGACCTTAGAACGAAATTTCCAGAACTTACAGGTAAGAAGGCTGAGATTGCCCTTGTTGCCGCCGATATTACTACAAACAAGAATATGGTTCCATTTGACAGCCGTTCTCCATTCCAGACTTCAGGTATCCGTATCGGGACTCCTGCAATTACAACACGTGGTCTGAAAGAAGATGAAATGCCTAAGATTGTGGAAATGATTGACAAGGTTCTTTCCGATCCAGATAACCAGAATGTAATAAATGAGGTGAAAACAGAAGTTAACAAGATGATGTCTGACAGACCTCTGTTTGCATGGTAATATCGTCCGATAATTATCTGATATGGCAAATAGATAGCAAAAGGACATATAAGCATAGATTTAGTATAATAAATAGGTTTCCCATTCCCAATCAAATGAATGGGAAATCTTTTTTATATTTGTTAAGTCTTTCCACATAAGAATAACACAAACAAACACTTATATGAAGAAATTATTTTTATCGTTGGCAATAGCAGCCGCTATTGTATCATGTTCACAGATTAAAGAACATAAGATTTACAACGAGGGTATCAATATAATACCCAAACCAGTTGAAATAGCTGTTGCCGATTCTTCGAACTTCACCCTTACAGGAAGTACTTCTATAGTAATTGGCGACGACTGCCTTGCTGCAAATGCAGAATTTCTGGCAGAGAAACTGAAATCACCCACCGGTTTCGCACTATCAACCCTGAAAGAATCTCCTTCAAGCAACTTTATCAAGTTGTCAATTGATCCTGAATTAACAACTGGAACTGAAGGATACACATTAATCAGTTCTCCTATCGGAGTTGAAATAGTTGCAACAAACGAGACCGGAATTTTTTATGGAATACAGTCTCTATTACAATTATTCCCTGCCGAGATTGAAAGCAGCATTATTGTTAAAAATATCGAATGGACTATTCCATCTGTGACAATCAAGGACTTTCCTAGATTCGGATACAGAGGTCATATGATGGATGTCTGCCGCCATTTCAGAAGCGTTGACATGATTAAAAAGGAAATTCCTGTCCTTGCAATGTTCAAGATCAATCATCTTCATTTGCATCTGACAGATGACCAGGCATGGCGAATCGAAATAAAGAAATATCCAAGACTGACTGAACTTGGCTCTGTCAGGACTGAAGGAGATGGCCAGCAATATGGTCCTTTTTTCTACACCCAGGAAGAGATAAAGGATATTGTTGCATATGCGGCAAAATATCATATCGAAATAATTCCAGAAATTGAAATGCCTGGACATGGCATGGCAGCTCTTACAGCATATCCTGAGTTTTCATGTACAGGAGGACCTTTTGCACAACCAAGAATAATCTGGGGTGTTGAAGATGAAGTATATTGTGTAGGCAATGATGCCGTTTTCTCATTTCTTGAAGACATTCTTAAAGAGGTCAGTGAATTATTCCCTAGCAAGTACATCCATCTTGGAGGTGACGAATGTCCTAAAGCACGCTGGAAAGAATGTCCAAAATGTCAGGCTCGTGCAAAAGAATTAGGACTGAGAGGCAATGAAAAGCATACCGTTGAAGAGCAACTTCAAAGTTACTTCGTAACCAGAATGGAGAAATATGTTGAAACATTAGGGAAACGAATTATCGGCTGGGATGAAATTCTTGAAGGAGGTTTGGCTCCATCAGCAACTGTAATGAGCTGGAGAGGTACTGAAGGAGGATTGGCCGCCGCATCACAGGATCATGACGTTATAATGACTCCAGGTTCCGGAGGATTATACATAGATCACCTTCAGGGACCTTCAGAAGTTGAACCAATTTCAATTGGTGGTTTCGCTCCATATACAAAAACATATAAATATGAACCAATTCCTTCTGGATTACCAGAAGAGATGCAGCACCATATCCTGGGAGCACAATGTAACCTATGGACTGAATACGTAGTTACTGACGAACACTGGGAATATATGATGTACCCACGTCTACTTGCTCTTGCAGAACTTACATGGACTCCAAAGGAAGGTAAAGATATTGACTCCTTTACAAAGAGGCTTAACAATGCCCTTGTCAGACTTGACATGCATGGTGTAAATTACCACATTCCTATGCCTATTGGTACTGTATGTCAGCATGTGGAATTCATGGAAGATTCAACAGAAATACCATTTTTAAATGGTTGCGAACTGCCGATGGTTTACACCCTAGATGGTAAAGACCCACAGACAAATTCTGCAATCTATGAAAAGCCTATTAAAGTCGGAGGGGAAGGTCAGATAAAAATCGCAACAATGCTTCAAAGTGGCAAACTCTCAGTAATAAGAACCATTACATACAAGCATGCAGAGCCTCTTGTAGCTATTTCTGAACCTCAATTCAAATCTCCAGAGGAAAAAGGTGTGGCACTGCTGAGTATTGCACCTGGTCTATATCCAAAAGAGGAGAACTGGGGAAAAGCAAGATTTGACCAGCAGTTTGTTGTAGACACATTATTCGATGACAAATTATGGGATATGAACAAGCCGTCACTTGCAAAATTTGAAGGTTACTTCATAGCAGACACTACAGGGGTTTATACATTTGCAACAGACATGGATGAATTATGGATTGATGGAAACAGGATAATCCTAAACGAGCAGCTATCAAGGTATTATAAGATCAAGTATCAATTGGCTTTGGAAAAAGGTCCTCACTATTTCAAATTGTTATTCAACAATATGATAAAAACAGGCTGGCCAAATAGCTGGAACCTGATTGGTTTCGATTTCTCAAAACCAGGATCCGGCAAATTCCACCATGCCGGTTGCGGGTCATTGAAACTAAACATTCCTAACGCAGAGTAATATAGATATCAGCAAATAGTAATGTACTTTAGGTCAGAAAGGCATCCTTTCTGACCTAATTGTTTACTATAATGCTTATATTTTATGTTTCACAACAATGAATATCAGATAATTTATCTACATTTGCGGTGAAATAACAAAAAACATGGAAAGAAGAAAGAGAGTGCGCATTTCACGCGTCGGTGATGACGCCGTGGCGCCTAAACACAGAGAAGAGAGATTCAACACGCCAAAACTAGGCAAGAACGAGCCTCTTCGTCTAAACAAATTCATTTCACAGTCAGGAGTATGTTCCCGCAGAGATGCAGATGAACTTATCGCTCAGGGAGAAATCAAGGTAAATGGTGTTGTAGTAACTGAAATGGGAGCGAAAGTACTTCCTACTGATACAATTGAATACAATGGGAAGATACTTAAAGGAGAAAGAAAAGTCTATATTGTAATGAACAAACCTAAAGGATTTGTTACATCATTGGACGACCCTCATAATGACAAGAATGTAATTGACATAATTAAAGAAAAAGTCAAGGAAAGAGTTTTTCCTGTCGGAAGATTGGACAAGTATACCACTGGAGTTCTGCTGATTACCAACGACGGAGACTTAACAAAAGTCCTTACGCATCCTTCATTTGAGAAAAAGAAGATTTATCATGTTATTCTTGACCGTCCAGCTGAAGATGAAGACCTTCAGAAACTGGCAGACGGAGTGGAACTTGATGATGGCCCTGCAAACGCTGATGAAATAAGTTTCGTCGGGTCAAGCAGAAAAGAAGTAGGAATCGAAATTCATTCAGGAAGAAACCGTATTGTCAGACGAATGTTTGAAGCCATAGGATATGAAGTTAAGAATCTTGATAGAGTCTATTTCGCAGGACTTACAAAACTCGGTCTTAAAAGAGGATGGTGGCGCAAGCTCACAAATGCTGAAGTAAATATGCTAAAATCAGGCAGATACGAATAGTCTGTCACATCACTATAACAAACAGAACAACTGTCCCGGAATTTATTGAACTCCGGGACAGTTGTTCTATCGAAGTTATGTGTTCTATTGGAAATGAATTCTAGTAGAAATTCCTCAAAACTTTAAGTGTATCTATCGGGCCTGGATTCATCTTTCTGCGCATCTGTAATGATTTCTGATACCATCCACTAATACTGTCAGCGGGGGCTGTTCCCAACCAGTTCGGAGCATAAGGATTAACGCCAGGAGTTCTTCCACCAAGTTCCATCATCCTCTTTAATTTTTCCCTGTTTATTGAAGATTTCATCACACCCTCGTTTGTCAAAGTATATGTTGTTCCCATATCAGAAACAACTGATAAATAGAATTCCTTGTCTTCAAGAGGAATATACTTGATACCCATTGGATTGTCAAGTTCAAGGTCTTCAAAAGTTTTAGGCATTTTTCCTGTCAGGAAAGTATATTGCTGAATGCGGTTTGAAATAGTCCACAAAGCTTCCTTATATTCATGACCATTGTTCCAGTTGAATTCCTCCTTGCCTTCACCAACTATCGTACCTGCGAATTGAATCCAGCCCCATCTCTCAGGACGATGAGCATCAATTGCACCTGTTGGGGCCCACAACCAGTTCTCTTCAAAGCCGAATCTGTTTGTTCCTTCAATCTTCTTATACTTACCATTTTCAACAATCACCTTCAGCCATTCGACACGTGAAAAATTAAGTCTCCATTGAGATCCCGGTCTGACAAATCCTAATGAAGAAAAAGGAATTGCGGCTTCGAATGTCCATTTCTCATCCGTATCACTTGGATCGTTAATTGTCCCATATAATTTTACAGCTGTTTTAAGGCCTTTACAGTCCCACTCAGTAAAAGACGTACCTCCTCTGTATGGAGGAGAAGTCAATAGAAGTTCCCACTGTGAGTTGAACGCATTGAATTCAAATTCACGATATTGCTTTCCATTTCCAGTCGGATCTATAAAGACTTCTATGTCATTGTCATTATAAATAACCTTGTCGCGTTCAGTAATTGTCGCCCAAATATGTGGTTCTTCTATTTCAACTGCAATATACAGGTAATTCCTATCCCAGAGCATCTTGGCTCTTGTTCTGTATTTGGGTTTTTCAGGATGCCTTTCACCTCTGATATCCTGAAAGTCCTCAGTCCACGTGGCCTTTTCCCACTCCGGTGTATAGATATTTCCATCTATCTCAATAGGCTGCGGAGCCTGATAGACTATATATGACAAATTAAGAAAAGGAAAATAAGGTTCGAATTCAACAGCATTGGCTGAATAAACGAAGAAAAAGAATGATAAAAACGATAAGATCTTGAATTTCACGCTATATAATTTTAAAGTTTAACCAAAAATAATTGCTATTACACCTATGAGGACACAATATACTGAGAACCAGATCAATTTTCCTCTGGCAACAATGGATATCATCACTTTGCAGGCAAAAAGGCCAGAGAAAAAGGCCGCAAGGAAACCTATCAGTAAAGACATATAAGAAATTCCGGATTGCTCTGGAGTGAACTCGCCTTTAAGAAGACTAAGGAAAGCCTGACCAAGTATAGGGACCAAAACCATCAAAAATGAGAACCTTGCAAGTGATTTCTTGTCATTTCCAAGAATCATTCCTGTAGATATTGTCGATCCTGACCTTGAAATACCTGGAATTACAGCTATTGCCTGAGCAATTCCGATAATAAAGGCATCAAGGTACGTTATTTCACGGGATTTTTTAGGTTTATAGAAATAGGAGAATGCAAGAAGTGAAGCAGTTACAAGCAACATGCACCCGACAAAAAAGCATGTATTTGAGAACAGACTTTCCACATGATCCTTGAAAAACACACCAACTACAAATACTGGAATCATTGAGACACATATCTTTAATACATAAATTGTCTCTTCATTGTATCTGAACTTCAGAATACCGGATAAAAGTTTCAATATTTCACCCCAGAAAACAACAATAGTCGCAAGAACTGTTGCAGCATGAACAACAATGTCAAATGTCAATGTTGCTGATTCACTGATTTCCACGCCTAAAATTGACTGAGCTATTTGCAGATGTCCACTTGAACTAACAGGCAAGAATTCTGTCAGCCCCTGAACCAATCCCATAAAAAAAGCATGTATCCAATCCATAATACTTCAAACTATTTTTTCTATCTTCTAATCCTTAAATTTTTTCATTATGCCGACTCCAACAAGGACATAGCCAGCAACCAGAACTATCGGCGCAACCACTAATCTTCTAACTGAAAAAATGTCATAATTGAATTCATTGGGATTATCCGTTCCACCACCTGATAAAAGGACAAAACCAACGACCAATAATAGTATAGCAACACCAATGATAATGTGATTCTTTCTTCCAAGAGGCATCACTGTCTTTTCCTCACTTTTGTAAGTAGTTTTCATCTTATTTTATTCTATTTGTATCAATATCAAAAGCTAAATATTGCATAATCAATGTAATAATTAGTGAATAGACAATAGTAAATGCCGATATCATCAGGCATTTATCAAAATCAATCATTACATCTATTTGTCTGTTCATAGAAAGAGCCATACGAAGGGCGATAAACAGTATAGCCGCCATCAGTCCGACCAATGTTCCTTTGACAAATGCCCTTACACAGAATGAGTTTCTGATTACTGAAATTGGAACTCTGGATGCCTTCCTTTCTGAAATAATATCCAGATTAGCCGTTACCTCAAAATGCTCAGACAACCATACAACAAGTAAAAATGATATTGAAAGCACGACTGCAAGCAATTTATTCTTAGTATGATTGTCCTCGAAAGAAACATTTATTTCATTCCTTTTCGCATCGGGATATGCCAAAGAATGCACTCCCTTTATCCTACTGATCTGAGTCTTGACAATAAGCGGATCATCCTGAAAATTAATGGAAGTTGCAAGGGTAACCCCGAATGGATTATCGGAAAGAACAGACATAACATCAATCCCGAACTTTGATTTGAAACGTTCAAGTTCTTCATCCGGTGTTATCATAGTTACTTTTTCCCTTGTAATATTCTGAACCATTGATAAAGCCGAAGAAACTGACTCTTCGTTCAAATCCTGATCCAGCATTATCATCAATTGCAGGGACCCAATACTATCTTCTCTATGCTTGAAACTGGTAAGAATATTGAAAGACAATTGGGCCGTAAGCAATAATAATGCACATGGGGCAAAGTATGTTATAAAAAAGGTTCTAATTTTCATTTCTGTTCCAATATTACAAAGCCTTTTTAATCTTCAAGATCGTCAATGCAATCACAGACAGTAATAATACAATAGATGAGATCCTTGTGATCCAAAGGAGAAGAGTAAAGTGAGGAGCCGCGAAACTCCATACAATGGTATGTTCACCAGCGGGTATATTCATTGCTCTCAGCACGTAATCTGCTCTGAAATAATCAGATTCCACGCCATCTATGGTTACTGTCCATCCCTTTGGATAATAGATTTCAGAAAATACAGCAACACCATCTTGGTTGCTCCTTGATTTGTATGTCAATCTATTTACTTTGTAATCAACAAGTGATAATGTAGCTGAAGAGTCTACAATGGATTGAGACACTGCATCTTTGAATCTAGAATCGATTACAGCCTCCCTCCTTGGAATGAATCCGTTCTGTGAGGACAATGCATCGAGTTCTTCATCAGCCCCATTCACCCATTTCACAGAGTTAACAAACCACGCATTTCCTATAGCACTGTCATTCACGGAAACACCTTTATCGGTAATGAAATATTTAGTATTGAGCATACTGAATATATTGATGTCTGATTTAGAGAGATACCGGTCTATAAGATCCTGATATCTTCTCAGCTTTGCTGCATGATAACCGCCTATTGACCTGTGGTAATATGATGTCGTTGCATCCGAAAAAGGATTAACTGTAAAATTCGCAACTCTATAGTTTGTACTGTCCTGAAGAATAAGTTTATCATTATCAGACATGGAAATTGTCTGTTCCTTGGCTGCCTTTGAGAAATTATCCCATCCTACCATTCTCGTATCGACAGACCATAAGTCTATCAACACGACAACAGTTATTACGGCAATAATATATTTAAGCTGAATCTTTTTAAAATAAATCAGATACAAGGAAAAAGCACCTATTATTACAAATATCAAAGAACGCATTGCATCTGACCTGAGCATACTTGCCCTTTCAATATTCATTGCATTTAAGATATCATCTGGAAGTCCCATAAGAGCATCATTCACACCTACGAAGTCCAGTCTCGATGGAAGAATCACTGCAGATATCAATGCTATACCGGCTAAAACGGAAGTTGATACATACAATGATTTTTTGAATTTTTCTTTGGTTATTCCTTCATTCTGTACTTTCACAAGAGCAAGTACTGCAAGTGTAGGAATTGCCCATTCAGCAACGACAAGAGCCATTGAAGGAGTTCTGAACTTATTGTACAAAGGAAGATATCTAAACATAAAATCATTGAACCAGTCCAGATTATTACCCCAGGCAAGAAACATGGCAAAGACTGACGAGACAACAATCCATATCCACTCTGAAGCAGGCAATATCAGGATGGCAAAAAATGCCAGAAAAATCAGCAAAGCTCCCATGTACATAGGTCCCATAGTAAATGGCTGATCTCCCCAATATGATGGAAGCTGTTTTGCTACCTGTTCTGCCTGAACATTGTATTTTTTAAGTGCCTCTGCAACCTGGCCATCAGAGCTGAAACCAGAAGAAGATCCCTGACCTTTAAAATTAGGGATAAATAGATTGAAGGTTTCTGCCTTGCCATAACTCCATTGCATCGCATAGCCTTTTTCCAGTCCTCCATCCGGATGTTTTTCCTTTACATCCCTTAGTTCGCTTACTCCACGTGTTGTTTCTGGGGTATGGTCCATTATGTAATATAGTTGAACAGAATTGGCGCCTATAGATAATACGGCTGCAAACAGAAGAAGAATGGAAGTTATACCAAACTCTTTTATCTTTCCGGAACGGATAGCCAATACAAGTTCATTAACTGCAATAGCCAATATTACAAACAGAAAATAATAGGTAATCTGAGGATGTGATGTTGATATTTCAATAGCGGCAAAGATACCGGCCAGTGCTGAACCAAGGTATTTGTTTTTCCGATAAGCATACCACACAGAGCCGATCAATCCAGGGACCCAGGCTAATGCCATCATTTTTGTGATATGGCCAGCCACAATAATTTGAGGGAAATACGTCGACAAGCCATAACCGATTCCGCCAACTATTGCAAGCCATGGATTTATTCCCATCAAGCATAGCATGAAATAGAAAGTTGCCATGGCAACCCAAAGAAAAGATGCCGGCTGACCTAAAAAATATGCCAATGATGATAATTCCTTGATATATCGACCATCATAATTCATTTTTATAAGGTAGGCTGGCATGCCACAGAAGTCTCTCCCAGACCACTGGGGATGCTCTCCATATTTTGCAATGTGATCATCAATATCAGCACTCATTCCTGTTGCCTGGATGATATCCACCTGACTTAAGACTTTTCCAGAATACTGGGGCTTAAAAAAGAATGCAGATATTGCGGCGAAAATAATTAACGCTACAATATGGGGTATTGATTTCCTAAATATTTCCTTGATCATTTCAGATTCTTCTTTATTTAAGTTTCCTGTAATTAATGCTAAATTATCTACTACTTGTCGTTCCCTTCTGTATTGAACTTCAATCCAAGCTTGGAACGAATATACTTGTTATATATAAATATCACTATAAATGAATATAACGTACCATCCAATAGTCCTAAAAGAATGTCTGTTGGATAATGCACACCAAGATAGATTCGTGAATAGCAGACAACAAGCAACCAGACTGACAATACTATCGTATACATCCTCTTTCTGACAAAGAAGGAAGATATTATAACAAATGCGAGCGAATTCGCTGCATGAGAACTGACAGTACAATACAATCCTCCGACATAGCCATTAACCGTATGGACCATGCCACTAAGGGGCGGGTAATGAGTTGGCCTTAGTTTAGGGAAAAAATGTTTCATCTGGGTAGCAGTCTGATCTGCAAATCCAACTGCAACAACACAAAGGAGCAATAGCACCATGCCTGTTTTCCAGCCTTTGCGGTATATTACACATAAAAGAACAACTAAGTACAAAGGAATCCATGTATACTCATGCGAAATGATATACATCATCTGATCAATGAAATTTCCGCAATCCCCGTTTAGAGAAAGGAAAAGGTCTATGTCAAACTTATATGGTTCCATCAATTAATATACCTGTTTTTACTATGCTTTTTCAGTAATAATGCTTAACGCGTCTGCACAAAATATCACTTTACCAGTATTTCATCTATAAAGATCCATGCCTTATTGTCGCGGAAACGATGCCATGCCGGAATTGTATTCTCGGGAATTATTATTCTAAGATTCTTTACTATTACATCGCAGTCCGTGCCAAATAGATAACTTCCTTTTTGCCTGTCTGTTCCATCAGGGATTATGACTTCCCTGGAAATGATCTTTCCATTAGCATCACTTTCAAATTCAACAATAAAATTCTTTGGAAGAGCAATCCATGTATCAACTGATGCATAGAAATCAACACCAACATAAGAGATTTTACGGGGTGTCGGAAGTTCAACCGAAATTTCAAAATTTCCACCATTCCATCCAAGCCATCTACCACTTGCATGGGTAGATCCCCCAATTAGTCCATCTGTTAATGTTATGGAACCTTCCCCACTATACTGTTCTGCAGGAGCAGGAAATGTAATCTTAGCACCCTGTTCTATACGTCCCTTATAAAATCTGGCGGTTGTACACCTGCTAAGTACACCCGAAGTCCTGTCTTTTGCAACAAGTGAAAGTACACAATCTTCTTTTAAGGTAATTGGTGCCTTTACTATATTATCCCTGACAGTTGGAATCGTGCCGTCCAATGTATAGTAAATCTCAGCATCATTTTCAGATTTCGGCGTTATGACAATTGAATCTTTAAAAAATCTTTCCTCAACATCAATATATGGATCAAATGTTATTTCCGAAAGAAGTTCCTCAGATGTGAAGACATTGTCAGAGATGACAGAATGTGGTCTATCCTCTATTATCTGAGCAAATTGCTTATCCGGTTCATCCTGCATTTTAAGGACAAGTGTTCCACCGGATAGAATCATATCATGGGTGATATAGCCTTTTGAATATTCGTTTCCGTTGAAAGTAGCTCCACCTATATAAATATTATCATCTGATAGATTGTCTGCAATTATCTGAAACCTGTTCCCATTTGCGTTATTGATTATGACTGTATCAAACTGTGGAGATCCAAGG
Organism: Rikenellaceae bacterium UBA1749; assembly: GCA_002315675.1. Taxonomy (GTDB): domain Bacteria; phylum Bacteroidota; class Bacteroidia; order Bacteroidales; family Rikenellaceae; genus Mucinivorans. The sequence goes on along the minus strand of DCHP01000050.1, from coordinate 8,492 downwards.
ATATAGTCGCAGGAGCCTGGTGTCACTTCATAGAATCCCATAGAACTCATTACATACCAGGCAGACATCTGTCCGCAATCCTCGTTTCCGCAAAGACCATCACGTTCAGACGAGTACAGCTGGGAACATATCTGGGCAACCTTCTCTGCAGTTTTCCATTGTTGCCCAGCAAATGCATATAGATAGGCTGAATGGTGAGAAGGTTCATTTCCATGAGCATAATTACCAATCAGACCTGACACATCGGGTGCTGCACCATCAGTGACAGTCACAGAATTGAAAAGTTCATCCAATTTCTCAATAAATTTTTCATCTCCTCCCATTAATGAAATCAGGGTATTTACATCCTGAGGAGCAAAGAAAGAATAATGCCATGAATTACCCTCAGTAAAATCGTTGACACCGAGTATTGAAATCTGTGTAGGAGAGAAATCCTTTCTGAAACATCCATGAGAATCTCGTCCCTTGATGAAAGTGTCTATAGAATCAAAATGCGGTTTATAGTATTGGGCTCTCTTAATGTATTCGTTGTATATTTCATCTTTGCCAAGTGCCTTTGCAAATTTCGCAATACACCAGTCATCATATGCAAATTCAAGTGCCTTGCTGACTGAATTCTGCTGAAGGTCAAAAGGCATATAATGATAGTATCTATAGTCCCCAAGACCAAGGTACGAATCTTCGGTAGAACTATTAATCATGGCTTCAAGAGCTTTCTCAGAATCAATTCTGGCGCCTTTGAAGAAAGCATCCGTTATAATCGGAATTGAATGATAACCAATCATGCAGAAGTTTTCCCTCATATTCAAGTCCCAGACAGGAAGTCTTCCGGATTCCTCATAATAGCGGATAAGACTATTGACAAACTGATTGTTCTTTTCTGGAGCAACAATTGTCATAAGGGGATGTAATGCACGGAAAGTATCCCATGTTGAGAATAACCCATAATTTGGTTCATTACTTTTATATATATTCCTGTTGGAACTTCTATACCTACCGTCCACATCAGACATGATATATGGGGCAATCATTGAATGATACAACGCAGTATAGAAGATTTTCTTGCGTACATTGTCTCCTTCAACTTTTACTACGGAAAGAGCTTTCTCCCAATCCTCATATGCTTTTTTCCTTATTGTCTCAAAATCGGCATTCCCTACTTCAGACTCAAGATTATTCCTTGCGCCTGCAATATCAACATATGAGATGCCGACATTAATCTGCAAATCATATAAATCCTTGGAAAATTGCAGCACAGAAACCACCCTGTCGGCTTTTACACTATCAGCTGATTCTAAAGAGATAGAATCATCTACCATGGATGACATGGATATAAACGGACCTGAGAACTTTACATAGAAGTACAATGTATGGTCATCGGCCCATCCAGAAGATCTTCTATATCCTTCTAGCTCAAATTCTGAGACTTTCTTTATAAAACATTCTGTCGGTATATCATATATTCCATGCGACAAGTCGATTGTTACATAATGATCTTCGTTTGTTTCAAAGCCGTATTTCTGGACTCCCGAATGGGCGGTTGCAGATAATTCAACTAGTGCCCTGACATCATCAAGATAGACTGAATAATAACCTGGTTCGGCTTTTTCAAACTTATGACTGAACCTTGATCTGTATCCATTATCCGTGTTATCCTTTGAACCTGGCACAAAAGCCGGAGTTCTGGTAGGCATAAAAAGAATATCACCAAGATCAGACGCACCGGTACCACTTAAATGTGTATGACTGAAACCTAAGATTGTGCCATCAGAACTATGATATCCAGAGCACCAGTCCCACCCCTCTGTTCCTGTGTCAGGGCTCAATTGAACTAAACCAGATGGAACAGTGGCACCTGGAAACGTATGACCATGAAAATCAGTTCCAATAAATGGGTCCACATATCCAGCAGGAGTTTTACCACCTTGCTCTTGACAAGCAATAAGCATCAACAAAATAAAAGGATAAAAGAATCTTTTCATCGCTGCTTTGGGAATAATTCAACTTAAAGAACAAAGTTACTAACTTTTGGCTATTCTATCAATATCCCGAGCCACCTTTAAGGTAACTATTCAGCAGGGCAAAAAATAATGGTAGCTATACAGCATCTCAGGTAAAATACCTAAAACGGACATCCACCAAAGGGTGCTATTGTAGATATTAGATACAGCTACTGAATAGTTACCCTCTAAGGCATAATCCACCAATAAAACATTGAGCACAATTGCCACCTATCGAACCTAACAGACACAATAACCCTGCATACTTCACAAGCAATTAATACCAAGGATTGACCATAGCTTCACCTAAAAAAGAAAGAGCGGCCTGGAATCATAGCATCTTACAGAAGATTAAAATACAGCTATACACAGATTATTACGAATAATCATCTAAATTTGTGATAATCAAACAGGAAACACGATGAATATTTCACTACTTACTCCTGCATGGAGAGATGGATACGAACTTATTGACTCAGGAAACGGACTAAAACTGGAACGGTTTGGGAATTATATTCTCTCCAGGCCAGAACCTCAGGCATTATGGAAGCCATCGTTACCTGAAAAACAATGGGATGAAATGAGCAATGCTGATTTCATAAAGCAAAAGGGATCTGAAGACAAGGGTAAATGGCATCTTAAAAAAGGAATGCCTGAGCAGTGGGTAATCAATTACAAAAGTCAGAAACTGGACTTTAAAATGAGACTTGGTTTGACTTCCTTCAAACATGTTGGAATATTTCCAGAACAGGCCTCCAACTGGGAATTCATATATGATAAATGTATCACCAAAAAGAATCCTAAAGTTCTTAACCTATTTGCATATACAGGAGGTGCTACACTTGCCGCATTGTCGGCTAATGCAGAAGTAACCCACATTGACAGTGTCAAGCAGACTGTTTCATGGAGTCGTGAAAATATGGAGACAAGCAGACTTGATGGTGTCAGATGGATAGTTGAGGATGCCCAGAAATTTGTGGCAAGGGAATGCCGACGAGGAAACAGATATGATGGAATAATCATGGACCCACCATCATATGGCCGGGGGGCTGACGGAGAAAAATGGACACTTATGGAAAACCTCCGAAATCTTCTTGAAAACTGTGCGAAGATACTAAGTAATGACGGTTTTTTTATTCTAAATCTATACTCAATGGGGTTATCCCCTCTTCTTGCCCACACATTGGTTGGAGAAATATTTCCAGACAGAATAGATGAATCCATGATGGGTGAGCTCTATTTTGAAGACAAATTCAAGAAAAAACTACCACTTGGAGTATTCATAAGATTCTAAAGTAAGAGTCCACAAGCTAATTCTTAAAATATAATAATCAGATGGGAAAGACTGACAGACATGTGAAACCTTGTTTAGGGTTGAAATCCACAAAGGAATCTATCGTCTCAATTGAAAACTGTGCAAGCACCATTGGAAGCGGAACTCTGGATGTATATGGCACACCTGCTATGATAGCATTAATGGAAGAATGTTGTCACAATAGCGTTGAGGAATATCTAAGTTCGGACGAAAGTACAGTCGGTATTTCAATTGATGTCAAACATATTTCCCCAAGTCCGATTGGACTTAAAATCAAATGCATTTCAGAACTTACAGCAATAGATGGAAGAATATTGACTTTCAATGTTTCAGCCTATGATGATAAAGGCGAAATAGGAAACGGAGTCCACAAAAGATGTATCATCAATGCCCCTGGATTCCTGGCAAAAGCATCTTCCAAACTTTCATAGATCCGAATATCTGAAGTCTTACCATAGAAAAATCCCATAAAAATAACATAGGGGAGCCATATTAATATGACTCCCCTATGTCTTCTATTAAAGTAATCTACTAATAACCTGGGTTCTGTTCCATGTTATCTTTATTTGCGTTCATTTCAGCTAATGGAATAGCAAGAATTGCCTTATACCAGCTCCTATTATAGGATTCAGCCTGAGGATCTGGGAAAATGTGAGTATAACGCACTGACCTGTCAATTTGCTTACTATTACGTGCAAGGTCGAAATATCTGAAACCTTCACCAATAAGTTCAAGACCTCTCTGATCAAGAATCATATCAAGTGTAATATTGTTGGCAGGTACTGCAGCAACTGTGTTGTCTGCACGCATAGCAATGGCATTGTAATATTTCATCAAATCATCCATTGATTTTGCATTAAATGCGGCTTCAGCAGCATTTAGATAAATTTCAGAAAGGCGTATTGCGTAGATATTATTAACACGGACATCTGAGCCATTACCAGGATACTTCAAAGTATAGACTTTGTCTGTACCATAACGAGACTTATAAGGTTTGTCGTCACGCTGAGGAGCTCCGGTAACCTGCGCTCTTACGTCATTTGGACGTGAAGCAAACATTTCAACACCTTTCTTTGAAATGATATAGTCTGAATAGCCACCTTCATAAAGAAGATAAGGCACACCTTCACGATCAATCCAGTCGTCTGAACCATTTGAAACAATTTCCCAGATAAATTCAGAGCCACCTTTATCACCCCATGCTGTTGCGTATTCAGCATTTGACCACAATTGGTATGGACCATTTTCGATTACATCCTTTGCAGCTGTCAAAGAATTGCTGTAATCTCCTTTAAACAGGTAAATACGACTTAAAAGTGACTGAGCTGCCCAATAATTGACAAAACCATAAGTAACATCCTTTGATAGATTACCTTTTACACCATTTATCTGTTCAATGACAAAATTATATACTTCAGCTACAGTATTACGTTCTGGTTTGTATGTAGGATCAGCTACAAAATCCACAATTGGAACACCCAAAGAAGTAGGATCATCAGTGTAAAGTTTACCATATACCTTGCAAAGATCAAAATGAGCCAAAGCACGGATTACAACAGCCTGAGCATAGATGTCTTTAAGTTCGTCCTCATACTCGTCTGCATCCAATATAAGACCACCATCAATAGCAGCAATAAGATTACTTGCACGACGGATAGCATCATATGGCACGGACCACATTTCAGGAAGATTTGTATTGGCATCATAGTTCATCTCGTATAGATTCCTTGTACGTGAACCATCAGTTTCACTCTGCATCAAATCACCACGGACATCACCATAATATACAGCACGCGCACCATACCAACCAAGATTATTACTATTACCTTGAACGGCATCATAGACACCTACCAAAGAAGAGACAGCATCATCATAGCATTCAATTGCCTCACTTGTTGTTAACGCAGTAGATGGAGTTGTATCCAAGAAATCCTTACATGATGTAAGCACCACTGCAAGAGAAACTACTGCTATATATTTCATTAAATTTTTCATCGCTTTTATAATTAAAATCATATTAGAATGTCACTTCTAGACCAAAAGAAACGGTCCTTATTGAAGGTGCTTCGTAATAATCAAGACCATAAGAGTCATGATGTTCTGGATCCAGACCTGCGGTCTTGTCATATAGAGTAAACAAGTTTGTTCCAGATGCATAGATACGAAGTTTCTGAAGATGCATAGCCCTTAACCATGAATCTGGAGCATTGAAACCTATTGTAAGGTTCTTTAGACGGAAGAAGTCAGTATTGTAAACAAATCGGGAAGAGCGTTGAGCCTGATAACCATATTCAAACACAGGACTTGTGTATTTTGAAATCTGCGTTCCACCCAATGCTTCATCATAATCAGAATTTTCATAAGTCCAGGAATTTTCAACTCTAGCTGATTTTGGTAGCTGACCATAATATGCATATGAAAAGCCATTTGACTGATAGTTTCCTAAATAATCCATATAATGACCGCCAGCCTGCCATGTAAATGTAGCACCTAAGTCAAACCATTTAACCTGAAGTTGTGTATTGATACCACCAGTCCAGTTAGGTTGAACATTTCCAAGGACGACCTTAGAACACTGCGAATAATCTGTAGTAAGTGAACGGTCCAAAGTACCATCGGCTTTCTCTGTATTTGTATAGAATAACTCTCTACCGGTTTCAGCATCTACACCTGCATATTCAAGACCATACAGACAATACAACTGATTACCAACTTTGCTAACATAGTAAGATCCTCCAATCTGATCAGAACCATCATTCAAGGAAATCAGTTCATTCTTGTTGTATGAAACATTGAAACCAATAGACCAGTTAACTGTCTTTGTCTGAATTGCCAAAGCATTGAAAGTGATTTCAATACCTTTATTGTTCATGGCACCAACATTCTGTGTAGTTGAAGAGAACCCTGTTGTCCTTGAAGTAGGAGCATCCATTAATAGATCCTTTGTATCACGATTGTAGACTTCAACAGACAAATCAATACGATCAATGAAATTCAAGTCAATACCTATATTGGCTACATTGTTTCTTTCCCATGTCAGTGAGTTATTCTGAATTGTTGTTTCTGTCATACCTGGCATGCCTGCATAGTTATATCCCATACCATATAGTCCCTGCCATGCATACCAATCACTTGGACGGGTACCATTCTGACCATATGACGCACGAATTTTAGCATCTGATATGACATTTGCAATACCGCCATTTTTCCACCATTTTTCATTTGAGATTCTCCAGTATGCGGAACCTGACCAGAAATTACCCCAACGAGTATCAGGGGAAAGGCGGGAACTACCATCACGACGGAAAGTTGCACCAACATAAAATCTATTGTCATATGTGTAGTCAAGTTTACCAACCAAAGAAAGCAGTGTCGAACGATTTACAGCAGTATAAGAATCTGTTTCTGAAGCATTTGCAATCTCAGGTTTTTTATATGTTGAATACCCTGTACCAGATACATATATATTCTCTGCCTTCTGATCTTCAGCTTCCCATGACACTAGGGCACTGAAATCATGCTTGTCAGCCCAGTTGTGATTGTATGTAAGCATTGTCTTGGATGTTGCACGGGTATTCAGATCATTATTTTTCTGAAATACCCCACCAGCAGCTTCACCATTATCAGAACGAGGGTCCCACCAGAATTTTTCTGTACTATTGATATAGTCATAAGCTATATTTTCTTCCAAATCAAATCCATCAAGGATATTCAATTTAGCGGATAGGTTATTGAAAGAACGAGTCATATTACTGATATCGTAATTCAATGTTCGGTCGTAAACAGGGTTGGATTTTGGTCCGATAATATCAAAACCATAATATGTATTATATGAGCCGTCTTCCAGGAAAGAATAATCGGCTGGAGAAACAGACATAGCATATGCCCAGTATGGAGAACAATATGATGTTTCATCCATATCAACTCTCTGGTTTACCTGAGAGAAAATAGAAGCAGCATGTAATGTGAAACGGCCTGAAGTGTGATCAACACTTATGTTTCCTGTAGTACGTTCATAATTTGCATTACGACTGACACCATCTGTATTGTTATAAGAAAGAGATGTATAGAATCTTGTTTTTTCATTACCGCCTGAAGCAGACAATTCATAATTCTGTGTTGCACCTTTGCGGAACAATTCATCTTTCCAATTTGTCCAACCAGACCAAGGTTTAACAGCATTAGCTACTGCAGGGTTGTCTATATATTCATCGGCAAATTGCTTTGAATATCCTGCATCACCAGATTGTCCGTACATATAGTTGTAAAGACCAAGATGCAAATAATCACGACGTGTATCACCATCATATGTTGGTCTCCAATCTACTGCCCAGTCAGAAGCACCATAACTAGCTTTTGCTGATATTGAAGTTTTTCCTGCCTTACCGCGTTTAGTTGTTACGACGATAACACCATTAGCAGCACGTGAACCATACAAAGAAGCTGCGGCAGCATCCTTGATAACTGTCATTGATTCAATGTCATTAGGGTTGAGTGAAGAAATGATACTATTACCTGAAGCATTGTACCATCCTGTTGAGGCAGAACCTGATGCCATTGGAATACCATCGATAACCCAAAGTGGATCATTACCTGCGTTCAAAGAACCTACACCACGGATACGGATTTTTTCAACGGCTCCAGCTTCACCTGAATTACCGACAATTGTAACACCGGCAACATTACCTTCAATACGGCTTGTTGGTGACACAGAAGGAATATCCTTTAGTTTCTTTGTTGATACAACAGCAGCAGCACCGGCATAGCTTGAACGTCGAACTATACCATACCCTGTTACAATAACGTCATCCACTGTTAGAGCATTTTCTTTCAAGACAACATTGTATGTACCTGATTTTGCACATGCAATCTCTTGAGTTTCCATTCCAAGAAAAGAAACAACGATAACTTTCTCAGAACCTGAAGGAATAGTGATTTTGTATGCACCATTAACGTCAGCCATAGTTGCTACACTAGGATTTCCTTTTACGCTAACGGTTGCACCGGCCACTGGGGCCTGGTCGTTCGCAAATGTAATTACACCATTTACAGTCACAGACTGCGCTACAGCGATTGATACACTTGCCAACACCATTACTAAGAATAGTCCAAAATTCTTCATAATGTTTTTTTAATAAATGTTTGTAATAATTAAGGAATCCGCAATGGCATGTACT
>DCHP01000094.1 GCA_002315675.1 Rikenellaceae bacterium UBA1749 | reverse complement strand
AAAGAGACTTTATGATGTTCGACTAGGTAATTTATTGTTTTCTACCTTTCTATTGTATATGAGCCAACTGAATATTCAGAAGACTCTGTATCCCCTGGAACGGTTACTGAGGCTGTTGCACCCTCAGGAATAGTAAAATTCCAGATCCACTTATCACCTTCATATTTCCATTCACTCTTTATAAGTCCTGAAGCAGATTTGAATTCACCCTTGATGAATCCAAGTCTTTTATCTGGAATAGGCTTCATTATTATATGCTTGAAACCTGGATTATTGACATCCGATGCGATACCGCATGCCGTTTTCCATATCCATGCACAAACTGCCCCGTATGCATAGTGATTAAAACTGTTCATACCGCTAGGTCCCATACCAGACTCTATTGTATAACTGTTCCAACGTTCCCATATAGTAGTAGCACCATTATCCACCGAATATAGCCAGCTAGGATTTTTTCTTTGGAAAAGAAGTTCATATGCAATGTCCTGCATTCCATTTTCAGTCAAGACATCCATCAGAATGGAAGCACCAAGAAATCCTGTCTGTAGACAATTATCGTGGCTTGCAAAATTTTCTTTCAGTCTTGTGATCATTGCATCTTTCTGATCGCCCTCAACAAGATGATTCTTAAGGGCAAAAAGAGCAGGTGTCTGCATTGTATTCAATAGATCCAGTTTGAATTCCCCATTTTCGTTCAAAAAAGTCTCTTTTGCATAGTTCATTGCGGTCTGCACCATTTCTTCATACTTTCCTGAATCACGTCCGGTAGCTACAGCCATATCCCGCATCATTCCAGCATCAATAATCCAGTAGGAAGCGCTTAAGTAACTCCAGTAGCCATAAGTTTCAGGACATACACCTTTATCATTCCATGCGCGTCCAGAACAGCTTTCCAGTGGTTCGTAGCTCAACCAGTCTGCCCATTGATAGTTTCCATTTTCCGCACTCAATGTCTGATGATCATATTTGGTTTCAGCAACATGATCCATAAATTTTTCCATTGATTGCCAGTTCTCGTCTATTATGCTGGAATCACCGAATTGTTTCCATATTGTCCATGGTACAATAACGCCCGCATCAGCCCATCCAACTCTCATCATTGAACCTGGTTCGGCTCCATATTGCGCCTGCGGTGCGACTCCTGGATAGCCACCAAGATCGCTCTGAGTATCTCTCATATCCCTCATCCACTTATGGAAAAAGCTGAGCGTATTTGCAAAGAACGAACCTGTTTCGGTAAACACCTCCGTATCGGCAGTCCATCCCAGTCTTTCATTCCTTTGAGGACAATCAGTAGGCACTGACAAATAATTGGAACGCTGGCCCCATACCGTATTTGAAATCAGACGATTGATAAGATCATTCCCTGTTACAAGAGTTCCTGTTTCCAGATTCTTCGCTATTGACGTTACCGGAATGGACCTGACATCCCTGATGGCAACAGTATCAGTTGCCGTAACAGAAACGAACCTGTAGCCAAAGAATGTGCATGTTGGATGATACTTTGAGTAGCCACCCGATGCAGCAAAAGTATATTTAAGAATCATTCCGATATCAGGAATTCTCAGGTTTCTTCTATGGCAACTACCTTCAGGACCATCCATTCCCCTACTCTTTTGACCATTTCCATCATTCAGCAGTTCAGATGGAAGACATGTAAGTTCAGTGCCTTCCTTTGCTGAAAATTCAAAAAAAGGAACAGCGGCACAGTTCTGTCCAAAATCCACAACAAGAGTTTCACCTGGATTCACAATTATTTCCTCTTCCTTTGAAAATTCCTTAACAATCTTAACCTTGCCATATTGCTGTTCATCCTCATCTGTCACACCTTTCCATGTATAGGCCATAGACCGGGAAAGAGCGAGGTCAGACCTTAAATAGATCTCAGCACCCTGGGATGGCACTATTTCACCATTGAACTCATCATTTTTTTCCGGGGTTAGAAGCTTATCAGCCACATAATATCCGGGAAGTTCCCTGGCGTCATACTCTTCTCCGTCGAAAATTGCCGCATGTTTCACAGGACCAGCAATTCCGGCCTTCCAGTTGTCAAGATTTGTTCCGAAAAACTCTTTACTACCATCTTCATATATCAATTCCATCACACCCCTGAAAGCACATTTCTTACCAATCATACCATCATGACCGCCTGGGGTAATGATTTTATCCGCCCACCAGCCTGGTGTTACTTGAACAGCCAATTGGTTCTTGCATCCAGCCTTACAATTGAAAGAACCTGTAATATCATATGTGTATGATATTTTTGTCTTTTCATAATGAGTAAAGCCAGGCTTCAATATTTCATTGCCGATTGGTGTTGCATTAACAAAGAGTTGATAGACGCCAAGTCCTGTGGTCATCCACTTTGCAGAAACGACCTTCTGTCTGTTACTTACGACAGAAACAAACCAGCTGGCACCATCAGCAGCTCTTTCATTCTTGCCTCTTACCTGACCGGTTACAACATCTGCATTCGCGGCAGATATCCAGATGGATTCATTCCACGCAGAATTGTCAAGTGGATCAACCTTTTTAACTTCCTTGTACGAACTGCAACCGAAAAAGAAAAGCAGGACAATAACTAAAGGCAATAACTGGAATTTGAATTTCATAACTATATTAAATTAAAATGTAAATAATGAGCAGAATCCTTTCTGCCTTCATGCTAACAAATTTAACTAAAAAAAACGACAATGCTATTTAACATCTTGATTTTGAAGACATTCAGCAAAAAAATAGAGCAATAAAAAAACACAGCCATATTTACAGTTTGTCCATAAAGTCAACTTATATAAAAATAGGCTCGCAATATAGGACTCATTATAACAATTGCAATATATTAATGAAGGTTTATTTTTACAGACTCACATCTACCTAATTAATAAAAACCGCTATTATTTTTATATTTTTGAATAAAAATACAAAAATGAATAAGACAATTTTCATAGCAATACTTTCCTTTTTCCTCTTCCTGAATGTTAACGCTAAAGAAAGAGAACTGATTTGGCCTAATGGCAAAATGCCAGACACACAAAGTCACCAAATTGCCGCAATGACCAACGAATGTAACCTTAAGGAATTTAATCCCGATAAACACCGCACAACCTATATTGAATGGTTTGATTCACCATCTCCTCAATCATGTAATGGCGGATGTATGGTCCTTATCTCAGGAGGTTCGTACAAATGTTGTTGCGATGTAGATCTCATTGAATTATGGAACAAAGAATTTACAAAACTTGGTTTCAAATGCGTTAATCTAGTTTACAGGACGCCTCGTCCAAACGGAATCCCAATTTATCAGACAGCATGGGAAGATGGGCAGCGTGCCATAAGGGTAATTCGAAGTGAAGCTCAGAAAAGAGGATTTGATCCTGAAAAGATAGGAGTTATTTCCATGTCTGCAGGTTCACATTTAGCTCTATTATTGGGAACAAGTTCAATGACCAAATCATATGAGACAATTGACGATATTGACACAATCTCATGCCATATTAACTGGGCTATAGTCAATGCACCGGCTTATGTAACAAATGACGCTGAAACCGGAACACCTGCTTCAAGAGATGGCTATGGGACTGATGTAAGAATCAGCAACGTATTCAAATTTGACGAAAAGACCTGTCCCATGAGTCTTCATCATGGAGGATTGGACCCTTATTCTCCCAACGGATCAACATTGGTATACAGAGAACTTCGCAAAAGAATGATTCCTGCTGAAATCCATCTATATCCTGACCTCGGTCACGGAGCTTTCGGCCTTGAAAGAGGAATAGAGTTTATGCGTCAAATGGGATTCATTCCACATGACGGAAAAGAGGTAGACCTGATGTCAAGGTTCACAAGTGACAGCTGCCGCTCAAACTACTTAAAGGAAGATATATGGCCAGAGGGAAAGACACCTGATTTTCAGAAACATCAATGTTCACCATACATAGAATGGCATTTTCCAAAAGAGCGGAAGACTTCATCAATACAGATTATATATTCGGGAGGTGCATATCGGACAAATGATACTAATGGTTTTGAAGTTGCACCTACACGCCGTTACCTGAACGAAAAAGGAATGACTGTCGTAACACTGAAGTACAGGACACCACGTCCTGAAGGTCTTGCAAAACATACTACGGCATGGCAGGATTTGCAGAGAGCAGTTAGGATAGTGCGTAGCAAGGCCGCATCCTATGGTCTCAATCCTGACAGAATAGGAATCATGGGAGGTTCAGCCGGCGGACATCTTACTTTGATGGGTTGCACATCCTCAAATCATAGATCATACCTTCCTATTGATGATATTGACAAGCTACCCTGCAACGTCCAATGGGGAATCGGAATATATCCGGCATATTCTCTGACAGATGGACCTGAAGCCAAAAATAAAACCGGAGGCAATGCAGATGATGCTGTACCTGTACCTGAATTCACATTTGATCTGAATACCTGTCCTATGCTGTTCGTTTATGGAGACGATGACGACTGCTCTCCCATGAATTCCGTAAAATGCTGGGAAAAGATGAGAAGTATGGGAATTCAAAGTGAGGTTCATAGCCTGGCAACCCGGAAACATTGTTTCCAGCTCAAAGCAATACCAGGGACAGGATCATACACATACATTGACAGAATATGGGAATTTATCAACAAAAAAGGATTAATTTCAAAATAAACTCATATTGTGCGATAAATTAGATTAGTATACATTCCTATTTTTGCAAAAAGCACATATACCCAGTTCAGGTAAACCTGACAAAGATGTTGTCATTGAATTTCAGAGATATGGCACCGAAGTAATTGCAGTTGACCGACATGCCAATACACCCGTCAAGCAATTAATCAGTATGCTTTTGGTGACAAACTACGGTAAATTATCGAAAAAGATAAACCTGATTATATAATTCCAACAGTAGAAGCAGGTAGCAACAAAGACTCTTGTTGAACTTGAAAAAGAGCGTCATCCAAAGGTGAATATCCAGCAAAAAAAATAGAGCAATGAAAAAAAACACTGCCCTACTTGTTTATCTCTGGTACTCGTTGAGAGTTTACCTTTTGATTCTTCATAGTTTTGAGTTCCAAAATCAAAACCACTTGTTTATGTCTGGTACTCGTTGAGAGTTTACCTTGAATTATCCGATATTGGAAACTGAAACTGAAGCATCTATTTTCTTTACAAGTCCAGTAAGCACCTGTCCAGGTCCGCATTCGACAAATTCGGTCGCACCAGATGATATCATGGTATTTACAATCTGAGACCAGAGAACAGGAGCCGTCAGCTGTGATATCAGATTTGCCTTGATTTCGGAAGGTTCCATATGAGGTTTTGCATCGTAGTTCTGATAAACAGGGCACCTTGGAGTCAAAAATGTTGTTTCTTCGATTGCTTTAGCTAGATTAGCCCTTGCAGGTTCCATCAACGGAGAATGGAATGCACCACCGACACTAAGTTTGAGTGCTCTTCTTGCGCCAGCCTCCTTCAGTCTGGCACAGGCCTCATCTATTGCCTCTATTTCCCCGGAGATTACAAGCTGACCTGGACAGTTGTAATTTGCAGGTACTACTATTCCGTCAACATTCATACAGACCTTTTCCACAACATTATCAGAAAGTGCAATAATCGCAGCCATTGTAGAAGGTTTCATTTCGCATGCATGCTGCATGGCCGTAGCACGTTTGCTTACCAGTTTCAGTCCATCTTCAAAAGAGAGGGCCCCGGAAGCAACTAGTGCTGAAAATTCACCAAGTGAATGTCCTGCCACCATATCAGGGCGGAATTCATCACCAAGAGCAAGGGCACTTGCAACACTATGAAGGAATACTGAGGGCTGAGTGACTTTTGTCTGACGAAGATCATCAGCTTCACCCTCAAACATTATACCTACCAGATTGAAACCCAGTATTTCATTTGCCTGATGGAACAGTTTGTTTGCAATATGAGATGATTCGTATAGAGTTTTGCCCATTCCGACAAATTGAGCTCCCTGACCTGGAAATATATATGCTTTCATGATGATTCCTTTCTTTTTTACAAAAATACCCTAAAAAAAGTAATATTCAAAGATTAGTGGTCCATTTGACGTAACTATTCAGCACCTGCATCTAATATCTACAATAGCACCCTTTGGTGGATGTCCGTTTTAGGTATTTTACCCGGGTTGCTTCTGAATAGTTACCATTTGACCATATTCCTGTTTGTCCAGTGCTTGATCTGACAGGCTAGTTGAAATTCCTGGAAGCAAATGGCAGAGCAACTCTCAGTGAAAAATGCCAGTACTCCCAATTATGGACACCATTCCTTACCGTTAGCTGGTCCTTGATTTTCATCTGACGCATTTTCATATGCATCGCAAAGGTCTGTTCCAGAAGGAAATCATCATCACCGCAGTCAAAGAACCACGCAACCGTTCTGAGTTGTTTTTTGACATCTTCCGATGCCTTATTTAAAAATTCAACAGCATTATGTTCCGCAACTGCATTTCTGGTATAATACACCTTGTGACTTTTATCCGTACATGGCTTTTCGTATAGCCATGGGCTCATTGCATAACAACTGGAGAACATGTCAGGATGACGCTGACAATAAACCGTACTTCCGCCGCCGCCCATGGAAAGACCCATAACAGCTCTATGATATTTATCACCTATTCCACGGTATTTAGATTCAACAAACGGAATGAATTCCGAAAAGAAAAAATCTTCATAATCCCAGCCCGGCATGTTGAAATAACCGGCCATGACATCAGTATTATCACCATCAACACCTGCTGTCGGCATGACAATAATCATCTCCTTCGCTTCACCGCTTTCAATAAGTTCATCAGCGACAATTTGCATATTACCTTTCCTTATCCAGCCGTCACAGTCATCACCATGACCATGAAGCAGATACACAACAGGATACAGGGAGTTTTTTACATCATATCCACTTGGAAGATATACATTGAATTTGACATAGGAATTCAATATTTCACTCTTGATGGAGTCGGCAACAATCTTTCCTGCACTGACGGAAAAAATAGATGCGAACAGCGCAACCAGAAACAGACATATCTTTTTCATAATAATCCTTTGTGTTTGTTAGAATAATCCTTTTATTTTGATTTAAGTATTAGTAAAGATATGAATATTTTTTTTATTACTAAAATGAGGAAAAGGGATAAAAAACCAAATCTAAATTGTTATCTTTGTAAGATAAGTAGTCTTACAAGAAAGAAGTCAATATATGCGAAAGAATATTAGGATTACAATTATTCCAGTACTGCTGTTATGCCTGTTTTCAGAATCATATGGCCAGTTCTACAGCTATAATCAGCCATTTGAGAGAGAATATGGAAAACAGAAAGTCAGAGCAGAATTCATATCATACCGAACTGTCAAGGAGGCATGGTCAAAGACCAGGGACAGTCTTGAAAACGCATCAATTCTCAATGGTGTCTGGAAGACAACAATCACTTCCGATACTGCCAGTGCAGTCCGCACGTCAAACATAAGCGGATGGAACAATGTAACAGTTCCAACCATAAAGGCAGACAAGAAGAATCCGCTATACACCCCGGACAGACTACCTGTTATGGAAGAAAAACTGGATATGGAGCCATCTAACAGTTTTACTGTACTGCGTACCGACTTTATCATTCCTTTCGACTATCTGGATAAGGCAATATTCATGCATATCGGAGGTGTGACGAACAAGACTTCCATCTACATCAACGGGAAAAAGGTCGCAGTTCTAAGGGAAAGCATGATTCCGCAGGAAGTAAAGATATCAAGCGCAATAGTAAGGGGACGCAACACTTTGACTCTTGTTATGGATTCATACAATGAAGAAAGCATTCTTGAAAGATGGGATACACAGTTCTCACCTTCCGTTATCGGTGATGTATATGTTTTTGCCCAGCCGAAGATCCGTATGTTCGATTTCATGCACAAGACAACTTTGGATCCGACATACAAAAATGGTCTTCTTGAAGCAGCCCTTATCCTTAAGACTGAACTTATCAACACTCACAGAGTGACAGTATATTACGACCTTTATGATGCCAACGGAAGAATTGTCAACAGTGACTATAAGGATGTTGACATTGGATGGTACAGGTTTGACACCATTAGGTTCATGTCATCAATCAAGAATGTAAATCTCTGGAGCGCCAAGAACCCGTACCTGTACACAATTGTCTACAGAGTAAAAAGGGAAGGCCGTACATACGAAAATGTCATCAGAAAGGTAGGTTTCAGACAGGTTGAAGTTAAGGACGGAGACCTTCTGATAAACGGAGAAAAGGAACCGATATATGGCATCAATGCAGACCTGTATACAGAACTTGTAGCATCCATCAGTTCATATGACCAGAAAAGGGATGTGCTTAAAAGGTTAAAGGCGAACGGATTCAATGCCATAAGGACACCATACCCATTATGCGAGGATTTTTATGACCTTGCCAGCAAAATGGGATTCTACGTTTCTGAAACTGCACCTATCTGCAGCCATGGACTTTCATCGAGCATGAACAAGGGGGGGACTCTTGCAAACAATCCCGCATGGTCTCCTTCCTATGTTTCAAGAGTAGTTGACACCTATGAAAAAGGCAAGGACCATACATCAATAATAATGTGGGAAATGGGTGAAGACGCAGGATGCGGATGTTCAATGTATGATGCCTATGTTGCAATTAAAAATCTTGAGGGGTACAGACCCATAGCATACTCTGACGGAGGTTACCAGTGGATTAGTGACCTTTGCGTAAGTCCATGCACTCCAAAGGTTGAGGGAGCAGATAAACCTTACATTCCAAACCGGATTGCATACGAAGCTGACTTCTGGGAGAACAACCAGGGATGTTTCCTAAGCGAAACAATTGACGGACGTGTCGGCAACAGTACATACTCGGAGAACATCGGTCTTATTGACAATTTCAAAGAGCCGGAAAAGATTCAGGAATCACCTAATTTATGGGATAAAATAAAAGGCAAAGACAAGAAAGCCAAAAAGGAGAAAAAAGGCGGACTATTCGGGAAAAAAGCCAGCAAAAGTGCCCAGGTAATTGTTGAGGAGGAAGAAGCTGTTGCTTCAGCAGCAACTGCTGCTGCAGTTACAACTGCTACTGCGACTGAGGCTGCTGTTTCCACCCAGACAGCATCATCTGCCCAGAAGAAAATTAATGAAGAGGCTGAACAGGTTATTTCCAGACCTATCATGCCTGAAAAGGAACCAGTATCAAACGGACCCGTTAAGGCAAAATGCATAGATAAGAATACATACGAGATTTTCAACGGACTTGACAAGAACCTTAACAATTACAAGGTTATCCATGCCACCATGGATGAAAGCGGCAAGATAAATCCAGTCGAACTTCTTACAATAAATGTAGAACCAGGACAGTCTACTACAATTACACTTACAAAAACAGGTAAAAACAAGAAATCATTCCTGCTTATCGGAGGAGTTGCAAGAATCGAACTATAAAGAGATAATCTGATTCTATGAGAAAAGTTTCAAGTTACGTATTCTACATTACAATAGTGTTACTGACACTATTTTTCATGGCTACAACATTTGTCGTGTGGATACTGACATATCCACTTGGTAAAAGATTAAACGCCCACATCACATGCTTTTCAACAAGGATATGGTACTGTATCGTATATCATGTCGGATGGCTATGGGGATGGCGCATAAAGGTTGAAGGAAAAGAGAATCTTCCTGATGGAGCCTGCATCATAATGTCAAACCACCAGGGATATTTTGATATCCCCATCTTCCTGTGCTTGAACAAGACACTCAGATGGGTGAGCAAGAAAGAGGTGCTGAAGATGGTCATAATCGGTCAGGTGTTGTTTATGAGGGGAGATGTCCTTGTAGACAGAGGATCCGGTGCATCAGCAAAGCATATGATGGAAATGTGCAAAAAAAACCTTGACATGGGAGTAAGCATGGTTATTTATCCTGAAGGGACAAGGACCAGAAACGGCGATATCGGACCTTTCAAGGCCGGAGGGTTCCTTCTCGCGAAACAGTGCGGATACCCTATTGTTCCTGCAGTGATTGTCGGCAACTACGAATGCCTTAAAGGAGGACTGGTAAATCCAGGGAACAGATTCATACTGAAGATACTTCCATACATTCCTGCAACGGAAATAGAGTCAACGGATGTAAAGAAGATGATGGCAAAGGTTGAAGAAGTTATTGTAACAGAGTACGAGAAAATAAGACACATTAATTAATATGGCTGCAGACTATACAAAAGATGATTTTCAGACATTAGAGTGGTACGAACATATACGCCAGAGACCAGGCATGTACATTGGTAAGCTTGGTGATGGTTCCATGAATGATGACGGTATATATGTATTGATCAAAGAGGTTATCGATAATTCCATTGATGAATTTGTTATGGGTGCCGGTAAGACTATTGAAGTATACATACACGATAAGGAAGTTACTGTCAGGGACTATGGTCGAGGTATTCCCCTTGAAGTCCTTCCGGATGCAGTCGGCAGAATGAACACCGGAGCCAAATATGGCTCTGAGGCCTTTGCAAAAAGTGTCGGTCTTAATGGTGTCGGAACCAAGGCTGTAAATGCCCTTTCAAGCAGATTCGTAGCATTTTCCATTCGCGACGAGAAGAAGAGAACTGTTGAATTCTCGGAAGGAAAACTTATTACAGACAACACTGAACCTGTTCCTGGAGAAAAGAACGGAACAGGGATTATATTTGTTGCTGACGAGTCTGTTTTCGGCCCATATGAATATCATATGGAATATGTCGAAACGATGCTCAAGAACTACAGCTATCTTAACTCAGGTCTGACACTCAAGCTTAACGACACTCCATACAAGAGCAACAACGGACTTATTGACCTACTCCAGCAGAATTTCGGAGAAAAATATCTCTACGAACCTATTCATCTTAAAGGCAATGACATTGAAGTTGCCATATCCCATGGAGACGGTTACAATGAGACATACTACAGTTTTGTAAATGGTCAGCACACGACTCAGGGAGGTACCCATCAGGCTGCATTCAAGGAAGCTGTTGCAAAGGTATTCAAGGAATTCTACAAGAAGGACTTCGACCCTGCAGACATAAGGATGTCCATAATTGCAGCTATTTCAGTGAGAGTTATAGACCCGGTATTTGAAAGTCAGACAAAGACAAAGCTCGGAAGCAAGGATGTTGACAAGAACGGCACGTCAATAAGGGCTTTTGTGGGCGATTTCCTGAAGGAGAAGCTTGACAACTATCTCCATAAGAACCCTCTGATTGCTGATGCCATTCTAAAGAAGATTCAGGATAACGAACGTGAGAGAAAAGCTATGAGCGGCGTTCAGAAAAAAGCAAGGGAATTTGCAAAGAAGGTATCACTGAACAACCGTAAGCTTAGGGATTGCCGTATTCACCTGACAGACAAGAATGCACTTGCCGAAGCTTCCTCAATTTTCATAACCGAGGGTGACTCTGCAAGTGGTTCCATTACAAAAAGCCGTGACGCAAACACCCAGGCTGTATTCTCGCTTAGAGGTAAGCCTCTGAACACCTTCGGACTTCAGAAAAAGATTGTATACGAGAATGAGGAGTTCAACCTACTGCAGGCTGCGCTGAACATTGAAGAGGATATGGATAACCTCCGCTACAACAAGATTATCATCGCCACCGATGCCGATGTTGATGGTATGCATATCCGTCTTCTGCTGCTGACATATTTCCTTCAATTCTTTCCTGACCTTATCAGACAGGATCATGTCTATATTCTTCAGACTCCACTATTCAGGGTCAGAGACAAGAAACAGCAGTTCTACTGCTATTCGGAAGATGAAAGGGACAAGGCTATAAAGAAATTTTCAAGTCAGCCCGAAATAACGCGATTCAAAGGTCTTGGAGAGATTTCACCTGATGAGTTCAAGGGTTTTATAGGGGAAAACATAAGACTTGAAAAGGTCAAGATATCATCCAAGGACGCAATTTCCGATATGCTGGAATTCTATATGGGTAAAAATACCGATACAAGAAGAGACTTTATTATTGACAATCTACGTGAGGATGTAGACAGCAACAACTAGAAATCATGAGCGACGAAAAAGATAAACAGGAAATAATTGAAAATCCGACAGAAGGGTTTTCTGGTGAAAGCGAGAACATTAATGTTTCGTCCCTTTTGACCAAAGAACAGCAGAAACTTGAAAAGATACTGAACGAGGAAGCCTCACAACCACATAGAATCACAGGTATGTTCAGAGGCTGGTACCTTGATTATGCATCATATGTTATCCTTGAACGTGCCGTGCCACATCTTGAAGATGGACTTAAGCCTGTCCAGCGTCGTATCCTGCATTCACTTAAAAGAATGGATGACGGAAGATACAATAAGGTTGCCAATATCATTGGTCATACAATGCAGTTCCATCCGCACGGAGACGCATCAATTGGCGATGCACTTGTCGGACTAGGACAGAAGGAACTTCTCGTCGACACCCAAGGAAACTGGGGAAACATACTGACCGGAGATTCCTCCGCAGCACCTCGTTACATCGAGGCGAGACTTACTCAGTTTGCTCAGGAGGTCGTTTTCAACAACAAGACTACAGAATGGATGAACAGCTACGACGGCAGGAACAAGGAGCCCGTCACTCTTCCTGTCAAGTTCCCCCTTCTCCTGTTTCAGGGAGTTGAAGGCATTGCTGTAGGTTTAGCATCAAAAATATTGCCACACAACTTTATTGAACTTATTGAGTGTTCGATAAAGGTTCTGAAGAATGAACCTTTCACCCTTTATCCTGATTTTCCGACCGGAGGTATTGCAGACTTTTCAAAGTACAATGATGGTATCAAGGGCGGTACAGTGAAAATCAGGGCCAAAATCAACAAGGTTGACGCCAGGACACTGACAATCACGGAAATCCCATACAGCAAGACAACCAGTACACTGATTGAATCAATTGCGAAAGCAAATGATACCGGAAAAATCAAGATAAAGAAAATAGACGACAACACTGCCGCAACTGCGGAAATACTTCTGACCCTTGGACAGGATGTTTCGGCTGACAAGACAATAGATGCCCTATATGCATTTACAGATTGTGAAATTTCCATTTCTCCAAACTCATGCGTTGTTTATGATGGCAAACCACTTTTCATGGGTGTCAGTGAGATATTACGGCATAATACTGAAAGGACAAGATATTTACTAGGCAGGGAACTTGAAATAAAACTAGGCGAACTTAATGATGCATGGCATCAGGCATCGCTTGAAAAGATTTTCATTGAAAACCACATATACAACCTGATTGAAAAGTGTACGACCAAGGAGGCCGTATATGAAACAATAGACAAGGCCCTGGAACCATTCAAAAGTCTGCTGAGAAGAGAAGTTGTACATGACGATATAGTTCATCTTACAGAACTTAAGATCATGAGAATTTCAAGGTATGACGCCTTCAAGGCTGACCAGCAGATAAAGAGTATTGAGGATGACATGAAAAAGACTCAGAACGAGCTTGATCATCTTACAGAATACACAGTCCGCTATTTCGAGAACCTTCTTAAAAAATACAGGGAAGGCCGCGAAAGAAAGACAAGGATCGAATCACTCGATTCGATTGAGGCCTTCAAGGTTGCCGAGAACAATGCAAAACTGTATGTAAACAGAGCTGAAGGTTTCTATGGTATCGGCAATCAGATGAAAAAGGAAGAATTCGTTTCAGATTGTTCCGATGTGGATGATATCATCGTCTTTACTAAGGAAGGTAAGTATATTGTTTCAAAGGTCAGCGACAAGCGGTTCTTTGAGAAGAACATTTACTATCTTGGAGTATTCAAGAAATCTGACGACAGGACCATCTACAATGTCATATACCGAGATGGCAAGGCCGGTGCTGTAATGATGAAAAGATGCGCCATCACATCAATTACAAGAGACAAGGTATATGATATGACAAAAGGCACTCCAGGTTCTGAGATTCTGTACATGTCAGTAAACCCTAACGGGGAGGCTGAAACGCTTAAGATATACCTGAAGGCCAGGGCAAGAATCAAGAATCTGATTATTGATCTAGACTTCTCAAATCTCCTTATCAAGGGGCGATCATCCCAGGGAAACAGACTTACAAGGTATGCAATACATAAAATAGTCCTGAAGGAACGAGGAATTTCTACTCTTGCTGCCATAAAGGTATGGTGGGAGCCTGAGGTCCGTAAGCTGAACAACGAAGGCAGGGGAATTCTTCTCGGTGAATTTGAATCAGATGACAAGATCATTGTTTTTGCCGGAGACAAGACATATTATACCAACGGATATGAACTGAGCCAGCATTTCCCTGACGATGTCAGACTTGTTGAGAAATGGGATCCTGATAAAGTCTACACTGCCGTATACATTAACAAGGAACTTGACCTTCACTATATTAAACGTTTCACTACGGAAGATTCTAACAACAAGGTTCTTCCATATATTGATGAAAACGATCAATTCGTTCTTCTGAACGGAGACAGATACCCTCATTTCGAACTGGTATTCGGAGGCAAATACAAGGGACGAAGTAACGAGGAAATAGATGTCGCTGATTTTATAGGTGCAAAAAGTGCCAAGGCCAAAGGAAAGCGTCTTTCTACGCTTATCATAGACTCCATCAACATTCTTGAGCCTTACGAACGTGAAGAGGAAGATATGGATGAAGATATCAACGCAGAGGATATGGAAGACAATGACGAAGGTCAGGATAACGTGGATGACTATCAGGATAATCCAAAGCCTGAAAGCGATGGCAAAGAGAACGGAAAGTATGAAAAGGTTGAATACAACGATCCTGAACCTGTTCAGCTGAATCTGTTTGATGAAGACAATTAAGTAGATACATGTTTTACATAAACTGAGCAAAACTGATGAGAATAATTCTGGTGGGATACATGGGATCCGGGAAGTCATCATATTCAAAGCAGATATCTTATGCCCTGGGCATGAAATGCATTGACACCGACAGACTTATTGAACAGATGGAATGCATGACCATACCCGAGATTTTCAGCGCAAAGGGAGAGAGTTATTTCAGGGAAGCAGAAAGAAGAGTAATTGAAAAACTCAAGGAAGAGGACAACATCATTGTTGCCACCGGAGGAGGACTTCCTTGCTTTGGAGATAACATGGAAAGACTCAAGGAAATAGGGTTAACAGTATATCTCAGGGCAAGTGTTGAAGAGCTGGTTATGAGACTTGAAAAATCTCACCAGAAGCGCCCGCTCATTGAGGGAAAGAGCCACGATGAGCTCACCAGTTTCGTAAGCGAAAATTTGGGCAGACGTGAAAAATATTATAACTTAGCAGATATCAAATATGATGCCAATGGAAGACGTGCTGATGGGCTACTGGCCATTGTAAATTTTCTAAAAAACAAATAAAGGGTCCACTTGAAATAGTCCGAATATTGAGAAACGCACCAATTACAGAGGTCTGTGCTATTGGTAAAAACGACAAAACATACAATTTCAAGTAGACTAATTAAAGTAATCTGATAAAACATTACATTATGTTCAAAAATCACCCCAAAGGACTGCTCGCCGCCGCACTAAGCAACATGGGCGAACGTTTCGGATATTATATCATGAACGCAGTCCTGACCCTATTCTTATGTTCCAAGTTCGGTCTGAGTGACGAACACGGCGGACTAATCTATTCAATTTTTTATGCCGGAATTTATGTCCTGAGCCTAATTGGCGGTATAATTGCAGACAAAAGTCAGAATTACAAAGGCACAATCCAGAGTGGTCTGCTTATCATGGCACTTGGATATGTCATGCTATCCATACCTGTTTTGTCAACTCCAGAAAATATATCATGGTTGTTGCCACTAACATGTGTTGCACTGTTTCTGATTGCCTTCGGCAATGGCCTTTTCAAAGGAAATCTTCAGGCAATAGTTGGTCAGATGTATGACAATTTTGAAGCTGAAGCAGCAAAAATCAGTCCAGAAGCCCTTGAGAATGCAAAAGCAAAAAGAGACTCAGGATTCCAGATATTTTATGTGTTCATCAATATCGGAGGACTTATTGCTCCATTCATAGCTCCTGCACTGAGAAGCTGGTGGTTGAAGGAACATGGTCTGTCATACAATGCCAGCCTTCCTGCACTTTGCCATCAGTATCTAAATAGTGGAGCTGCAATGGTTCAGGATCAGATTCAGAACCTCAATGATCTTATAATTAAGGTCAGTGGAAATGCAACTGATGACCTGGGAGCATTCTGTACCCAGTACCTTGATGTATTCAACACTGGTATTCATTACTCATTCATAGCATCTGTAATTGCAATGCTTATTTCACTTGCTATTTTCGTTGCGACAAAAAATATTCTGCCTAACCCAGGCAAGAAGGAAGCACATGCTATTGTTGATTACAGCGAAGAAGAAAAAGTAGCAATGGCAAAGGAAATCAAGCAAAGAATGTATGCACTATTTGCTGTTCTTGGAGTAGTTATTTTCTTCTGGTTCTCTTTCCATCAGAATGGCACTTCACTTTCACTGTTTGCCCGTGACTTTGTAAACACGGAAGTTATTGCTCCTGAAATATGGCAGGCTGTAAACCCATTCTTCGTAATCGTCCTGACTCCAATTATCATGTGGATATTTGCAGCTCTTGCAAGAAATGGCAAATCAATATCCACCCCTAAGAAAATTGCCATTGGTATGGCAATAACAGGACTGGCATACCTTGTAATTTCCGCATTCTCATATATGAAGGGATATCCATCAGCTACAGAATTCAAGACATGGTCTGATGCCATGAAAGCAGGATTTATTGCCGGTCCTGGAATACTAATTGTGCTTTACTTCCTTCTTACCGTAGCAGAATTGTTCATTTCACCACTTGGTCTTTCATTCGTATCAAAAGTTGCGCCAAAGAACCTTCAGGGTCTGTGTCAAGGGCTGTGGTTAGGTGCTACAGCCGTCGGAAACCTTCTTATATGGATTGGACCTCTTATGTACAACAAGTTCCCTATTTGGCAGTGCTGGGCAGTATTTTTCATCGTATGTATGATTTCAATGGGAGTTATGCTTGGTATGGTAAAATGGCTTGAAAGGGTAACAAAATAGTCTGTTACCTGTCAGCATTCATACTGGTTAGAAACTGGTAACAAACAATAGAAAGGAGCTGTCTGACCTAACATCAGACAGCTCCTTTCTATATGTTACAGGATGAACCGGCTTGAAAAAGTCCAAGTATTGAGAAACACAGCCATTGTAGAGGCCTGTACTAGTGGTGAAAAAGACAAAATATACTATTTCAAGTACGTTCAAGGATTAAAAATTTATTATCTTTGTAAGTATAGAAAAGAAAAAAAACCTCATATGAGTTCAAATAAAGTCAGACTATTATTGCCTGAATACGGAAGAAATGTCCAAAAAATGGTAAAGTTCCTGAAAACCATAGAAGACAGGACTCTAAGGAATCGTCAGGCTGAGGTTGTCGTTGGTCTAATGGGAAATCTTTATCCAGGTAGACATGACACCGAAGATTTTCAGCATATGTTGTGGGACCATCTGTTCATGATAGCAGAATTTGATCTTGATATTGATTCTCCTTTTCCAAAACCGGATCCTTCTCATTTCTTTCCACAACCGCAGAAAATTCCATATACACAGAGTCAGGATGGTGCAAGAAACTGGGGACGCTATCTTCCTAAAATGATAAAAGCAATTTCCGAGACCAAGGACGTATGCAACGAAGATATCGAAATGGTTGCAAAGAATATCGCCAACTACGCGAAGCAGAAGAGCAAGGAATTCAATATTGAGGCTACATTAAGCAGTTCCATTGCAGAAGATATTGAACGTTTTTCAGGTGGCACCATGCATGTCAATGTCGATGAAATATCCGAAGTTAAAAGTGACAAGAACGGCAAGAAAAACAATTTCAGAACAAACACCAAGACCACTCAGACAAAAAGATTCAAACAGCCTCAGGCTAAAGGCGGATTTAAGAAAAACTTCTCTTAATAATTTCTTGGAATGAAATACATGTTGATATAACATTAAGAAAATTGTAAAGCAAAATTTGACTATTTAATCTACTATGTATTATATGGTATTGCAAATATAGTAGTATTTACAGGTAAGTTTGAGCCAAGTTCCAAATTATGTCATGATTGTGGATGTATAAACCAAGACTTAAAATCAACTGATAGAGAATGGGTATGTCCTCATTGTGGCGGCAAATTTGGATAGAGATGTCAATGCTGCTATTAACACAAAAAGAATAGCCCTTGAGAAGCAAAATCTCATCGGCATAGAATAACAACATAATTAAAGCCCGTAGGGAAACGGGGTTAGGGCGTGGAGGGAAGAGGTTACGAACCCAATGAATCGTCAAGGTAGAAAGTTGGTATCAACAAGTATATCATTCCCAAATTTCTCATATGGCAACTTTTGAAGTTACAGGAGGTTATTCCCTTCACGGAGAAATCACACCACAGGGAGCCAAGAACGAGGCTCTTCAGGTTATTTGCGCTGTATTGGCAACAAAAGAATGGGTCGAAATAGACAATATTCCGGAAATAGTTGATGTACTGCAGCTTATAAGTCTTCTTGAAGACATGGGTGTTCAGATTGAACATGTATCGCACGGCAAATTCCGGTTCAAGGCAGAGAACATCGATGTTGAAGCAATGAAGCAGAAGGATTTCCTTTCAAAAGCATCAAAACTCAGAGGATCAGTAATGATGACAGGTCCGCTTCTTGCAAGGTTCGGAAAAGCCTACATGCCAAAACCTGGAGGTGATAAAATTGGAAGGCGGAGGCTTGATACTCATTTCATAGGTCTTCACAAACTGGGTGCAGAATTTGATTTCGAATCTTCAAACAGTTACTACTCTGCCATGGTATCGGAGAAAGGTCTGAATGGTTGCTATATGTTGCTTGATGAAGCATCCGTTACTGGTACCGCAAATATTATAATGGCTGCTGTAATGTCAAAAGGGACAACAACAATCTACAATGCAGCATGTGAACCATATGTTCAGCAACTTTGCCATATGCTGGTACGAATGGGTGCCAGGATATCGGGAATTGCATCCAACCTTCTTACCATTGAAGGAGTCGACAATCTATCCGGTACTACCCATAGATTGCTTCCTGATATGATCGAAGTAGGCAGTATGATTGGAATGGCAGCCATGACAGCATCCGAGATAACAATCAAGGATGTTGCATACGATAAACTTGGAATAATCCCTGATCAGTTTGCAAGACTTGGAATTCATTTCGAGCAGAGGGGTGATGACATCTACATACCTCATCAGGAACATTATCAGATCGAGAGTTTTATGGATGGATCAATCATGACAATTGCTGATGCTACATGGCCTGGACTTACACCAGACCTGCTTTCAATTTTCCTTGTTGTCGCAACACAGGCTGCAGGTGCAGTACTGATTCACCAGAAGATGTTCGAAAGCAGATTATTCTTTGTTGACAAGCTAATCGATATGGGTGCACAGATTATTCTTTGCGACCCGCACAGAGCTACAGTAATCGGTAATGACCACAAGATACAACTTAGAGGCACAAGGATGACTTCACCGGACATCAGAGCAGGTGTGGCACTTCTGATAGCAGCAATGAGCGCAAAAGGAAAAAGTATTATCCAGAACATCGATCAGATAGACAGAGGCTACGAAAACATCGATCAGAGACTTAATGCAATAGGCGCACATATCAAGCGTATTGATTAATGGCTAGCGAATATTTCTATTTCAAGCATTTCTCCGTGAGGCAGAAAGACAGCGCCATGAAAGTTGGTACTGACGGCGTACTTCTTGGTTCATGGGTAAATGTTTTTGAAAGTGATGCCAATATTCTTGATGTCGGGACAGGAACAGGCGTTATAGCCATTATGATTGCCCAGAGGACAGAAAGGATTCATCCCCAGATCTGCGCTGTTGAAATAGAGCCACAGGCTGCTTCAGAAGCAAGTTTAAACTTTTCAAATTCAAGGTGGAATAACAGGTTGTCTATCTGTTGTTCTTCATTCCAGAAATACGCTGAAGAAATGAGTTTAGAAGAGAATTCCGGAACATTTGACCTGATAGTATCAAACCCTCCGTATTTCAATGGCAGTTTCAAATCGGAACAGGCAGAAAGGACCGCTGCCCGCCACATGGAATTACTCAGCAGTGAAGATCTGATAGATGGTGTCACCAGAATATTGGACAGAGAGAAGGGACGCTTTGCCGCTATATTTCCCTACGAAGTTGGAACGGTTTTTATTGCCAAAGCTGCCTCAAAAGGACTGTATTGTAACAGAATGTGCAATGTTTACCCCAAGGAACATAGCAGTATAAAAAGGATAATGGCTGAATTCTCGTTTAGAAGATGCCAGCATCCGACAGAAAACATCGTAATCGCTATTAAGGACAGGGTATACACTCAGCAATACAAGGAACTTACAAAAGATTTTTACTTAAAATTCTAGTACCATGATTTTTACAGAAGACGACAAGAACAGCATTATTGAACACGGATTGACTGCTGAACAGATAGAAGAGCAACTTGATAATTTCAGAAAGGGTTTCAGTCCGCTTCCAATCATCAAGGCTGCAAGTATAGGTGATGGTATCATTGCTCTAAGCGGAAAAGAAATTGAAAAATACATTCAGTATTACGACAGGAATAAGGGAAAAAAGAAAATCGTAAAATTTGTTCCGGCGTCCGGCGCCGCAACAAGAATGTTCAAGGAATTGTTTGAATTCGTAAATGAAGGTAAAAGGGGAAACGGAATCGACGTTCTGCTCAAGAACCTTAAGTCGTTCGCTTTCTATGGCGAACTGAAACAGTACCTCCATCCGGGCGACAGCGATACCAATATCATTTGCTCCATTATCAAGGACGGACTTGAATATGGACAACTGCCGAAAGGACTTATTACATTCCATAAATACGGGAGAAGTTCCAGAAAGGCTGTGGAAGAGCATCTTGTAGAAGGTGCTATGTATGCTTCAAGTAATGGTATTTCGCGAATTCACTTTACGGTTTCACCTGAACACATCAAACTGTTCGAGGAACTGTTTGAAAAGAAAAGAAAGAAGTATGAAAAACAATTCGGTATCAAATACGATATTTCATATTCAGTACAACATCCTTCTACAGACATGATAGCAGTGGATGAAGCCAACAACCCATTCAGACAAAAAAACGGCAATATACTCTTCCGTCCTGCAGGACATGGTGCACTTATCAGAAACCTGGATGCAATTGATGCTGACATAATATTCATCAAAACTGTGGATAACGTAACTACAGATTCACTGCGTGATGACACCATCAGATATAAAAAGGCTCTAGCCGGAATGATGATGAAGATTCAGGACAAATGTTTCAAAATGATAAAGTCTGCAAGAAAGAATTTGTGTTCAATCGAGGAAATTGCAACTTTCATCGAAACCGAACTTATGATAAAACTTCCTAAGACATATGACATGGAGTATCTTATGAATATTCTGGACCGTCCTATCAGAATCTGCGGAATGGTAAAAAATGAAGGAGAGCCTGGCGGTGGACCTTTCTGGGCAAAGAATCAGGACGGGACATCTTCACTTCAAATTGCTGAATCAAGCCAGATAGCAAAGGATAAGATATCACTCATGAAGGAGGCCACCCATTTCAATCCGGTTGACATTATCTGTGGGACAAAGCGATTTGACGGGAGCAAATATGACCTGAACAAGTACATTGATCAGTCAACAGGTTTTATATCAAGTAAAACAAGTGACGGTAAGGCTTTGAAGGCCCAGGAAAGACCAGGATTATGGAATGGAGCGATGTCAAGATGGAACACTATATTTGTAGATGTTCCGATAACTACTTTTTCTCCGGTCAAAGTAGTCCAGGACCTGCTTAGAAAAGAGCATCTTCAATAGTACTTCAATAAGTACTTTTACATTGGAACGAAAAAACATGGAAAGGATTTAACCATGAAAAAGTTTGCATCAACATGTATTCTTATTATGACAATAGGTCTATGCTTAGGAGGAACCAGTCTTAATTTTTCTCATGACGGGAAGAAACAGGAGAAAAGTCTAAAAAGCAAATTCAAGGAACTTGGTAACGACACCAGGGATGTTGTGGAACTTTCAAAGGACAAGACTGCAAAAACATGGGACAAGACAAAAAAAGGAACCGTTGAAGTAGCAGACACCATATCAGAAGGAACAATAAGAGCCGTTGGTGATGCAGTTGATGGAACCGACAAGATGGTGAAAAAATTAAAAAAGAAACTAAAATAATGGCAACAACATTTACTATTTCAACTACACTTGGAGATATAAAAATCAAATTATATGATGAGACTCCGCTTCATAGAGACAACTTCATTAAACTGGTAAAAGAAGGATACTATAACGGAACGCTTTTCCATAGAGTTATCAAGAATTTCATGATTCAATGCGGGGATCCGAACAGCCGAAACGCTGCGCCAAATGCAAGTCTTGGGTCAGGAGGTCCGGGCTATACTATCCCAGCAGAGTTTAACAGTAATCTGATTCACAAACGTGGTGCTCTGGCTGCTGCAAGACTTGGAGATGAAGTTAATCCTAATAGAGACAGTAGCGGCAGTCAGTTCTATATTGCATGGGGACAGGTCTATCAGGACAACCAGCTTGATTCCCTGTCAAAACAGCTGAAAATGCAGGCCGAGCAGCAGGTTTTCAACGGACTTGTCCAGGAAAACAGAGCAAAAGT
This sequence comes from Rikenellaceae bacterium UBA1749, assembly GCA_002315675.1. Taxonomy (GTDB): domain Bacteria; phylum Bacteroidota; class Bacteroidia; order Bacteroidales; family Rikenellaceae; genus Mucinivorans. Next base: position 546 of record DCHP01000094.1, on the reverse strand, counting down.
TATGGAAATGCGCAGAAACAAAGACCAGGAAGGTCTTATGGAACTTCAGAACGAACTCATCGCACAGACAAAAGCCATCACTGCCGGTAAAGAATATGGTCTGACAGAACTTCAGAAAAAGACTTACAGCACAATAGGTGGTGTACCGCATCTTGACGGCCAGTATACTGTTTTCGGCGAAGTAATTGAAGGCATTGACATAGTTGAAAAGATACAGAATACAGAAACTGGTTCTGCTGATCGTCCCAAACAGGATATAGTGATTACAAAGATACAGTAGAAATACATACCCTTTTGTTCACCTCCCGTGTTGTTTTCTATCTGAAACAAAGATAACCAGGCAGGATCTCAATAGCGGTCCTGCTTTGCTTTTGTTCCAGTTCTAAACTTTAAATACATTCTGAACAAGATAGGTACTTGAGATTGTATATTCGTATGATTAGACACGGAATTAAGGTTTAAAGGACAAGATGGGATTCAAGGTCATGTATTCGCACGCTTAAAGTCGGAGTTTAGGTTTAACTAAGGAATCCCCAATTCCAGGGA
>DCHP01000002.1 GCA_002315675.1 Rikenellaceae bacterium UBA1749 | reverse complement strand
AGGCACTTCATGATGCAGATGGATGAGGACGGGAACTAGCAACCAACACCACGGGTCAAGAAAATCGCAGCACTTGCTCAGGCTCTCGGAGTTGTATAGTGGCATATTTTACCGATTCTTTATTTAGTGCTGACTGATTCATAGTACTCATGCAATTGTACAAAAAGAGGCCGGCAATGATGATAGTAGAATGGACAACGGATATGAAATTGTTTGCGAGAATTTCATATCCGTTGTCATTTTGTGCTTTTGTCTTCTAATTCTTTTTCTTTCTATCCAAATTTTGTATTGGTTATAGGGGATTTTTCTATAGTTATAAGCAACTTCTGTAAGGTTTTGTACTGTACAGTAAGTTATTGTTTCATATGCAGTCCTAATCCTACATATTGTATTGCCTGCATGGAATTATGGACAGGATGTTTTGCTATTGAGCGCAAGGATTCAGAGTAAACTCCAAAACCTGTTACCGGAATGTTCTCAAAACCTATTGAGAATACATCGCTTCCAGGTTTGAGAGTGTAATCGCCATTATCAGCATCAACGAACTCAAAAGAGCCTGTAATACTATGAGCATCACCTTTCATATCTTTCCGTGACTTCTCAAGTCCATCCTCTGTCGAGAAGAAGTTGTAGTCAATCTCTTCTCCGAAGCCGATTACGCGTATAGGAGCATAAGCTTTCATGAACAGATTACGGCGAATGATATCGTGGCTGTCCTCAAACCATACGTGAGGATGCAGTGTATTGTTGACAAGAATATTATTTTCAACCTTGCGGTTGAAACCCTCTCTCAGTTTGATTCCTCCGTTGAGGCAAAGATTTCCATAAATATGGTAATTTGAGGACCCATCATCCAGGTCAATATCCCATCCATGGTCGCAGCGCATTCTATTGAATCTTATAATAGTTGTGTATACTGCGTCCAATCCAATAAGAAGCGGATGTTCCTTTACCAGAGAACACATATACTTATATGATGGATGCCAGAAACGATCTCTTCCCCACGAATTGAAGCAACCGTGGTCTCCTGTTTCCAGTACGGCGTTGAATATGTCATTGTATTCTATTATGTGTCCTCCGAATGCATCGTCTCCAATATTGATTCCTGAACGTGGAATGTCATAGATGCTGTTCTTGCGGATGGTTATGAATGCCGCTGTCTGTACTTCAACACCGGCAACCTGTTTCTCAACGAAACCAAGATCATGAATCAGATTGTCTTCAACCAAGCATTCTCTTGGGTAAAGCTGGTTCGCAGGACCTGGAGTCAAATCCATATCGTCATATTTGACATAATTGTCATAGCCATATGCCCCAGAACGGACGGCTGTAGTGTTGCCTACAATCATGATGGCAGTTCCACCGATATTATGTATATGATTTGATTTGATAATATCACCTTTGGCATAATTATCAATAAACAGAGCGTTACCTCCTAAATCCTCAAATTCGCATCCTGTTACAGAACAATATTCGCTATTTGTAAAAATCAGTGCAGCTCCTCGATATACGGCCCAGTCACTTCTAAGTAACATATCATATGGCATTAGATATGTTTTGTCTGCCCCGGTAAAATGGATGTTTTCAAAAGAAATATTCCTAATTGGATGTTCAGGTGTCCCCTCAACCGAAAAAAGCCGTGGAAGTGTGGTGGTGCTGAATACAGATGAACTGATGACCTGCTCATTTGCAGGTTTGTAATAGAGATATCTGGTGTCTCTGTCCCAGAACCATTCGTTGATGGTGTCCAGCTCTTCATGAATGTTTTCAACAAACCTCATGGAAGGATGTATCTTTGAAGGCCTGGAAACCTGGTAGCCACCTTCATAGGTTATTGAATCCTTGATTTTTCCTGTGATTCTATAGTGCTGACTACCCCATTGATAGTAATGCAATGTGTTTATTATCCCTCCTGTAGGATTTTTCCATTTTTTGATTCTTTCTTTTGACAAAGCGTCGCTGGATGTTCCTCCAAAAACTCCTGCAGAATCACCAGAGTAATTTGGGTATCTTGCTAGAATACATCTTTTGCCGTCAATATATAACTGGGATATTGAATCTTTGCATTGAGCCTTCCATATTCCCTTTTTGTCCTTTTCCCATTTAAGTTCAAGTTCCTTGAAACTGGAAATAGTTACCTTATCATCATTATATGCTTTAAAAGCCAATGCTTTTCCCCCAGTTCTTTCGGGATTTATTATTTCAGTATGGTCAAGGTTGTAAGTACCTTCATGGATAACAATCTCAATATTGTTGTCATCTATTGTCCGTGCGGCATCGATTGCTTTCCCGATTGTAGCAAAAGGCGCGTAAATGTCTCCTTTTGAATTGTCGTTCCCTTGAACGGAAACATGTAACCTGGTCTGGGCGTTACAGATAATTGTCCCCATCAGGATGCATAGAACGGAGAAAAGTCTCTTCTTCATTTTCTTGTTTGGTTTTAATTATTTTCAAACAAATTTAACAATAAAAAATATACTTACATACCAATGAATAACAGAAGCGTTAACTTTGTCAATCAAACCATAATAGCAAATGTTGAAGAATATCAAGTTTCAGTTAATAGTAATGTTTTTTATGCAGTTTGCCGTTCTAGGAAGTTTTATTATATCCCTGGGTGGTTTACTTGCATCAAATGGTTTAGGACAGTATATAGGTCTATTTTATGCAGTCAGCGGTTTTGTAAATCTCTTGTTCCCAACCTTATTTGGAATTCTTGCAGATAGATTTATTCCTGCCCAGAAGTTGTATGGAATGGTGCATTTACTGTTGACAGCCTTTCTGGTACTGTTTGCTTTATTTCTAAAGGGAGGAATTGAAGCGTCAAATATTCCAATTGCCATCACAATTTTCTCGATTATTTCCTGTCTATATTACCCTACGATACCACTTGGATATTCACTTAGCTTTACATCACTTAGAGAGCATAATATTGAAATTAAGACAGTGCTTCCTCCCATCAGGATGTTCGGGACAATAGGTTTCGTTGTCGCGATGTTACTGACAGATTTGCTGGGTGTCCAGTTCTCCTATGGGCAGTTTCTTGTTGGGGCTTTTTTTTCATTTCTACTATTTATCTGGAGCTTCTTTCTCCCCAATTGTACTCCCCGACAAACTGCAGTATTCGGAGGGTTTTTCTCAGGATTCAAGCTTTTTAGAAATCATAGGATTGCAATCTTCTTTTTTTTCGTATTATGTGTAGGGATAGTACTCAAACTGTCTGAGGCTTATCTTAATCCTTATTTTGCCGCCATGAAAATTGATCATCCAAATATGCTGATATCCATATCAAGAATATCTGAGACCCTGTGTATTCTGCTTGTACCATTTTCCTTGAAGTTTCTTGGTGTCAGACGGACAATCATGATTGCGGTATTCTCCTGGGCTCTTCATTTCGGGTCATTGGCTTATGGTTGTCAGATAAATGCAATATGGCCTTTGATAATAGGTATGGCCGTTTATGGAATAGGTTTTGATTTTTTCAATATTGCAGGAACCATATATGTGGATTCGCTCGTATCTTCAGAAGTCAGATCGACAGCCCAAGGATTGGTATCAATGTTTACAAATGGTTTTGGCGTTATTCTGGGGGCCTTCATCGGACAGTTGCTGTTTAATGATTACGTGTTTTCGTCGTCCGTTCCAGACTGGATAACACCATGGATGTTGATATCCTCAGGTTGTGTTGTTCTTTTACTTGTTATCGTCTTGCTCCGTCGTCATATTCAGGATTGACATGAGATGGATGATGAAAAGTTTTAACAGCTTGTCGTAACTTCATTTTTCGAAATAGTCAGGTCTGGATTTTCTTTTGTTCTTTCATATTTTGGATAAATAGAGGTTTGAAATGTTAGGATAATCTTTTAATTTTAACGAAAAATTCAAAGAGATGAGATTTGGCAAGTCTGTTTTTCTGACTGATTTTCTGACTGAGATGTGGATGACCTTTTGCAGGTCAATTGTTTTCACATTTTGTTTATTTGCCATGTTGTCATGCATCGGTTGTGCAAGTGACGATAATGATGTGATAAAAAATGTATCATCTCTTGAGGAACTGGATGGAGAATCTCTTTCAGTACTGATAGGGTCTGTTCAGGATTTATATCTTTCAGAAAAGTGCCCTAATTGCAATTATCTTCGTCTTGGATCGGTCCCTGAACTGCTGGCTTCTGTTGAAAAGGGAGTGTCGGACTATATGAGTATCGATTCGGTACTTTTGATTGGCGGGCATTTGAAAGAAAGGAATCTTAAATCCTGTTTTGTTCTTGACCTTTCATTTGATGTCGGGGTGGCTTTTAATAAAGATAATGAGCGCCTTTGTGCTCAGTTCAACACTTTTCTTTCTGAAATCAAGAAAGATGGAACAATTGATCAGATGAAAAGAAGGTGGGCTGTGGATTCAATATGTGATGATAGTATTCCCCGGATTGATACGAAAAAAGAAGGAATCCCTTTGAAAATAGCGGTTATGTCTTCATATCCGTTTGAGTTTATCAGAAACGGAGAATGGGACGGATTTGAAGTGGAAATGCTCAGACGTTTTGCCAATTACATAGGACGTCCTGTAGTTTTTCAGACATATGATTTTTCAGGCATGATACCAGCCCTTATCTCAAATAAGGTGGATGCCATATGTTCGTTCCTGTATATAACCGAAGAACGCCAGAAACAGGTCCTGTTTTCCGATTCGTACTACTCATCGAACAGTGTCGTTATTTCAAGAATCAGCAATTTGAAAAAGAAAAATGAACTTGGCTTTATCCAGAGGGTTAAGTCTCGTTTTGAGAATAATATCATAGCTGAAGACAGGTGGAAATTAATTGTAGACGGACTTTATGAAACTATCATTATCTCATTCTTTTCAATTTTTATAGGTGTGCTTATCGGGATAGTTCTTTGCTTTATGAGAATGTCTCGTGGCTTTTTGTTGTCAGCTATAGCCAGAATCTTTGTTGGGATTATCAGGGGTGTCCCGATACTTGTATTCATGATGATAATGTTCTATATAATTTTTTCAGACTCAGGACTCCCTGCCAGATGGATTGCAATAATAGCCTTCTCATTCTATTTTGGTGCATATGTAAGTGAAATGTTCAGATCTGGTATCGAATCGGTTGATCGTGGCCAGTTTGAAGCTGGTCTGGCTATGGGTTTCTCCAAAGTAAGTAATTTTATGAACTTCGTGCTTCCTATAGCAGTTAAAAATATCTCATCTGTTTTTAAGGGGGAAGCTGTCTCACTTATAAAGAATACGTCAATTGTCGGGTTTATCGGTATTCAGGATTTAACAAAGGTCAGCGATATGATTCGGTCCAGAACATTTGATGCATTTTTCCCTCTTATTGTAATATCAATCATTTACTTTGTCCTGGCATGGCTGCTTGGAGTAATAATAGATAAAATTGCTTCTAAACTATGATTACGGTTAATCACTTGTCAAAATCCTTTATTCAGGATGGTTCCATGGTGGAGGTCTTGAAGGATGTAAGTTGTGAAATAGCAAAGGGAGAAGTTATTTCAATTATTGGGCCGTCGGGAACAGGGAAAAGCACATTCCTTCGTTGCATCAACCATCTTGAGACAGCAACTTCTGGGGAAATAATAGTTGATGGACATAATATTCTTGATAAGAGAGCAAACCTTAAATTATTGAGGCGCAAAATGGGAATGGTTTTTCAGAACTTTAACCTTTTTGAATGTAAAACCGTACTTGAGAATGTTATGATTGGACCTATAAAACTTCTTGGTATGCCAAAAAATGAGGCAGAAAAGGAAGGTCTTCGTTTGCTTCAGATGGTAGGTGTTTCAGGTAAGGCTAATTCTTATCCATCAGAATTGTCGGGAGGGCAGAAACAACGTGTCGCAATAGCGCGTTGTCTTTCCATGAAACCGGAAATAATACTATTTGACGAACCGACTTCTGCTCTTGACCCTACTATGGTCAGTGAAGTTCTCTCTGTAATCAGGAAACTTGCCAAGGAAGGCATGACCATGGCGATTGTAACTCATGAAATGAAGTTCGCATATGATGTCAGTACTCGGATATTCTTTATGTGCGATGGCTATATATATGAAGAAGGTACTCCCGAACAGATATTCTATCATCCCCAGAAACCACAGACACAGTCCTTTGTCAACAGGTTGAGGTCTCTGCAGTTTGATGTTGATAACAGACATTATGATGTATATGGAATGCATCAGGAAATATCTGTTTTCTGTCAGAAATATGTGATTGACAGGCAACAGGAGTATAGAATGGAATTAATACTTGAGGAGTTGTTGATTAATATCCTACCTTTCACCGGACCAATTCAGATTGTAATAGAGTATAGTGAGGTGGACTACAATCTCAGTCTTCAAATAATACAGAGAAATTGTACAAAGGAGATACTGGATAATCCAAGAAATGACCAGATTTCAGTGAAGATAATAAAGGGGTCAAGCCAGCTGGTCTCAGAAAATCAGCATGGAGAAGATAGAATATTGACAATTCATATCCGGAAATAGTCAGATTCCTAATATACATAAATGAGTCTACTTGAAAAAGTATGCTTTGCCGTTTTTGTCACGAGTACAGACCTCTGTAATTGGGGTGTTTCTCAGCATTTGGACTATTTCAAGTTGACCCATAAATGGTAATTAAGTGAAAGAAACAAATAAGTTGAACTAATTTGTAAATATTAGGTTTTTCCAATTAGGAGAAACTCTACTTGTAAACCGGGAAAGGTTCTGGATTTTTAATGATCACTATTTTGCACATTACACATCAATGACAAACAGCCGTTCGTCTGTGCATAACAATTGATCCGATGTTTGGACTAATTATCTATTGGATAACGAGATAATCTATTAAATTTGTAAAGGGATATGCAGAAAGTGTATATCTCTTTTCAGTCTTTAACTTATGAAACTTTATGAAAAACGGGTATGAAACATTTGTGAGAAGGATATCTTCGTTTATAAAGAAAGATAGAATCTACACAGATGAAATACGGACGATAGGATGGGGAACTGATGCTGGGTGTTATAGAATGCAACCCAGGGTGGTTGTCCGTTCGGAAAATGAAGAAGAAATTTCTAAACTTCTCAAAATAGCAGGCGAGCTGAAACTTCCTGTAACATTCCGTGCTGCAGGAACCGCATTGTCAGGCCAGTCTTTGACTGATTCCATTCTGATTATTGCAGGAAAATATTGGGAAAAGTATGAATATAATGATGATGATAAATCAATCACCCTTCAGCCTGGGCTTATAGGCTCGAGGGTAAATGCCATACTGAAACCATATGGACGTTATTTCGGACCAGATCCGGCGAGTATCAACAGCTGTATGGTTGGGGGTATTGTCATAAACAATGCCTCTGGTATGAGTTGTGGAACTCATGCAAATTCTGACAAGGAAATGCTGTCTGCTAGAATTGTTCTTGCTGATGGTACCATTCTGGATACCGGATCTGAAAATAGCAAGAAGAAGTTCTCGGTTTCTCATCCGGAATTTGTTGCTGCAATAGAAAAGATAAGGGATGAAATTCTCTCTGATTCCAAACTGACGGAAAGAATCAGGTATAAATATTCCATCAAGAATGTTACAGGGCTCAATATTCATCCATTTGTGGAATTCCATGATCCATATGATATCATTGCCCATCTTATGGTTGGTTCTGAAGGGACACTGGGATTTTTAAGTGAAGTTAAAATGAAAACTCGTCCTGTCCCAAAATACCGGGCGAGTGCGATGATATATTTTAACAATATAAAGACAGCTGCAGAATCGGTGCTTGCACTGCAAAAGGAAAATGTCCAGGTTGCAGAACTCCTTGACCGTCGCTCTCTCCTGTCTGTCAATGACCAAACAGGTGACACTGCAATTCTTGTAGAAACCCATGCTGAGACTGAGGAAGAACTGTCTGATAATATTAAGTCCCTTACCAAATGCCTTGCTTCTTTTGAAACAGCCATTCCAGTCAGATTTACAACTGATCCAAAGGAATATTCCAGATACTGGGCAATCCGCTCGGGTATTTTCCCTTCGGTCGGTGGGCTTCGTGAAGAGGGAACAACCTGTATCATTGAAGATGTTGCTTTTCATATCGAGAATCTGCCTGAGGCAACAATGGATTTGTCGGACCTGCTTGAAAAACATGGATATAAGGACTCGTGTATTTATGGTCATGCTCTGGCCGGGAATTTTCACTTTATCATAAATCAGAGCTTTGAAACAGCAGATCAGCTTAAGCGATATGAGGAAATGATAGATGATGTTGTCAAACTTGTAGTTGGAAAATATGACGGATCTCTGAAGGCAGAACATGGTACAGGGAGAAATATGGCTCCTTTTGTTAAGTATGAATGGGGTGAGCAGGTCTATGACATTATGAAACGGGTCAAACATATTTTTGACCCTGGCAATATCCTGAATCCGGGTGTTATCTTTAATGATGATTCAAAATGTCATCTAAAGAACCTTAAGCTTCTTCCGACTATCAGTCCTGTATCCGGAGCGGATGAGCAGACATTAGATGCGTACAAAAGGATAAACAAATGCATTGAATGCGGTTTCTGTGAGGTGAACTGTCTGTCATGCGGTTTCTCATTGTCATCTAGGACGAGGATTGTAATAAACAGGGAGATTCAGCGTAGGAAAACGTGCGGTGAGAATTACCTGTCACTTGCAAAAGCCTATCGTTATTTAGGAGAGGAAACATGTGCTGGTGATGGACTTTGTTCAATGTCATGTCCTCTTGGGATTAATGTCGGCGATCTTACCCATGAGATAAGACGTCAGACAATTTCATCATTTACAAGATCGTCGTTTGAGAAAGTTGCAGACAATCTTGCTTCTGTTGAGTCTGCTCTACGGAATGTTCTTTCGCTTGCGGGGGGTATCCATACTTTATTGGGGGATACAATTATGACAGCATCCGGGAAGTTGCTTCATTTTCTGAAATTTCCTTTATGGACAAAGTCATTGCCTCATGGCTATAGGTATAATGGCGAGTCTGTGAGGGGGAATGGGGATTTTAAGGTTGTATACATTCCTAGCTGTATCAACCAGACAATGGGACTTCCTAAGGGAACACCGGTTGAACGTTCTCTTGTTGATGAGACAATTGATCTTCTTGAAAAGGCAGGATGTACAGTCATTATCCCTGAGAACAGGGAAGAGCTATGTTGTGGTACTATTTGGGAAAGTAAGGGAATGCCTGATATTGCGGAGAGGAAAGTCCGTCAAATGGAAAAAGCACTTCTTCTTGCAAGTAATAATGGTGAGTATCCCATTTTATGTGATCAGAGTCCATGTCTTCACAGAATGCGCAAGTGTATAAAGACAATGAAACTATATGAACCTGCAGAGTTTATCTGGACATTTTTGAAGGATCGTCTTCAGTGGCATCAACAGGATGAACCTGTTGCTGTTCATGTAACATGTTCCATGAGGCTGATGAAACTTGATCAGATAATTATTGAACTTGCAAAAATGTGCTCTTCTAATGTATTGGTGCCGGAAGGTGTCGGTTGTTGCGGTTTTGCAGGTGATAAGGGATTCACAAATCCAGAACTGAATAAATATGCACTTCGAAAACTCCGTAAACAGGTAGAAGATGCAAATGTCAGTATTGGCTACTCAAACAGCAGAACCTGTGAAATCGGCCTTCAGACAAATTCTGGCGTCCCATATGTTTCAATTGTCTATCTGGTCAACAATGCAACCACTATGAAATAACGTCTGATTTTTTAGGTGAATTACCAAAATAGTGTGGAGTATTGATTGAAAAAATGTATTTTTAATTATTTTTGTTAGTATATTACATATCTATTTTTAACTATTATAATATTCTGAAAATGTTGAATAATTTCACTCTTCTTCTTGCAAGCGAAGACTTGAATCGAATTTCCCTTGCATCATGGGACTGGATTATCATAGGTCTTTTCTTTGTTGCTATGGTCTGGATATGCTGGAGTGTAGTAAAAAAGAAAAAAGAAACATCCGGAGACTATTTCTTAAGCGGGCGCTCTGCAACGTGGCTTGCAATTGGTGCATCTATTTTTGCCTCGAATATTGGATCTGAACATCTGATTGGTCTTGCCGGCGCCGGTGCAACATCAGGTATGGCTCAGGCTCACTGGGAAATGCAAGGGTGGATAATTCTTATATTGGGATGGGCTTTTGTTCCTTTCTACGAAAGAAGTATGGTTTATACCATGCCTGAATTCCTTGAAAAAAGGTATAACCGCCAGAGCCGGGGAATTTTGACATATCTTTCTCTGGCAAGCTATGTACTGACAAAGGTGTCCGTTACGGTTCTTGCAGGTGGCCTTGCACTTGAGACTTTACTTGGAATTAATTTCTGGGTGGCCGCACTTGCTCTTGTTGTAATAACTGCAATTTATACTGTTATTGGAGGTATGGAGTCCGTACTCAAGACATCTGTTCTTCAGACACCTATATTGCTCATAGGTTCATTGGTTATTCTGTACCTGGGCCTGCAGGAACTTGGAGGATGGAATGTAATGATGGCAACATGTGCATCGCAACCTGTCAATGACCTTGGAGACAATATGACATCATTGATGAGAAGCGGTCAGGATTCAGCCTTTCCTTGGTACGGAACCTTGTTTGGCTCAGCTATTATCGGTTTCTGGTATTGGTGCACTGACCAGTTTATAGTTCAAAGAGTGTTATCAGGTAAGAATCAGAAAGAGTCGAGAAGAGGAGCTATTTTCGGCGCATATCTTAAACTTCTTCCTGTATTCCTGTTCCTGATTCCAGGTATGATTGCATTTGCCTTGACTAAGCAACCGGATTCCATTATCGGTAAACAACTTGCTGTTGCACTTCTTCCTGATGCAGCAACCGGAGTTCTTGCCAATCCTGATCTGGCATTCCCTATGCTGGTTAATACTCTTCTTCCCGTAGGGCTTAAGGGTGTTTTGATTTGTGGTATTCTGGCAGCTCTTATGAGTTCGCTTGCTTCCTTGTATAATTCATCTTCAATGCTATATACAATTGATATATACAAACGCCGTCATCCTGAAACTCCAGAAAGAAAACTTGTGACTGTTGGTAGAATAGCTACAGTAATTGTAGTGATTTTGGGTGTTCTCTGGATATTTGTTATCCAGGCAATGGGAAAGAGCTTGTATGATTATATCCAAAGTATTCAGGGACTTCTTGCTCCTGCAATAGCATCTGTGTTTCTACTTGGTGTCTGCTGGAAAAAAACATCTCCGAAGGCTGGTATGTGGACTTTGATAGTTGGTATTGCACTTGGCTGTACACGACTATTGACAATGATTCTACACCCTCAGTCTCATAATATCTTTACATATTTGTTCAATGAAGTGAATGTCTATGCATTCTGCGTCATGCTTTTTGTGTTCTGTATATTGTTTGCAATTACAGTTTCGCTGTTTACCAGGCGACCAGATGAAGAACAAATTTCTGGTCTTGTATTTGGTACGGCTTCCGAGGAACAAAAAGCTGCGACCCGTGCATCATGGGGAAGATGGGATATAATCAATACTTGTATTATCCTTGCTATCACTGTAGCCTTTTATATATATTTCTGGTAGGAGTTCAAAATGTTAGAAGAATTAAAAGAAGTTGTACTTAAGACGAATCTTGATCTTGTTAAACATGGTCTTGTAATCTTTACATGGGGGAATGTCTCAGCAATAGACAGGGAATCAGGACTGGTTGTCATAAAACCAAGTGGAGTTGACTATGATAAAATGAAGGCATCAGATATGGTAGTTGTCTCTCTTGATGGCAAAATTGTTGATGGAAAATTGAATCCATCTTCGGATACTCCGACTCATCTTGTACTTTACAGGGCTTTCCCTGAGATTGGTGGTGTAGTCCATACTCATTCTGTCTATGCAACGGCATGGGCTCAGGCTGGCAAGGACATTCCGAATATCGGTACTACTCATGCAGATTATTTTCATGGGTCTATCCCTTGCACTGATGATATGACAGCTGAAGAAGTACAGGGTGAATATGAAAAAGAAACAGGTAATGTGATTGTAAAAAGATTTGAAAATATCAATCCAATTGAGAATCCAGGTGTGCTAGTAAAAAATCATGGAGCCTTTTCATGGGGAAAAGATGCCGTCATGGCAGTTCATAATGCCGTTGTCATGGAAACTGTTGCTAAGATGGCATATCTATCATATGGTATAAATCCTGCTCTTACCATGAATCCCTATCTGATAGAGAAACATTATTCCAGGAAACATGGGCCTGGAGCTTATTATGGACAAAAGAAGAAATAATTGATCATGAATAATAAATAACCCAAACGTTATGATAAAAGAATTTGATAATCTAGAAGTATGGTTCGTTACAGGAGCTCAGCTGCTTTATGGTGGTGATGCTGTTGTTCAGGTTGATGGACATTCCCAGAAAATGGTGGACGGAATGAACGAATCTGGCGTTCTGCCAATCAAACTTGTATACAAGGGAACTGCAAATTCATCTGCAGAGGTAACTGATATTATGGTTCGTGCTGAAGCTGAACCAAAATGTGTTGGTGTCATTACATGGATGCATACTTTTTCTCCTGCAAAGATGTGGATTCATGGTATGCAGAAACTTCGCAAGCCTCTACTTCATTTACATACCCAGTTCAATGAAGAAATTCCATGGGATACAATGGATATGGATTTCATGAACCTGAATCAGAGTGCACATGGAGACAGGGAATTTGGGTATATTCTTGCTCGTATGCGTAAAGGCCATAAGACAGTAGTAGGTTACTGGAAAGATGAAAAAACTCTTGGTCATATAGCAGTATGGGAAAGAGTTGCGGCCGCATGGGCTGATGCTCAGGATTGCCGTATCATAAGATTCGGTGATCAGATGAACAATGTTGCTGTCACAGATGGTGATAAGGTAGAAGCAGAACTTAGACTGGGATATCATGTAGATTATATGGCATTCAGTGATGTTATGCCATTCTTTGACTCAATAAAGGATTCAGATGTTGATGCCCTTACAAAAGAGTATTTCAGATTGTATGATCATAATAAGGAACTTGAGGATAAGACTTCCCTTGAATTCAAGAAAATATGGAACTCAGCCAAGGCTGAACTGGCATTGAGAGCAGTCCTTAAAGCCACTGGAGCAAAGGGCTTCACTACAAATTTTGATGATCTTGGTGATGTCAATGTGGAAAAGACTGGAAGGGGATTTGATCAGATTCCAGGTCTTGCAAGTCAGAGATTAATGGCTGAAGGATATGGTTTCGGTGCTGAAGGGGACTGGAAAACAGCAGCTCTTTTCCGTACGGTTTGGTATATGACACAGGGACTTCCAGAGGGATGTTCTTTCCTTGAAGACTATACCCTCAATTTTGATGGCGAACGTAGTGCTATTCTCCAGGCTCATATGCTTGAGATCTGTCCGCTTATTGCTGCTGAGTCCAAACCTAAACTTGAGGTTCATCACTTAGGTATTGGAATCAGAAAGACTCCTACAGCCAGACTTGTATTTACGAGCAAGACAGGTTCCGGTATGGCAGCAACAATTGTGGATATGGGAAATCGTTTCAGATTAATTGCGGCAGATGTTGAATGTATCAAACCAAAGCCACTGCCAAAACTTCCTGTTGCTTCTGCTCTTTGGATTCCTAAACCAAATTTTGAGATAGGTGCAGCTGCATGGATAATGGCAGGTGGGACACATCACTCTGCATTCTCATATGATATAACTCCTGAATATTGGGAAGACTATGCTGAAATAGCAGATATTGAAATTTTGCATATCAATGCTCAGACCACTGTTGCAAACTTCAAGCAGGAACTTCGCATAAATGAGGTCTATTATATGCTTAATAAGTCATTGAAATAAACAATCGCATGATATAGTAATCATTTATTCGAATGGCTATTATTGATTTTTTCAAAACAGGTAATGCATATTTAAAATCCACGACTATGGTGTTTCCTTTGGAGATAGCGGAAGTAATCAGATCCGGCAAGGCTTTTCTGGGAATTGAATTCGGGTCAACCAGAATAAAGGCTGTTTTAATTGATGATAAAGGTAAGCCTCTTTCCCAGGGGGCTTTCGAATGGGAGAATCAATTGGTTGATGGTCTCTGGACATATGATATTGATATCATATGGAAGGGACTTCAGGAATGTTATTCTGATCTTAGAACTAATGTGAAGAATGAGTATCAGGTGGAAATTACTTCACTTGCAGGTATCGGTATTAGTGCTATGATGCATGGGTACATGGCATTTGACAAAAACCAGAAGATTCTTGTCCCATTCAGAACATGGCGTAACACAAATACAGGAGTTGCAGCCAGGAAACTTTCAGATTTGTTTAATTTCAATATTCCCCTTAGGTGGAGTATTTCTCATTTATATCAGGCGATTCTAAATAAGGAACCTCATGTAAAGGATATTGATTTCCTGACAACACTGGCTGGATATATACACTGGCAACTTACAGGAAAGAAAGTCCTTGGTGTCGGTGATGCTTCTGGAATGATACCAGTTGATTCTTCTGCAGGTACATATTCTTCGGCAATGGTTAAAAAGTTCGATGAACTGATAAGTGACGAAGGACTCGGGTGGAGGCTTCTTGATATTCTTCCTGAATCAATACCATCAGGTGCCGATGCAGGAACTTTGACCAGCGAAGGTGCAAAACTTCTTGATATTTCTGGAAATCTTCAGGCAGGAATTCCATTGTGCCCTCCAGAAGGTGATGCGGGAACCGGTATGGTAGCTACAAATGCTGTAAAACCAAGAACTGGTAATGTTTCCGCCGGTACTTCATCTTTTTCAATGATTGTACTTGATAAGGAATTATCCAAACCTTATGAAGCGGTAGATATGGTAACTACTCCTGAAGGCAATCCAGTTGCTATGGTTCATTGCAATAACTGCACCTCAGACTTGAATGCGTGGGTAAATCTATTTAAAGAATACCAGAACCTGTTAGGCATTCCGGTTGATATGTCCCAGATATACAGTAAACTGTTTGAGGCTGGAGATAAGGGAGACCCCGATTGCGGAGGACTTCTGTCATTTAATTATGTGTCTGGAGAACCTGTAACAGGATTCTCTGACGGACGTCCGCTTTTTGTTAGATCGGCCGTGGATAAGTTCAATCTGGCAAATTTCATGCGCACAATACTTTATGCAACTGTATGTGTCCTTAAGTTCGGTAATGACATCCTATTCAATGATGAAAATGTTCAGGTGGACAGAATTACCGGTCACGGTGGTTTGTTCAAGGTACCAGGTGTAGGCCAGAGGATTCTTGCAGCAGCACTGGCTTCTCCTATCTCTGTCATGGAAACCGCCGGAGAAGGTGGAGCATGGGGCATTGCACTTCTTGCAGCATACAGGGTCCTTAAGAAGGAGGGTCAGAGCCTTTCTGACTATCTTGAAACTGAGATATTTGCAAATTGTTCAGCAACTGAGGTAAAACCAAAACCAGAGGATATTGAAGGTTTCAATAAATATCTACAGAACTATTGCAAGGCTCTTGAAATAGAAAAAGCAGCTGTTGCATGTAAGTAATAGATTATCAGCTCATGCTAATTTGATTAAAGCATTACAAAAAGGTGTCGGAAATCTTCAGTCACCTTTTTGTAATATTTTGTGATTCCCTTATTAGTCTATTATTATACGCTTGAAAGTAAAATTGTACTATTTTTGGAATTGCAATGAGTAGGATAAATAAAATAATCGCACTTTCTCCTGTTATTCTTCTTCTGATTGTCTTCCTGGTATGTTCTTTTGTTACCAGAAGTTCGTATCAGGTGCCGGTGCTTGTTGTATTTCTGTTTACATCCGTATATGCGGTTCTGATATCAAGAGGCAATATTGAAGTATTCTCCGGAGGAGCTGCAAACAGCCGTATCATGTATATGATATGGATTTTCATCCTTGCCGGAGCTTTTGCTGCCGTTGCCAGGAGAATAGGTTCCGTTGAGGCTACCGTTGCTGCGACGTTGACAATTATCCCGGTAGAATATCTTCCTGTAGGACTTTTCATAGCTTCCTGTTTCATATCGTTCTCTATCGGAACATCAGTTGGTACAATTGTCGCCTTATGTCCACTTGCTGTTGGCGTGGCTACAGATATGTCAACTCCAGTTGAATGGTATGTTGCCATTGTTGCCGGCGGAGCTTTTTTTGGAGATAATCTGTCTTTCATTTCTGATACTACTATTGCGGCCACGCAGACTCAGGGCTGCTCGATGAAGGACAAATTCCGTTCTAATTTCTTTCTTGTATTGCCTGCCGCTGTGCTGACAGCAGCTATTTACTTCTTTTCGGCCAGAGTGGGTGATGTTGATATTTCCAATCAGCAACAGGATATCTTACTGATTGTTCCATATATACTTGTCATTGTGCTGGCCCTGATAGGAGTAAATGTTCTGACAGCACTGATCATATCTTTGTCTGTTGCCGTATTGATTGCTCTCTGTAGAGGTATTGTAGATGTTACTACATTGTTTGATGCTATAGTTGAAGGGGTCTCTTCCATGTCTGAGCTTATTGTGGTTACAATGATGGCTGGAGGTATACTTGCAGTAGTGAAACATTTAGGAGGACTGGATTACGCTATTGAACTTATCCGTAGGAGGATTGGCTCAAGAATGCATGCTGAATTTGCTATTGCTGAGATTTCAGCATTGGCCAACTTATGTACGGCTAATAATACCATTGCCATATTGTCAGTAGGTGATATCGCAAAGAAAATATCTGAGACATATGGTATTCCTGCAAGAAGATCAGCAAGTATCATGGATACGGTGTCATGTTTCATACAAGGTATTATACCTTATGGTGCCCAGCTTTTGATGGCATCCGGGATTGCAAAGATTTCACCTATGGCGATAGTTCCAAACCTTTATTATCCAATTCTTATTGGCGTATCTGTTGCATCTTCCATTGTTTTCAGGTCTTTGTTCCGGAAAAATAATTAGTCTTTTTGTGTGCTTAATGAAGTGGCGTTGCACGGTACGTTATTATTTGTGGACTTAGGGTACTTTTTCTTTTGTATCTATGAGTCTACTTGATAAAGTTTCTTTTGTCATTTTTACCACTATTACAGGTTTCTGAAATTGGGGCGTTTCTCAATATTTGGACTTTTTCAAGTGTGCTCATCTATGCTGCCATGTAATGTGTTGTATGGGAAACAGGATTTTGGTTGTTAAATCATGTTTTTGTAATTTTTACCACTAAAATGTTATAATTTGAGTGTGGGAATGAGAAAATTAGATTAATTTTGCTTTTATTAACTATAAATGGAAGTGTTATGAATTCATTGTTGGTTCCCATCATAATGATTATGGGTGGTATCTTGATAGGTGTTCTATTGAAGACATTTGAAAGGTTCATCAAGTTGCCTTATACTGTATCCTTGTTTATTATTGGTCTACTATTAGGTATTGCATATGAATTCGATGTTTTTGTCGATATGAGTGCGATAGAGCAGGGTGTAGATCTGATAACATCGATGGATCCAGATTTTGTCCTGTTTGTTTTTTTGCCAATCCTGATTTTTGATTCGGCTTATAAGATGGATTTGCATGTTTTCAATAAGACACTTGTTAGTTCATCAATATTAGCGGGGCCTGGAGTAATAATCTGTATGTTTCTAACTGCGGGATTTGTAATGTTCATGTCATATATCTTTGGTGGTTACAATCCTGACAATTGGAAATTTGCATTGATGTTCGGCGGTTTGATTAGTGCAACGGACCCTGTTGCAGTTGTTGCACTTCTCAATGAATTAAAGACAAGCAAGAGGTTTTCAACTTTGGTTGATGGGGAATCTCTTTTGAATGATGGAACAGGTATCGTATGTTTCATGTTGTTCTATAGTCAGTTTACAGGAGCAAATCCTATTCAATATCCCGTTATGTTCTTCATATGGGTATGTGTAGCAAGTTTTGTTATTGGATATATCATGGCTCAGTTGACACTTCTATTTATGACGAAGATTTGTCAGCGCGAAATCATACAGAACAGTGTAATGGTTGTAGCAGCATATATGACATTCCTGATAGCTCAGAGTACTTTGGAAGTGTCTGGAGTAATTGCGCTTGTAGTATTCGGTCACTTCTTCTCTCAGAAGGCATTGCCTCACCTGAAACCAGAAGTCAGCAGGTTTATGAGTAAGTTCTGGGAATTCCTTTCAGAAATAGCAAATACATTGATATTCCTCATTGTAGGTGTAATTATTGCAACAAAAGTTGATATTACCTGGACGAGAGTTCTTGAGGTTGTGTTACTATACATAGGCTTGAATATCATTAGGTATATAATGATAACAATTCTTTTCCCGATACTCAGAAAGGTCGGATATGGATTGAAATTCCACGAGGCAATTGTACTTGGCTGGGGTGGTTTGAGAGGTGCCTTAGGTATGTCAATGGCATTAATGGTTCATTACAATACCAGTATCCCAGAGGAAATCAGAGATGTAATATTACTGTATACGGCAGGCGTAGTAGCATTAACCTTATGCGTAAATGGTACGACATCCAAGTTGCTGGTTGACAAGTTTAAAATGACTAAAACCATTTCTCCATTTGAACATAAATTGCGTAAGAATCTTGTCAGCAGATTCCAGGAACACGACAAGGGCAATATCGCTTCCATGAAGAGTAATACTGATTTCTCAGCAGCCAATTGGGATATGGTGGAATGTAAAGTCATCCCTGATTATGTTATGCCAGAAGGAACTGAAGATGCTGTGACTTCAAAGGATGAAATGGTAGCATTTATCCGGAAAATGATGCTTGAACGCGAGAAAACGCTGGCCACTAAGCTGTACAATATCGGGGTAATAACATTTGCAAGTTATAATGCCTTACTGGATATGGTGGAAATACTATCTGACTTTGATGGGACCAAACCTATTGATGTCCTTACCCTCAAGACAATAAAGAGTCAACGCCGCTGGTTCTATTCCAAGAAAAGAAGGATAACTGGTGCGCTGAATACATGTACGGCATATCTTTTAGTACAGGAAGGATGTATTAAGGCCTTGAATAAAGTTGAGATTTCACGAGTCAATGACAATGAGGAAATGGCATCAGCAATTTCAATAGTAAGAGAAGAACTTGATCACATCAAAACATTTGCCGAAGGTGTCATTCAGGAATCAGCAAAGAATGAACCTGATATATTTGCATCTACTTTGACCAACAGGGCTATTAGGGTTATGCTTGCAAAAGAACGTGAACTTCTGAATCAGTTTGTAGAAGAAGGTATATTAGAACAGGCTGATGCCGAAAGTCTTGAAGAAAGCATTGACAAAAGGCAGGGTCTGGAAATTGTAGAGTAGGAAATAAGAATAATTATTTATACGACATAAATATGAAAATGAATTGTATTGGGGTTTTAACTTCAGGTGGAGATGCCCCAGGTATGAATGCCGCAATTCGTGCGGTGACTAGATCTGCAATATTTGAAGGCTGGAAAGTATATGGTATTCATCGTGGATGGGCCGGTCTTATTTCTGAGGAGCTGGAAGAGTTTACAACAAATAGTGTTTCCAATATTATTCAAAGAGGTGGAACGATTCTTAAGACCGCAAGATGTGACGAATTTCGAACTGAAGAAGGAAGGACAAAAGCTTTTGAAGTTTTAAAGAAATACGATGTTGATGCTCTTGTGGTAATCGGTGGTGACGGATCATTGTCCGGTGCATATCAACTTGCAACAGAACATGATATTCCAGTAATCGGTATCCCAGGTACAATAGACAATGACCTGTATGGTACAGACAAGACCATTGGATATGATACGGCTCTTAATACTATTGTTGAGTGTGTAGATAAAATCAGGGACACTGCAACATCCCATGATAGAATCTTTTTTGTCGAGGTTATGGGCCGTGATGCCGGATTTCTGGCGCAGAACAGTGCAATTGCGGCCGGAGCTGAAGCTGCAATTATCCCAGAGGAGAATACAGAACTGGACCAGTTGGCTGATTTCATAGGCAGAGGTATCAGAAAATCAAAGAACAGCTCAATAGTTATTGTATCTGAAAAGGATGGTGGTGCCATGCATTATGCTGAACGTGTCAAGAAAGAGTATCCTCAGTATGATGTTCGCGTATCTATCTTAGGACATCTTCAAAGAGGTGGGAAACCTAGTGCGGCAGACAGAATCCTGGCAAGCCGTATGGGGGTTGCTGCAGTGAGAGCATTGAAAGAGGGGCAACGTAATGTTATGATAGGGTCCATTCAGGACAGAATAATTAATCTACCAATCTGTAGAGCAATCAAGGAAGACAAAGTAATGGAAAATGATGTGCTTCATTGCCTAACTATCTTATCATTGTAGAAATGTATAAAAAATAACAATAATGAAACGTATTTTAACAATTCCTATTTCAGTAATGTCACTTCTATTGATATTCTCATGTGGAAACAAGGAAGTTGAGATTGCAAAGACAAAAGTTATTCCTTTTACTGTTAAGGATACATCCGTATTAGCTACATTTACCTTCCCGGCAACAATGCAGGGTGTTCAGGATGTCGCAATATTCCCTCAGGTGACTGGTAGAATAATGAAGGTTCTGGTTAAAGAAGGCCAGAGGGTTGAGAAGAATCAGGTGCTTTTTGAAATTGATGATGTTCCATTCACATCAGCTTATGATGTAGCTCTTGCGAATCTTGAAATGTCCAAGGCTAAATTGGAGACAGCAAAACTGACTTTTGAAAGTAAAAGTCACCTGTTTGAGAGAAAAGTTATCAGTGAATATCAGCTGAAACTTGCAAAGAATGATTTGCTGACAGCCCAGGCTGCAGTCAGTCAGGCTCAGGCTAACCTGACAAATGCGGCAAATGACTTATCCTTTACCAAGGTTCGCACACTGGTAGGAGGATATGTAGGAAACTTGCCATATAAGGTTGGTAGTCTTGTTAGTCCTCAGATTTCTGAACCACTGACAATGGTTTCTGACAATTCAGAAATCTATGCAGATTTCTCACTTCCTGAAAATGCATATCTATCTATAGTAAGTGAACAGACTGAAATAAACAATATACCGCTGTCACTTATAATGAATAATGGTGTGAAATATAAATATCAAGGTCATTTGCATTCCAAAAGCGGTATGATTTCCCAAAGTACAGGTGCTCTTCCAATCCGTTCAATTTTCCCAAATCCAGAGACAAAATTGCTCTCAGGTGGGTCATGTCAGGTTGAGTTTTCATATCAGGAAGATAAGGCTATTCTGATTCCTCGTTCTGCCATCAAGGAAATCCAGGACAAACTATTTGTATTCAGGGTAGAAGATGGGAAAACTATTCAGATTGAAATTTCTGCGTCAAGATATGATGCAACCAATTGGTTGTTGCTTCCAAATAAGGACGGAAATTATCCATTGAAATCAGGTGATATTATTTCCGCAACAACCAATCGTATGAAAAATGATATGGAAGTGGAATTTAAATAGAATTTACCATGCAACTTCAAACTTTTATAAAACGTCCGATCCTTTCGTCGGTTGTCAGTGTGCTTATCTTGCTGGTAGGTATACTTGGGTTGATGTCACTTCCAATTGAACGTTACCCGAGTATTGCACCCCCAACAGTTGAAATATCTTCATATTTTACAGGTGCTAACTCGGAGACAGTTCTAAAGACTGCAATTGTTCCACTTGAGGATGCAATCCATGGTGTCGAGAATATGTTGTACATGTATTCGACAGCCTCAAATTCAGGTGAAATAAATGTGAGAGTCGTGTTCAAACAGGGAACCAATCCCGATATTGATGCGGTCAATGTACAGAATAGGGTTGAAAAAGCCAAGTCAGTCCTTCCTCAGGAAGTGAAAACTTATGGTATTACTGTAGAAAAGGTTGAAAACTCCATATTGCAGCTTTTCTCTGTCTATTCTCCGAATGATGCATATGACTACGCTTTTTTGAGTAACTATGCATCAATCAATATTAAACCAAGAATATTGAATGTCAGTGGTGTCGGTAAATTCCAGATGCTTGGTAGTGAATATTCAATGCGTGTTTGGCTGGATCCTTATGCTATGACTCAGCATAATCTGGTGCCTTCAGATGTCATAAATGTGCTTGCTTCTCAGAATATTGAGGCCGCAACAGGTACAATAGGTGAGAACTCAAACGAACAGTATCAGTATGCAATGCGTTACACTGGACGTCTGAAATCTGAAGAGGAATTCAATAATATTATTATCCGTTCAGAACAGGATGGGTCAATTCTAAGACTAAAGGATATTGCCAAAATTGAACTTGGAACCGAATTCTATAACATGACAGGATATAACAATGGTCATCCAGGTGTTATGTGTATTGTGTATCAGTCAACAGGTTCAAATGCAACACTTGTCAACAATCAGATTGCTGAAGCTCTTGAGCAGATAAGGAAGGAAGCACCCAGTGGCGTTGATGTTGGTGTGCTGATGAGTACAAACGACTTCCTTTATGCTGCAATTGATCAGGTTGTTGAAACATTGAGAGATGCTATTATCCTTGTTGTTCTTATAGTACTTCTATTTTTGAAAGACTTCAAGAGTACACTTATTCCATTTATCAGTATTATTGTATCATTGATAGGTACCTTTGCCTTCATGACAATTGCAGGTTTTTCAATAAACCTGTTAACTCTGTTTGCTTTGGTGCTTGTAATCGGTACGGTCGTCGATGACTCCATTGTGGTGGTCGAGGCGGTGCATGCCCAGTTTGATGCTGGCGAGACATCGCCTTACAAGGCAACGAAGAATGCTATTAAAGGTGTTGCAAAGGCTGTTTTGACCTCATCAATGGTGTTTATGGCGGTGTTTATTCCTGTGTCATTTTTAGGTGGTACAAGTGGTATCTTCTATCAGCAGTTTGGTCTTACGATGGCTGTTGCAGTTGGTATTTCTGCTTTGAACTCACTGACTACAGTTCCTGCCTTGTGTGCACTGATGCTTAAAC
Organism: Rikenellaceae bacterium UBA1749; assembly: GCA_002315675.1. Classification (GTDB taxonomy): domain Bacteria; phylum Bacteroidota; class Bacteroidia; order Bacteroidales; family Rikenellaceae; genus Mucinivorans. Next base: position 4,452 of record DCHP01000002.1, on the reverse strand, counting down.
CGATCAAGCAAATAAAGGAAGGGGAGAAGGGTACATTTCAGCAGCGCTATGCCCGTGGATTTGATAACTTCTTTGAGAAATTTACTACAAAATACAAAAATGGCCTGTCAAAGGTTATTTCAGTTAAACCTGTTATCTGGATTATAAGCCTTGGATCTTTAGCGCTTTTGACAATCTTAATGGATATTATGCCGTCTGGTCTTGTTCCGCTTGAGGACCAGGGTATGTTTATTGTTGAGGTCAATACCCCTCCAGGGTCTTCATTGTACAGAACTGACAATATTTCAAAGGAATATGCAATTAAAGCTCAGCAGATTCCAGGTGTTGAAATGGTTTCTCAATCAGGTGGTTATGGCTTCATTGCGGGAGCAAATTCTTCGGCTTCAACGATTATCCTACGTTTGGCTCCATGGGAAGAACGTTCTGGGGAATCATCTTTCTTCGGGTTATATAGAAAACTTACTGCCCTTGGAGAAGAGTTCCCAGAGGCAAACTTTACTGTATTTACTTTGCCTATGATTCCTGGTTATGGTACAAATAGTGGAATTGATATGTATGTGCAGGATAGACGAGGTGGTACTATTCAGGAATTATATGATGTGACCAAGCAGATGATTGATGATTTAAGACCTCTTGGTGTTGAGGGTTTCATGGCATTCAATATGGAATTCCCTCAATGGCAGGTCACTGTTGATGTTGCAAAATGTATGAGATTCGGTCTGACTCCAAAAGATGTCCTTTCTACGCTTGGAACATATTATGGTGGTTATTATGCTTCAGATATTAACCTTTATTCAAAAGTGTATAAGGTAATGGTAATGGGTAATCCTGAAACACGCCGTACAGAGCTTTCACTGAATAAGACTTATGTAAGAACATCTTCTGGACAAATGGCTCCACTTAGTAACTTTGTTTCTATTTCCAGGACATTCGGACCTGAAGTAATAAAAACATTCAACAAGTTTACTGCAATCAATGTCAGTGCGTCCTCCACATTTGGTTCAGGTGAAGGTATGAGGATTATTAATGAATATGCTCAGACTAGGTTACCTGAAGGCTATACGGTTGACTATGCAGGTATGTCAAGGGAACAGGACAGCCAGGGTAGTTTGGGTATTGTTCTCCTTCTATGTATGTTCATAATTTATCTATTGCTTGCAGCTCTATATGAAAGTGTGTTTATTCCATTTGCAGTGCTTCTAGCAGTTCCCCTTGGATTAGCAGGGTCATATGGAATATCTTATCTGTTCGGACTTGATAACAATATTTACCTTCAAACAGGTGTAATCATGTTGATAGGTCTGCTTGCTAAAACATCAATTTTGATTACCGAGTATGCCGTTGAAAGGCACGAACAAGGTATGAGTATCCGAGAAGCAGCTATCGATGCAGCAGGTGCACGTATCAGAGCTATTCTGATGACAGCCGGTGCCATGATTATTGGACTTCTTCCATTAGTTGCATCTCTTGGTGGAGTCGGTGGAGTTGGTAATTTCTCGTTAGGTCTGGGTACGGTTACTGGTATGATTGTTGGTACAGTTGGTCTTCTTTATATAACTCCAACATTATACACAACATTCCAGGCTTTGCAGGACAAGTTTAAAAAACAGAATGAAGACGATGAAGACGATGAAGATTAGTTTAGTACTTGGTGCCATTGCATTTATCACATTTGCATGTGCGCCATTAAAGAAATACTCACCAGATAATAATGTCCGTGAAGACCTTTTTGGGCGTGGAGTTTCAACTTCTGACACAAATATGGTTTCTTTGACATGGCAGGAAGTCTTTGATGATCCAAATCTTCAATGTCTTGTCCAAAAGGCTATTGATAATAATCTGGATTTGAAGATTGCTTTCGAACATGTAAAACAGGCTGAGGCATCTTTGATGGGTGCTAAGCTGGCGTATGTCCCATCTCTCTCCATTAACCCAGCCGGAGGTCTCTCAACATTGTCATCATTAGATGAACCTGCCTGGAATTATGACATTTCTGCTGCCTTTTCGTGGGAAGTTGATATTTTTGGAAAGATGGCAAATCAGAAGAAAGCTGCTGCAACAACTGTTGAAATGATGAGGGATCAGCAACAGGCTTACAGGGTGAGTCTTATTTCATCAGTAGCAAATGTATATTATACACTTTTGATGCTTGATGAACAGTTGCGCACTGCGAATGAAATGATTGCTGTATGGAAAGAGAGTGTCACTGCTATTCACGATTTAAAGCGTGAAGGTTTCGCAGATGAAGTTGCTGTCAGTCAGTATGAAGCTACATACTCAAATCTGTTGGTTACCGCTTTGGATCTTGAGGAGAAAATAAAGACTGCTGAAAATTCGATGTCAATGCTTCTTTCCGAACCATGTTCATCATATAAAAGGTCAAATCTATTGGAAGTTAAGGATCCTCAGGTTTTCCAGGTAGGTATTCCTGTTCAGATGTTGACCTTCCGTCCTGATGTAAGATCAGCTCAGCGTTCCGTTGAAGTGGCTTATTATATGACAAAGGATGCCTGGTTGAACTTTTTCCCTCGATTAAGCCTATCTGGTAGTGTTGGTGTTACCAATTTATTATCAGGTATAGTATCTCCTGTATCAGTTCTGTCAAATCTATCTGCCGGTCTTGTTGCTCCAATATTGTCAAGTGGAAAGAACAGGGCAAATTTGAAGAAGATGGAAAGTCAGCAGGAGGAAGCAAAATTTAACTTTGACAAGACATTGCTCAATGCAGGAAGAGAAGTTAATGATGCCCTTATTGCTGTTCAGGGTAGTATAGATAAAAGAGTGTTCTACGAATCTCAAGTTGCCAGTCTGACTAAAGCAAGAGATGATACGGAACTGTTGATGAATAACAGTGATACCAAGACCTATCTGGATGTTTTGGCTGCTCATAATGCTTTGATTGAAGCAAGATTCAATTGTATTGCAAATCGTGCATATGGTATGATGGGAGTAGTCAGTCTTTACGCATCCTTAGGAGGAGGCTCTGAATATTAGTCTATAGCAAGTAGTTATTACTATCACTAAAAAAGCGATTATCCCAAAAAAGACAGGATAATCGCTTTTTTCTTTTTTGTGGTATTATTCTGAAAATATTGCTTTAATAGAACCATCCCTATCAATTAAAAGCAGGTGTTTGCTGTCAATTTTAACAGTGTTTATTTCTTTCAGTATTTCTGCAAGTGTTTGTATCTCTGTGCAGTTTTCTTCCCCTTTCCAGCCTGGGTTCAGGAATTCTATATTTCCTTCCTCCTTTTCATATAAATGATAACCGGCAAATAATATGCAATCATTGCAATTACCATTAATAACCTTCGATTCAGGATTAAAGCAGACAATAATATGTGTGTTCGTTTGTTTCTCGTTCAGTTCGATCAATTTCCACTTGGTGCTTTCAAGATTGCCAATTACAGGGCTTCCTTTTCTACACGAGCAGCATGAGTATTGAAAAAACACTGTAGATAGAAATAGTATGATTGTAAAGAACTTTCTCATTTTTTTCATAATTAGATGTGCAAACATACAAATTATTGATTTTTTATTTGTAAGTTTGTTAAGATAAAAATTATGTATATGAAAAAGTTAGTATCATTATTATTGGCTGTTGTGACTTTCTCTGCAGTAAGTGCTCAGCAGGACGGTAAATCTACCGACTATTTTAAGGGTGAAAAGATTTCAGGTATAATTTGTGATGGGGCAATGAATATTCAGTTAAGTGAAGACCCCTCAGCTACAGGTGTATTTGCGAATTTTCCAGAAGGGACGGAAATTACTATTGATAAGACCAATGAAGATTATGTCAGAATTAAATTCGGCAATGATTTTAATAGGGCATTCAAGTCAAAGATAACAATCAGAGTTGTTGTAAGCAGTTTGAAATATATGCAATTGTCAGGTGCAACATCAGTAATCTGCAAAGGAAAATTCATGCGTGCAAATAATGTTTCCATTTCAATGGATGGTTCATCTGCTTCTGCTGATTATCTTGACATTGTAGCTAAGGATATCAAGATTGATCTTGCCGGTACAACAAAAATGGAAGAGGCTACAATTAATACTGACAATATCTCAATTTCAACATGTAGTACTGGTCCAAAGATTACGATTGTCGGTGGAAAGGCTTCTACCGGGAAGGTAGTTACATCAGGTGGTGGATGCACAAGCATCAATATGATCAACTTCCCTATAGCAAAACTTGAAGCCATTCTGACAGGTCTTTCAGTTGTTAAGGCAAATGTTCAGACTCAGGCTAATGTCAAAACAACGGGAAGTGCGACTTTCAGATATATGGGTCTCGGTGTTGTTGAGGGTGAAGGCAACATTAAACCGCTATAGTTCCTGTGCTATATTCATTAAGTTTAACATATATTTTGGTTCGGGTTTCTTGCCTGGTGTCAATATAAAAATCAGTCCGGTTTATGTTTTAGAAGCTGTTTTGAAATGAGTCAAAAATAA
>DCHP01000052.1 GCA_002315675.1 Rikenellaceae bacterium UBA1749 | reverse complement strand
ACACCACGGGTCAAAAAAATCGCAGTACTTGCTCAGGCCCTCGGAGTTGTATAGTGGCATATTTTACCGATTCTTTATTTAGGTATAGTTTTTTGCTGTTTGGATGCCTTCTGCTAATCGCATCTGAAAATGTCGCGAGTGTAGACCTTGCTTTCGACATCATCAAGACAATTGTCGTACCTGTTTGCAATAATAACCTGGGACTGTTTCTTGAAATCCTGTAAATCGTTCACTATTGTGCTTCCGAAGAATGTAGTTCCATTTTCAAGGGTTGGTTCATATATGATAACGCTTGCTCCCTTGGCTTTTACCCGTTTCATTATTCCCTGGATTGCGGAATGTCGGAAGTTGTCTGAATTGGCTTTCATTGTCAAACGGAAAATCCCGATAGTGCACTTTTTTGTATGCTCTGGCTGGTATTGATTGTCTGTTGAATAATCATACCATCCTGCTTTTCTCAGCACGGCATCTGCTATGTAATCTTTTCTTGTTCTGTTTGATTCGATTATTGCCGACATCATGTTCTGAGGAACATCCTGATAATTTGCAAGCAACTGTTTCGTGTCCTTTGGCAAGCAATAACCGCCGTAGCCAAAAGATGGGTTGTTATAGTGGGATCCAATTCTCGGATCAAGACCAACTCCGGAAATTATAGCTTTTGTATCCAAGCCTTTTATTTCTGCATATGTATCAAGTTCATTGAAATAGGAAACTCGAAGGGCCAGGTATGTGTTGGCAAACAATTTAACTGCCTCAGCTTCTTTCGTATCCATAAAAAGCGTATCTATATTCTCCTTGATGGCCCCTTCCTGAAGCAATCTTGCAAATGTCTTGGCAGAGTCTTCCAGATGATTCCCTGCTATTATCTTCGTATTCTCCTCAAATGCTTTAGGGTATCCGATAATAATTCTTGATGGAAAAAGATTGTCATACAAAGCCTTGCTCTCCCTTAAAAATTCAGGAGAAAAGATTAGTCTGAATTTTCTGTCGGTCTTGTCCCATCCCTTTTCCTTGAATTTCTTCATGTATTTCAGATACAGGCTTCTGCAGTATCCGACAGGAATGGTGCTTTTGATAACCATGGTAGCTTCAGGATTTACATCAAGTACAAGATCGATAACATCTTCTATGCAGTGAGTGTCAAAGAAATTTTTAACCGGATCGTAATTGGTCGGAGCAGCAATCACAACAAAGTCTGCATCACTGTATGCTTCGTAGCCATTTGTTGTGGCTGTGAGTTTTAGATTCTTTTCCCTGAAGTATTTTTCAATGTATTCATCCTGAATTGGAGAAATCCTTTTGTTGATCATATCTACTTTCTCAGCAATGATATCAACAGCAGTTACTTTGTGATTCTGCGATAATAAAGTTGCTATTGACAGCCCTACATATCCTGTACCTGCCACCGCTATTTTTATATCCTCATACTTCTTCATAGCAAATCCCGAAATAGATTCTCGAACCCTAAATTAGTAATAATCTTTCAGATTAGTTGTCCTTGAAATAGTTATTTTCTTTTTAACCATGGGTTTTTATTTTACCCTTAGCTTTTTGCCAAGCTGTAATATAGTCCTCTCTGTAATTCCGTTCAATGAACATATGTTTTTTACAGTTGTTCCATATTTTCGTGCTATCATGGAAAGGGTATCTCCTGATTTGATGGTATGATATACCGTAGTGTTTGCTTCCGATGAAATTTCAGTGGTAGCCGATGTGGATGAAACATTTGATGAATACTCTCGTTCCTTTTGGGAGGCAGTAACTGAAGTCACGGAAGTGGTTGTACCGCCTAATGCAGACGGAATAGTCCTTCGGTAATTCTTTATGATACTCCAGTTACCTGATACAGGATCCAGTACAATTTTCTCATCTCCAGAAGGCTTTTCAAGTTTTCCGTCAGCCAGAATTTTTGCCCATTTCCCATTTTCCAATAAAATTATTTTCTGCTCAGACTCTTTAAGTGATAATGTGTCAGGTTTTACAACAGTATTGCTGATATCAAACTGATAATCCTTGTTTGTGGTGTCAGAACTCACGAAATCTGGTATGAATCTTCTTGCGCCGAGAAACCTTCCATCGTAGTATGGCTCTTTCATATGGGAAACAATAATTCCACTGGAAGTGGATGCGTGAATGAATGTAAAATCATCTCCATTTTCGCAAAGTGAGATGAATATCCCTACATGTCCAGGTGTCTTACTCTTTCTTCTGCCTGAAAATACTACAATATCCCCTTTCTGTAATTCTGAAAAAGAACCATTGACACCTCGACCTTGCTTTGCTTGTCCTCTTGAAGAGTGATCAAGGTTATATCCGAATTTTTCAAAGATAAAACTCGTGAATCCTGAACAGTCGAAACCATGGCCTCCTGTTCCTCCGTATCTGTATCTGGATCCATTGTATTTCATTGCTTCTTGAATAATTCTTTCGGCCAACTCTTCTGTTGTGACAGAAGTAGTGTCGGTAATGGGGATGGATAATACAGGTGCAATTGCCGTGAGTGTCAATATTATCAAGATACAAAAATTTAATCTCATATGTCTCTAATCAAATGAAGGGATAAAATGAAAGAGAGCTTTTGTTGAACTCTCTTTCATTTTATGACATTTATGCGTTTCTGCGTATTAATCGTTTGCAATGTTGTCAAAATACCCCTGTACCAGAATAATAGGTGTGCCTTTGTCTCCAGAACCACTGGTAAGATCGCAGAGTGAACCGATAAGGTCTGTAAGCTGACGTGGAGTTGTACCTTCTGATGCCATCTGGCCGACAAGGTCGTTATCCTTGGCCTTTACGCTTTCACGGATGGCTTTTGTTAGTTCTTCTCCGCTTAAGTCCTTGAAATCGCTGTCCGCCAGATATTTGATTTTAAGCTCATTTGGCCTTCCTATAAGTCCGTCAGTGTATGCAGGAGATACAACAGGGTCTGCTAGTTCCCAGATTTTCCCTCTTGGATCCTTGAATGCGCCATCTCCGTAAACCATAACTTCTATGAGTTTTCCAGTCTCCTTAAGGAAACTTTTCTGGATAGCCTCAACAAGTGGTTTGCCTCCACGAGGGAACAATTTTACAGTCGTGTCTGTTGCCTTGTTTGAACCAAGCAGGCCATAACTTTCGTTATAGCCGCTGCCATCAACCGATGATGTCAATATGTCATCCAGACCGCAAACAACTTTTGCACCATTGGCTTTCAGTATTCTTTTTGTTCTCTGTCTTGTGTGAATGTCACAACAGATTACTTTATCAGTATATTTCAGTATGGTCTTTGCTTGATTTGCAAACACTATTTCAGCTTCGGCACCGGATTCAACTATCAGACTCTTATAGTATTCCACGTAATCAATACCTGTAAATTCGTGTTTGCATTCTCCGAACAGCTCCCTGTATTTTTCTTCTGACAGAATATCACTGTATGGATTGATACCTGCTTCATCAATTTTATCTAGACTTACAAGTTCGTTTCCCACCTCATCTGACGGATATGATAACATAAGTACGACTTTGTCGCATGCTGCTGCAATACCTTTAAGGCATATCGCAAATCTATTTCTTGATAGTATTGGGAATATTACACCTACTGTACCTCCGCCCATTTTTGACTTGACATCCTTTGAAATGCAGTCTATTGAAGCGTAATTGCCTTCTGCTCTGGCAACAACGGATTCTGTTATGGCAACGACATCACGATTATTCAATTCAAAATTATTTTCCCTTGCAGCAGTGATTATGCTGTCAACTACTATTTTAGTTAAGTCATCACCCTGACGGATAATAGGGCAACGTACGCCTCTTGATACAGTACCTAGTGTACGATTATGTTTCATTGGTTTATTGAATGTTATTGATTAGATATTCATAATATATTCTTGCTGCCTCTCTTACCATCTCAACGCAAGGACGTTTCTTGTAGTACTGATCATTGCGTTCATCGGGTATGCATGACTCTTCAGGCTTTTTCAATCCGAGTAGTTCTGCGCATATCAGTGATCCGTTTCTTTTTTTGAATTCTCCGGCCAGTTCCTGTACCAAACTATAATTGTCTGCTTTGCCTTTGCTGTTGGAGGCGTCACTTGTTCCCTTTTCAAGTCCAGCCAGAAGGAACATTCCGCAGGCTGCACCGCATGTCTGTCTCATACGGCCTATGCCACCACCGAAGGATGATGAAATCCTCAGTGCAGTATCGTCATCAAACCCGTATAAATCAGAAAACGCATTGAATACGGATTGTGAACAATTAAAACCGGACTTGAATAATTCGGTAGCCTTTTCTATCCTTTTTTCAAGTTCGTTTTTGTCTATTTCTTTTATAATCATAAAAAGCTTTTTTGCTGTCGGCAAAGATACAAAAAAAGAAAATATTTAGTGCCGAAATATATTATAGTGTTGCAAAACATTCTTATTATGATTAAATTTGTTAACAAATTCAATATTATGAGTACATACATAAACGATGATTTTCTTCTGCAGTCAAATGTGGCAAGAGAACTCTATCATAGTCATGCTGAACGCTTGCCTATTATTGACTATCATTGTCATCTTAGTCCTGAGCTTATAGCTAAAGACTATAAATTTACCTCAATTACCGATCTGTGGCTAGGTGGCGATCACTATAAATGGCGGTTGATGCGAGCAAATGGTGTAGAAGAAAAATATGTTTCCGGCGAAGGTGATAATTGGATTAAATTTCAGAAATGGGCGGAGACTGTTCCTTTCTCTATGCGTAATCCTATCTACCATTGGACTCATATGGAACTGATGCGAGTCTTTGGTATTGATGAAATATTAAAGCCAGAGACTGCCAAAAAAATTTATGACCGTTGCAACGAGTTGCTCAGTGATGATGACTTTTCAACTCAGAGCCTTATAAAAAAATTCAATGTTGAGACACTATGTACAACTGACGATCCTGTGGATTCCCTTCATTATCATAAGAGTCTAAAGGAAAATTCATTTGGTGTCAAGGTTCTTCCGACATGGCGTCCTGACAGGATTATTGCCATTTCAGATATTTCTGCTTTCAAAAAATATGTAGAAGTTCTGTCATCTGTTTCAAATGTTGGTATCAGCTCTATAGATGATCTTCTTCAGGCTTTGCAGAATCGTCACGACTTCTTTGAAACAATGGGTTGTAGATTGTCTGATCATGGACTAACGACATTCTACAGCTCGGATTTCACCATGAAGCAACTTAATGATATTTTCCTGTCTGTTCTATCCGGCAAGCAACCTTCTGAAAACGATATCAATGTTTTCTCAAGCGGAATGCTTCATCTTCTTTCCGTGATGGATGCTAAAAGCGGTTGGGCTCAGCAGTTTCATGTTGGTCCAATAAGAAACAATAATACAATAATCTTCAAGACAAAAGGTCCTGATGCCGGATGCGATGCGATTGATGATGCATCAATGGCTGCATCTGGTCATAAATTCCTTGATGGTCTTGCAAAAGAAAATAATTTGGCTAAGACTATCCTTTATAATCTGAATCCTAAGGATTCTACAGTGCTGGCTTCCATGGCTGGAACTTTTAATGATGGAAGTGTTCCTGGCAAAATGCAGTATGGCGCCGCCTGGTGGTTCCTTGATAATGAACAGGGTATAATAGATCAGTTGAATACTATCTCAAATCAAGGACTTTTAAGTAGATTTGTTGGTATGTTGACTGACTCAAGGAGTATAATATCATATCCTCGTCATGAGTATTTCCGCAGGATTCTTTGTAATCTTATTGCTCAGGATGTCGTTTCCGGCCATTTGCCACAAAGCGAAATGTCAATGATATCAAAACTTGTTGAAAACATAAGTTATTATAACGCTAAATTATATTTCAATTTCTGATGAAAAAAGTAGTTACTTTCGGTGAAATAATGATGAGACTTGCAACACCAGGTTTCTCAAGATATACTCAGACTAATTCCTTTGATCTGACTTTCGGTGGCGCAGAAGCCAATGTCGCTGTTTCGCTTGCCGGTTATGGTGTTCCAGCGGAGTTCGTTACTGCGCTTCCTGACAACAATGATTTGACAATAAGATGCTTGCAGGAACTTCGGGGACTGAATGTCGAAACAGAACATATCTCTAAACAGGGTGAGAGGATAGGTATATATTTTCTTGAGACAGGTGCTGTTGCCAGAGCCAGTAAAGTGATTTATGACAGGGCTCATTCTTCCCTAGCTACAATCAAAAAAGGTTCCATTGATTGGGACTCTGTTTTTGTAAATGCAGGATGGTTCCATTGGACTGGAATCACGCCGGCTGTAAGTCAGCAGGCTGCTGATGTTCTGGCCGAAGCCATTGAATCTGCAGACCGCCATGGAGTGACAATTTCATGTGATTTGAATTATCGTAAGAATTTATGGAAATATGGTAAGACAGCTTCAGAGATAATGCCTTCACTAGTGGAGAAGTGTGATATCATTCTGTCAAATGAGGAAGATGCAGAAAAAGTCTTTGGAATCAAACCTAGTGATAGCTTTGACGTCAATTCAGGTAATATTGAGACCATTTCGTTCCAGTATGTATGCGAAAAGATGATGGAAAAATTCCCCCGTGCCCGTCGCATAATCATGACTCTTCGCGGATCCATCAATGCAAGTCACAATACATGGGGCGGAGTTCTTTGGGATGGCAAGAATCTGCTTCAGTCCAGAAGATATGACATCACTCATATTGTAGACAGGGTTGGAGGCGGCGACTCATTTATGGGCGGCCTTATTTTTGGTATGCTTAATTACGATAATGATCAGATGGCTCTTGAGTTTGCGGCTGCTGCATCAGCCCTCAAACATACAATTGTTGGTGATTTCAACAGGGTGTCTGTAAAAGAAGTTGAAACTCTGATTGCAGGAAATGGATCAGGAAGGGTTTCTCGTTAATTCAATTCACTCATTAATATTGTTAAGATTAATATGTCAAGATTTTCTAGATTGGAAGTATATGATGCTATGCATCGTACGGGTATGGTGCCTGTATTTTATAACCCTTCAGTTGAAGTTTGTAAGAAAGTGTTGAAAGCCTGCTATGATGGTGGCGTTAGAGTCTTTGAATTTACAAATAGAGGTGATGGTGCAGTGGTCGTGTTCAAGGAACTTATTTCATATGTACGTGAATCCTGTCCGGAAATGATGTTGATTACCGGTTCTGTCATTGATTCAGCAACTGCCGCATTGTATATTTCTCTTGGGACAGATGGAATCGTCGCTCCTATCCTGGATGAAGATACCGCAGTGTTATGTAACGCACGCAAAATAGCTTGGGCTCCAGGATGTGGTAGTCTCAATGATATAAACAAGGCCCATCGGCTTGGGGCTGAGGTTGTAAAAATATTCCCAGCCGGGGCAGTAGGTGGTCCTGGATTTGTTAAAGCGGCTCTTGCTCCTATGCCATGGTGCTCCATTATGCCTACTGGTGGCGTTGAACCTGAAAGGGATAATCTAAAGGGATGGTTTGATGCCGGAGTCTATACGGTTGGTATGGGATCCAAATTATTCCCTAAGTCTTTGAAAACCGACGAGGACTTCAAGGCTCTTGAGAATAAATGCAGGGAAACTCTTGCATTGATATTAGAAATCAGAGGTAAGTAGTTGAACGGACTACTGCAAATAATAAAATGTATTACAACATTTAACATATTGTATTATGGATGTTTCAAAAGAACAGAAAATGACTTCTTTCAGATGGATAATCTGCATGATGCTGTTTCTGGCTACAACAATCAATTATCTTGACCGTCAGGTGCTTTCGTTGACATGGAAGGATTTTATAGCTCCTGAATTTCATTGGACAGATGCGGATTATGGTTTCATTTCAGGATCATTTTCTTTGATATATGCTATTTGTATGCTATTTGCAGGTAGGCTTATTGACTTTATGGGATCCAAAAAAGGTTACCTATTGGCAATCGGTATATGGAGTGGTGCAGCACTGCTTCATGTTTTCTGCGGTTCTGCAACGAGAATGTTCCTCGGAATAGATAGTCTTGAAACTATGCTTCAGGCGACAGCAGATCTTGCTATTGCTATTACAACAGTCAGTACCTATTTCTTTATTGCAGCAAGATCTCTTCTTGCTTTAGGCGAGGCAGGGAACTTCCCGGCAGCAATCAAAATTACAGCAGAGTACTTCCCTAAAAAGGACAGGGCTTTTGCTACCTCTGTATTCAATGCGGGAACGTCCGTAGGGGCATTGATCTCTCCAGTGTCTATACCTGTACTGGCTAAGTATTTCAAGGATGCAGGTGTCGGAAATGGTTGGGAAATGGCTTTTATTATTATGGGTGCTCTTGGTTTTGCATGGATGGCTGTATGGGTGTTCATTTACAAGAAACCTCAGGATCAACCAAAACGTCTTCTCAATTCACTTGAGTTGGAATATATTACCCAGGATGTGAAAGATGAAGCTTCATGTTCTGAAAAAGATAGTTCTGATAATTTTGAAAAGAATGAAGAAAAGATTATCAGCTTCTGGAAATGCTTTACTTATCGACAGACCTGGGCTTTTGCTGTCGGTAAATTTTTTACTGACCCGGTATGGTGGTTCTTCCTTTTCTGGACGCCTGCATATTTGAAAGATGTCTATGGCCTGGCATCACATACAACTACTGCGGTCATCTTGATGACAATACTATATTTGATTACGATACTTGCCATATTCGGAGGCTATCTTCCTAAATTGTTTATCAATAAACTCAAGATGGACCCATATGCAGGAAGTATGCGTGCGATGAGAATCTTCGCATTTTTCCCTTTACTTGCTCTTGCGGCTCCATTTCTTGGGTCAGAGAAATTTCTTGGTGCAGATGCTTCATACTGGTGGCCAATACTAATCATCGGTATTGCATGCGCAGCTCATCAGTCCTGGTCTGCAAATATTTTTTCAACAGTCGGAAATATGTTTCCTAAAAGTACTGTTGCGACTATAACAGGTATTGGCGGTATGGCTGGCGGAGTCGGTTCAGCTATTATCCATGTCGCAGCAGGTTTTCTGTTTGATAAGACTCAGGCCATGAATACACAGATTCTTGGTTTTACCGGTAAGGAATCGGGCTATTTCATTGTTTTCTGTTATTGTGCGGTAGCCTATATACTGGCATGGTGCATAATGAAGATTCTAGTCCCTAAATTTAAGGTTGTCAGTATTTAATTTTTTGAATGCAGAGTACACTTGGAAAAGTCCTAATATTGAGAAACACCTCAATTCCAGAGACCTGTGATAGTTGTATAACTGACAAAAAATACTTTTTCAAGTAGACACAATGCTTATTTCTTTACCTATCAGTCTATTTTATACTAGCTCAACACACTATTTGAAATCATGCAAGATGTTATTACTCTGCACGATGTATTATATGACCATAGTTGAAGTACCAGTCACTTTTAGGTAAAACATTTAGTAATCATTTTAATTTTTAAGATATGGAAAAAACTTGGAGATGGTTTGGAAAGAAAGACAAAATAACACTTTCCATGCTACGTCAGATAGGAGTGGAGGGTATTGTTACTGCACTTCATGAAGTTCCAAATGGTGAAATCTGGACAAAGGAAGCCATTCTGGATCTTAAACAGTATATTGAGTCTTATGGCCTTCGTTGGTCTGTTGTTGAGAGTCTTCCCGTCGTTGAGTCAATAAAATATGCAGGCCCAGATAGGGATGAGCAGATTGAAAGATACAAGATTAGTCTTCAGAACTTAGGAGAATGCGGTGTGCATACAATATGCTATAATTTCATGCCCGTTATTGACTGGATCCGTACTGACCTGCATCATAAATGGGATGATGGAACAACATCACTTTACTTTGATTATGCCCGTTTCGCTTATTTTGATATAAAGATTCTTAAAAGGGAAGGTGCTGAAAAGGCTTACGATCAGGATGTCTTGAAGAAAGTGGAAGAACTTGACAAGGTTATGACGGATGCTGATAAGGATGAACTTATAGATTCCATTATTGTTAAGACGCAGGGCTTTGTAAATGGTAATATCAAGGAGGGTGATCTTAATCCTGTCTCAATATTTAAAAAACTTCTTTCCCTGTATGACGGTATTACGAAAGATGACTTAAGGGAAAATATGAGATATTTCCTGGATGCCATAATGCCTGTCTGCGATAAATATGACATGAAGATGTGCGTGCATCCTGATGATCCGCCTTATCAGGTTCTTGGACTACCTAGGATCGTATGTAATGCTGAGGATATCAGATGGTTCCTAGGCGCAGTGAAAAATCCTCATAACGGATTGACATTCTGTGCTGGTTCACTCTCTTCAGGTGCTCATAATAATCTTCCAGAGATGGCAGCTGAATTTGCGGAAAGAACCCATTTCGTGCATTTGAGAAGTTGCAAATTACTTGGAGGAGGAAACTTTATCGAGGCGCCTCATACAGGAGGACGTGCTCAGCTTGTTGAACTTATTAGAATATTTGAAAATGTCAATCCTGAACTTCCGATGCGTGTGGATCATGGCAAGGAAATGCTTGGAGATGATGAAAAAGGGTATAATCCTGGCTACTCATTCCATGGTAGAATGCTGGCACTGGGTCAGGTGGATGGAATGATGGCCGTGGTTAAGGATGAACTTAAAAATGCATAGGTTGTTTTCAGTTTTGCTTGATTCTTATAATAATGGTGTTTAATTAACTGACTAACTAACGTATTAATAAACTGTATTACTTATAAATAGTTATGAATGAAATGTATTCAATTGCCGGTAAGGTGGCAATTATTTCCGGTGCTGGTGGAGTACTCGGTGGTAGCGTTGCAAAGAGCTTTGTAAAGGAAGGTTGCAATGTCGTTGCTCTTGATATTCGTCAGGAACAGCTTGATTCACGCGTGCAAGAACTGAAAGCTATAGGTGGCGGAGATGTTATGGGACTCATTTGCAATGTCCTTGATATTGATTCGCTTAAGGCAATGCGTGACAAAGTAATTGAAAAATGGGGAAAGATTGATATTCTGATTAATATTGCAGGTGGAAACATGCCAGGTGCTACACTAAGACCTGATCAGCCAATTTTTGATATGAAGATCGAGGACTGGCAGAAGGTAACCAATCTTAACATGAATGGTACAGTCTATCCATCAATTGTAATAGGTGAACAGATGGCAAAACAGAAAAAAGGTGCTATCGTAAATATTTCCTCAATGGCTGCTCTTCAGGCAATGACAAATGTCCCTGGCTATTCAGCAGCAAAATCAGCGGTTACAAACTTTACCCGCTGGCTGGCTATGGATATGGCCCTTAAATATGGTGATGGTATTAGAGTAAATTCAGTTGCCCCTGGTTTCTTTATCGGTGACCAGAACCGTGCTGTCCTTATCAATCCTGACGGATCTCTTACAGAGAGAAGCCATCATGTTATTGCAAATACCCCAATGAGAAGATTCGGTGACATCAATGAGTTGAATGGTGCAATCCAGTTTCTGTGTTCAGATGCAGCATCCTTCATTACAGGTGTAAATCTCCCTATTGACGGTGGTTTCTGTATGTTCAGCGGTGTATAGTTCAGGTCATACACTTGCTATAATAGATGATAGGCTTCATATTGAGGCCTATCTTTTTTTTAAGAATTAGCTGTTACTCACTTCTTTTATGATTCTCTTTATGTTTTTATCAAAATTTGTTTCAAAATCAACACTTTATTATGTTTTTTCCTTTTTTTTAATAAATTTGCAAGATAAAATATTGAAAATGGGAAATAAGAAGCACTTTCTTTTTTTACTTGCCGGTATAGTTCTTGGTGCAGGTTTTATTATTCTTGTTAATTTCGGTTTGCATTCAACTTCATCTAACGAATATTGTATGTCATGCCATTATCATACAGAACATAATGATGCATGGAAACAGTCAGTTCACTTCAGAAATCCAAGTGGTACAAAAGTTGACTGTGCAAAGTGTCACCTTCCTGCTGAAGGTTCTTTTAATTATGTGTGGACAAAGACAAAGACAGGTCTGAAGGATTTATGGTCATATTATATTACAAATGGCTATAAACCGGATTGGATGGCTCCAACTGAAAAATCCAACCATCAGTCAAAATTATTCAAATCACTTGTTGGCGCTAAGGATAGTACATTCATTAACAATAAACATACAGGCGATCTTGAATTCGCCAGAGAGGTCGTTTTCAACTCTTCATGTGTTGAATGTCATGCCGATCTTTTCCCTCAGGGCATAAGTGATGAAGGTGTCAAGGCTCACCTCTATTATGAGGAAAATGCACCGAAAGATCCTGAGTTACAATGTATCAATTGCCATTTGAATGCTGGACACTATGATCCTAACTATAATCATTCCCAGAATGCGGATTTAGGATCTCAAGTTGAAAATGATACAATTTATCCGTCTGCTGCTGAAGTTAAGAGTTTTGAAACATTTGAGGAAACCGTTCCAGGTACAGGAGTTTCTTTTAAAATGGTCGCAATACCTTCAGGCAGTTTCAAAATTGGAAGCCCTGATGGCGAACAATTGAGAAATGACGACGAAGGCCCACAGAAGACTGTAAATATTTCCAGATTCTTCATGGCCGAGACAGAGGTTACTTGGAATGCATATTTTTCATTCTATCTTGAAACAATGTCAGAAGGCAGAACTCCTCCAGCACAGGTATATGCACATAATTCAATGGAAGGTATTGATGCTGTATCTGGTCCTACACCTCCGTTCGGAAATCCTGATCAGGGATGGGGATTTGGTGAACGTCCTGCACTTACTATGACATATTATGGTGCTGAGACATTCTGTCAATGGCTCTCTTTAAAGACCGGTCGTAAATACAGGATACCTACTGAAGCTGAATGGGAATATGCTGCAAGGGGTGGTACGGAAACTCCGTATTTCTTTGACGCAAAACCTAAGAAGTTAAGAAAGGATGCAAAATTATCTCAGGGTTATCTGTTCTATGACCAGAATGGTAAGAAAAAAACACATTTGCCTTCAGCAGTAAAGGCAAATCCATTTGGTTTGAAGAACATGCTTGGAAATGCTCTTGAATATTGTTCCGACTGGTATGCAGAAAATGCATATGAAATGCTGAAGGACGGAGTTACAGATCCTAAGGGTCCCTCTACTGGAACAGAACATGTTGTACGAGGCGGTGCATTCAATGATGATGCTTCTGCTGTCAGATGTGCCAGCCGTTCACATACCAATCATGATGCATGGTTAAAGACAGATCCTCAGATGCCTAAGAGTATCTGGTGGTATTCAGACATTAAGAGTATAAGTTTCCGTGTGGTCTGTGAAGTACCTGAAGGATTATAGAATATTATTCGTATATTTCGTATATTTTTGTAGCTATTAAATAAGGAGCACACTTGAAAAAGTTTCCAAATTGAGATACACCCCAAATACGGAGGCCAATGCCAATTGTAAAAACGACAAAATATACTTTTTTCAAGTTGACTCAATAAGACATTAGAATATTTTTTAACAATTTAATATATTTCAAAACTATGGCAGAAAATAAGATTAACAGGCGTGAGTTCCTGTCCAAATCAGCTGCACTGGGTGTTGCCGGTGTTGTTGGAACTTCAATGTTGCTTTCATGTGACTCTAAAAACAAACAGACTCCTCTTAGACCAGAAGGTTCTTACTATGTTCCTGAACTTGCTGATGCTGCAGATGAAGGCCGTGAGCTTAAAGTCGGTATCATTGGTTGCGGTGGCCGTGGTACAGGTGCAGTACTTAATCTTCTTGATGCTGCAAAAGGTGTTACTATTACAGCTGCTGGAGATGTAATAGAAGAACATATGAAAAACTTCCGTGCAAAAATGAAAGAAGCTCGTGGTTTTGAAATTCCAGACGATCACTGCTTCATTGGTTTTGATGCATATAAGAAGGTAATTGATTCAGGTGTTGATGCTGTTATCTGTACTACAGCTCCTGTTTTCCGCCCAACTCATTTTGCGTACGCAGTTGAAAAAGGTGTTCATTGTTTCCTTGAAAAACCAGTTGCAGTTGACCCTGTTGGTTGCCGTAAGATTCTTGCTACAGCAAAACAGGCTGAAGCCAAAGGTCTTTCCGTTGTTACCGGAACACAACGTCACCATCAACGTCCATATGTTGAAGCATTCCAGAAAATCCAGGAAGGTATGATTGGCGAAATCACTGGTGGTAACGTATACTGGAATGGTGGTATGCTTTGGTATAAAGACCGTAAACCAGAATGGAATGATATGGAATATATGATTCGTGACTGGGTTAACTGGAAATGGCTTTCTGGAGACCATATTGTAGAACAGCATGTACACAATATTGATGTTTTCATGTGGATGTCAGGTCTTAAACCAGTTAGAGCTACTGGTGTTGGTGCACGTCATCGTCGTATTACAGGCGACCAGTTTGATTGTTTCAATATTGACTTCGAATTTGAAAATGGCATCCATGTAGGTAGTATGTGCCGTCAGATTGATGGTTGTTCTTCAAATGTGTCTGAATTTATTCAGGGAACAAAAGGTTCATGGAACAGTATTGACCATGAAATCAAGGACCTTCAGGGAAATGTAATCTGGAAATTTGATAGTGCAGCAGCTGAAGCAAATTTCAAAGTACAGGATCCATATATTCTTGAACATGTTGACTGGATTAACCATATCCGTCGATGCGAGGCTCATGATGAAGCAACAGGTACTGCTTATTCAACAATGGCAGGTGTTGTAGGTCGTCAGGCTGCATATACAGGTCTTACAGTTGATTTTGAGGAAATGATGGCATCTGACATGAATTATCTTCCTGAAAATTGTGAAATGGGACCAGTTGATATGTCAGGTTATACAGTAGCTGTTCCAGGTACTGGTAAATAATCAGATATATGCAATTATTCTGAGTCTCCTTCAATCAATTGATGGGGACTCAGTTTGAATAACATTATTTTCATCAATGAGTACACTTGAAAAAGTTCAATTATTGAGAAACACCCTAATTTCAGAGACCTGTAATAGTGGTAACAATGACAAAAATACTTTTTCAAGTAGACTCAACAATTAATAATTATTTTACTATGGAACGTCGGGATTTTATTAAATCTTCACTTGTTGCAGGGGCCGGTTTGGCTGTTGCGTCATCACCACTTGCTTCAATGACATCATGCGCTCCATGCTGCAAGATGGATAAGGGTGCTCAACTTAATATCAGTTTTCAGAAATATACAACTCCTCAGCAGACACTTGCTGAAAAGTTTGACTATATGGAAAGCCTTGGAGTTTTCGGTTATGAACCTCATGGTGGAGACCTGTTGTCTCAGTTCAATGAAATAGAACAGAACCTTCGTGGACGTAACATTAAAGTATCTGCTATATGTGCTGGTTTCAGTGGATTTATTCTTTCTGAAGAACCAGAAAAGAAACAGCTGTTTGATACTACAATGCGTGAAATCATTGACGCGGCTGGCCAGATACATTCAACAGGTGTTATTATGGTACCAGCATTCAATGGCCAGGTTCCATGTCGCCCTCATAATCAGCAGACACGTGATTTTCTTGTGGAAGAGTTGAAAAACCTTGGTGAATATGCTCTTCAACGCGGAACTACTGTGATTCTGGAACCTCTTAATAGAAAAGAGTGCTTCTTCTTAAGGCAGGTTGCTGATGCAGCTGCTATTTGCCGTGATGTTAACTCTGATGGCGTTAAATGTATGGGTGATTTCTGGCATATGCAGGAAGAAACATCAGATTTTGCAGCATTTATTTCTGCTGAGAAATATTTACAGCATGTGCATATTGCAAGCCGTGGTACAAGAAATACTCCGTCTGAAGATGGCGACCTTGATAATTATGTTGATGGTTTCAGAGGATTGAAGGCTATAGGCTATAAGAACTATGTTAGTTTCGAATGCGGTACAAAGGGAGATAAACTTCAGGTTATTCCGGCTGCACTTGAACTTATCAGAAAACAATGGGAAGAAGCTTAAAGCTGATTTCTGTTTGTCACTCATGACAATCAATATCATACATGATGATAAAAAAGGTATTTCATTGATTTGAAATACCTTTTTTTGATTATTTTTGTAGAATCAAGTTATAACGTATTTGCTATGAAATTTATACCGTTTTTGTTTTTTCCGCTTCTTTTTATTTCATGCGGTTTTCAGCAAGTTTCTGATTCTGATAAAATATTCAAAGTTCAAGCGTTTACAGTTAAATCAGATTCTTCCTTGACAACACTTTCTTTTCCAGGTAGGGTGAAATCCTCTGAGGAAGTCAATCTGTCATTCAAGGTTAGTGGTACCATAAACTGCGTGAATGTTAAGGAGGGTGACAGCGTTCATGAGGGAATGTTTCTTGCATCCATCGACCCTAAAGATTACCAGTTGCAGCTTTCAGCGGCTGAAGCACAATATAATCAGATCAAAGCTGAAGCAGAACGTGTTATCAGACTCTATAAGGACAGTGTGGTGTCTGCCAATGATTATGATAAGGCTAGATTCGGGATTGAACAGATACAGGCAAAGCTTGATTTTGCAAGAAATCAACTTTCAGATTGCAAACTGTATGCTCCTTTTAACGGATATGTTCATAGAATCTTTTTCGATCCATCTTCCATTGTTACATCAGGAATGCCTGTGATTTCGTTTCTTTCTGCAGGTGTACCAGAAATTGAGATAGATGTTCCAGCCTATGTATATAGAAACAGTGACAGGGTAAAGGATATCAAGGCAGATTTGTCTTCTGTTTCTGGTGACAGTTCTGTATCACTTGCTCTTTCTAGTTTTTCTCCTAAAGCCAATGCAAATCAACTATATACTGTAAGATTGTCCATTGCCTCAAAATTGAAGACTCTTCCTAATCCAGGTATGATAGCTATGGTTTCACTCCTTTTCGAATCTTCATCAAAACTTTCCAAAACCCTTATTCCATTGAACTCTGTTTTTGAATCAGATGGAAAATCAAACATTTGGATTATTTCTGATGATGGTACTGTCCATATGAAACAGGTTTCTATTCTCTCTGTTGAATCAAATGGTATGATATCAATCGAAGGTAATATTCCAGAAAATACACAGATTGTGTCTGCAGGAGTCCACAAACTTGTTGAAGGTCAGAAAGTGGAAGTTATGGATCCTGTTTCTAAAACTAATATTGGGGGAATTTTATAATGACAATAGATTTTGGAACCTGGGCCTTAAAGAATAGGAATTTACTCCATTTTGTCATCGCAGTCCTTTTGCTTGGAGGTTTATGGGCTGCGTACATGATGAGTAAACTAGAAGACCCTGAAATTCAGGTAAAAATGGCAGTTGTAGTTTCCACTTATCCTGGAGCATCTGCTCATGAAGTTGAATTGCAGGTTGTTGATCCACTTGAAAAGGAACTTAAATCAATAGGAGTCGTCGCCAATGTGTTGTCTACAATATATTCTGATTTCGCCATAACAGAAGTTCAGTTGCGCTCCTCAACTGATGCTGATTTTGTTGAACAGTCATGGGATTTATTAAGGCGAAAGGTCGGTGATATGCAGTCTTCACTTCCTTCAGGTGCTTCCATGAGTGTTCAGGATGATTTCGGTCTTGTATACGGAATGCTTTATGCATTCACAGGAGATGGCTTGACAGAAAGGCAAATGCAGGATTATGCTTCAATGGTTCAACGGGAACTGACCAATCTTCCGGCTGTGGCCAAAGTCTCATTATACGGCTTAAGGGAAGAATGTATAAATGTCAATATTCTACCGGACAAAATGTCTACTCTGGGTGTATCTCCAGCCGAAGTGCTTTCAACTTTGAATGGTCAGAACAGTGCGTACTATGCTGGTTATTTCAACAGCGGTGATGACAAGCGAATCCGTGTGATGGTGGAGGATAGGTTTACTGCCATCAAAGAAATATCCGATATGATTATTCAAGGTCATGAAGATGATCAGCTCCGACTTTCAGATATTGCTACTGTTGAAAATGGTTTTTCTGAACCAGTCCGTAATTCCATGACCTATAACGGACAACATGCATTCGGTATTGCAGTTGCAGGTACATCAGGTTCAGATATTGTCAAGGTAGGAATTGAAGTTGAAAATAAATTGAAGGAGCTGAAGGCGACTAGACTTCCTCTTGGTGCAGATTTCAATAAAGTCTTTTACCAACCATCCCAGGTCAGTAGTTCTCTTTCCACATTCCTTCTTAATCTGTTGGAATCCATCCTGATTGTTGTTGCATGTCTGATGGTTACGATGGGATTCCGCAGTGGACTGATTATCGGAGCATCGCTATTTATTACGGTAATAGGTTCTTTTCTTTTGCTCTATCAGGCTGATGGAACGATGCAACGTGTTTCACTTGGAGCCTTTATCCTTGCAATGGGTATGCTTGTTGATAATGCGATTGTAATCGTTGATGGCGTGCTGATAGATCTAAAACGTGGTATCAACAAATCAGAAGCCCTCGTAAGAATCGGTAAAAAGACAGCGATGCCATTACTTGGTGCTACAATGATTGCATCAATAGCTTTTCTTCCTGTCTTTCTCTCTCCTGATACTGCCGGTATATATATAAGGGATTTGTTCATAGTGCTTACAGTATCCTTGATGCTAAGCTGGTTCCTGGCTTTGACTCATGTTCCTGTAATGTGCAATAAATTGCTGAAAGTAAGCCCTGAGAAAACAGGTGACAGTGAAAACATATATTCAGGGAAGATTTATGATTCATTCAGGTCAATCCTTACTTTTGCTTTAAGACACATGATTTTTTCAGTAATTTTTATTGTCGCTCTTATTGCTTTAAGTATCTATGGCTATGGACTTATGAAAAATGCCTTCTTCCCGGATATGGTTTATAGCCAATGCTATATGGAGTATAAACTTCCTGAAGGAACTAGCAATCTGCGCGTAAGGCATGACCTTGAAGAAATTCAGCAGTATCTTCATTCAAGAAAAGAAATAACCAATATTACTGCATCTTATGGTGGTACACCTGCCCGTTATAATCTTGTAAGAAGTATAGCAACTCCTTCCTTGTCATATGGTGAACTGATAATTGACTTTACCTCTCCTAATTCCCTTGACAATAATATTGATGAGATTCAGAAGGTGCTCGAGGAAAGGTATCCTGATGCTTACCTAAAGATGAAGAAGTATAACATTATGTACAAGAAGTATCCCATTGAGGTAATGTTTGTCGGACCAGATCCAGCAGTTCTTCACAATCTTTCAAGTCAGGCTCTTGAAATAATGAAAAAAGACCCGAAGATCACTCTGGCCAAATCACTTTGGGATAAGAAAATACCACTCTTTTCAGTTGATTACAAACAATCAGAGGCAAGACGGGCTGGAGTCAGTCGCCGTGACCTCTCAATTTCCCTTATGTCTGCCGCAGGAGGAATTCCAATTGGTACTTTCTATGAAGGTGTACATAGGAATACCATATATCTGAAATGTGCGGAAGAGGGTGGAAAACAATTGTCAAATCTTGAAAACACACCTATATTTTCAACAATTCCAAATTTCTATGGTGTTCTGAATTCAGATTTACTTCTAAGAGTATTGAGTGGAAAAGCTGAAAAATCAGAACTTATTTCATCTTTACTCGGGACATCTCCATTGAAACAGGTAAGTGATGGAATTAATATCAAATGGGAAGATCCAGTTGTTACCCATTATAATAACCAGCGCTCTGAAAGTGTAGTATGTTCTCCTATTTCATCCGTCCAGACTGAACAGGCTAGAGCTGCGATAGCAAAGAAGATAGAAAGCATTGAATTACCTGCAGGGTATTCAATGTCATGGGAAGGTGAAAAAGGTGCCAGCGATGAAACTTTGAAATCTCTATTCTCTCAAGTTCCTGTCGGTGTTATTATGATTATTGGACTTCTGATAATGCTTTTTGGAGATTACAAGAAACCTATAATAATATTGCTTGGTATCCCTATGCTTGCAATTGGGGTTGTAGGTGCCATGCTGCTTACAGGTATTGCCTTTACATTCTGTTCAATAGTCGGTGCTCTTGGTCTTGTCGGTATGATGATCAAAAATGGCATTGTTCTTCTTGATGAAATTGATGATAGGATGAAATCGACGGATAATCCACAGAGTGCTTTGATTGAAAGTGCAGTTTCGCGTTTGCGTCCTGTTACAATGGCATCACTTACAACAATACTTGGAATGATACCTCTTCTTTCTGATGCAATGTTTGCTTCAATGGCAGCTACTATAATGGGTGGATTGACTTTCTCAACCATTGCAACACTGCTTTTCGTTCCGATTTTCTATTCGATGTTCTTCAAGATCAGAATTTCTAAGTCATAGTTTTACGCTATTGAATTATTTTTCTGGAAAAAGTATTAATTATTTCACATGATGAGTCAACTTGAAAAAGTCCAAATATTGAAAAACACTTCCCTTACAGAGGCCAGTACTAGTGTAATGTAATATTGACAAA
>DCHP01000085.1 GCA_002315675.1 Rikenellaceae bacterium UBA1749 | reverse complement strand
GTTTTGCTTTATAGGAAGTTTACGTTTATAACATTATTATTATTGAGCCCACTTTAATAAGTATCGTTTAAAGTTTTTATATCCGCTTCAGGCCTCTGGAATGGGGGCATTTCTCAATTTTTGGACTTATTAAAGTGGGCTCATTATTTACTCATTTCAAAACAGCTTTCTAAATGCTGATTATTTTGTATCTTCGTTTGGTGAAGAAATTTTCTATCCAAAATACAAAAACATAGTCTTATGAAAAAAAATCTAATATTAATTCTTTTCACCTTATTAATTATTGGCGCCAAAGCTTCTGAATATAGAACATTACAATACCGTCATTTGGAAGATAGTCTCTGCAAAGGATGGCACACTTGTTACAATAGTAGTCAGACAACATTTGTACATCTACCTGATGGTTTTTCAATTAATGTTTGTCTTGCGATGAAGGAGCAGGGTTATTTCGCAGATGAAATATTCAAATCCTCTCATTCTCTCAGGTCAGGCGAAATGGTATTTCCCGGATTACGTTCAGACGATGGTTCCTACACTAGTCTGCGTTTTAGATACAAGGGAAGGGAACTTCTAATTGAGTCTGCAGCAGATGGGAATGCGGAGTTGATTCTTATCACCCCTGTACAACTATCACCAGATAAAACATACAAAGATAATTTCATAGTCCTGCAACCTGGTTTTCTGTATGGCAACAATGGAACAATCAGTAAAGATGGGTCATTGATTAGAGCAAAGAGTGCTGACTATTCATATATTGTCGGAGCCACTTCAAAGCCTATCTCTGCTGACTACATCAATTCTACATCCATTAATCTTTCACTATCTCTGGAAGATACACTCGGAATATATGTGGGTGAAAAAAGGACACTACAGGAAATTAAGGACAAAATACACTCATCCAAGGAAAGACTGGAAAACGAACACCACAGGAAATATGGCGATATGACTGAGTCATTTATCCCTATGCAGACCATATTAGCATGGAATACTATATATGATGCAAAAAATAAAAGGATGATTTCTCCTGTAACCAGATGCTGGAACTATTCCTGGGGAGGGTATATTCTGTTTGACTGGGATACTTATTTTGCTTCATACATGTTCTCTTTATACAACAAGGGTCTCGCCTTTTCAAATGCAATAGCTATTACAAAAGCAATAACACCTGACGGATTTATACCAAATTTCGAAAGCTCAGGGCTGAACGAGTCTTCATGGGATCGTTCACAACCACCAGTAGGAAGTGAAATCATTCTTCGTATATACAAGCATTATCCTGAGAAATGGTTCCTGGAAGAAGTGTATGATGAACTACTTACATGGAATAGATGGTGGATCAGTAACCGAATGATCAATGGTTATCTTGCATGGGGAAGTTATGGTAAAAACAACGGAAAGGAATATTCAGCAGGACTTCAGGGTGCGAAGTTTGAATCAGGACTTGATAATTCACCTATGTATGACAGTATTCCCATGAACAAAGATACACACACCATGGAACTAGCAGATGTGGGTCTTAATAGTATGTATGTGATGGACTGCAATGCATTGGCAGAAATAGCCACGATTCTTGGGAAAAAACAAGATGTTAGAGAGTTAAAAGAACGTGCCAAAGAATTTTCTAAGAAAGTCCAGGAACTATGGGATGAGAAAAGCGGAATGTTTCTGAATCGTAGGACAGACAATGGTTCTTTCAGTCATCGTATTTCTCCTACCAATTTTTATCCAATGCTGGCCGGAATCTGTTCACAAAAGCAGGCAGAGAGAATGATCAAGGATTACTATTTCAATCCTGAATACTTTCACGGAGAATATGTAATGCCTTCAATTTCAAGAAACGATCCTGGATTCGGAGACAATAATTACTGGAGAGGAAGGATATGGGCTCCTATGAACTTTCTAGTATACCTTGGAATGCAAAAATATGACGTGAAAGATGCACGTGAAGATTTAATTGCAAGGTCAAAAGCACTTCTTATGAAAAGTTGGAAGGAAAACGGCGGAATTTTTGAAAATTACAATTCTCAAACAGGAGTTGGGAATGATGTCTATAATGCAGATAATTTCTATCATTGGGGAGCTCTTCTGACATTCATAGAATTCATGGAAAAAGGTTACATCAAGTAGTGGCAAATCATTACTATTATCAAAATGCATCTTGCATCGATTGTCACATACAAGACAATTGGCGCAAGATGCTTTTTCATGAGCTAGCAATAACCTTTTTCAATGTATTTTATTTACATTTGAAATATAAAAGCAAAATAAAGACCACAGTTCCTGAAATCAGCCTATAAACGATCCGCAAAAATTATACATACAACGCATTTGAAGAATTGCAGGCTGTTGCAGGCAAAGTCATACACTCACCGCCCTTTCAACTATAACTATGAGAATAGACTTAGGATAAAAAATACATACTAAAATGACAGACAAAACTATGTTTAGGAATGCAAAAGGTGTAAATTACCTTGTACCATTCATTCTAATTGCCACCCTGTATCTATTATGGGGGTTGGCTCATGGCATGCTTGATGTATTAAACAAGCATTTCCAAGAGGCCTTCGACATGTCAAAGGCACAATCAGGTTTTGTACAGTTCTCCGTCTACATCGGGTATTTTGCCATGTCGCTTCCAGCAGGAATAATCATGCGCAAAATTGGTTACAAACGTGGACTGATGACAGGACTATTATTGTTTGCATTTGGTGCATTGTTGTTCGTACCTGCCTCATTCATCAATTCTCCATATCCTTTTCTGGTGGCCTTGTTTATCCTTGCTTGTGGACTATGTGTCATAGAAAACGGGGCACACCCTTGCGCAACAGGTATGGGACCTGAAGCATATTCAGAACAACGTATCAACATCGCCTCTGCATTCAATGGTATTGGGTGGATTGTAGGTCCGCTACTTGGCACTGCATTGATTCTCAATGGGACAGGCAGTGATTTTGATCTGGCTAAGCCATACGTCATAGTGGCAACCATCGTCATTGTCGTAGCAATAGCATTGGCTTTCGTCAAACTTCCAGAAGCAGAAATAGAGGCTGATGAAAAACAGAATGCCATCGATGCCGGCACAGTTACCGGTTCCGTATGGGAACATAAGCTCTTTATTTATGCCCTCATAGCGCAGTTCTTTTATGTAGGTGCACAGACAGGAGTCGGAAGTTTCTTCATAAACTATGCATTCGAGGCTGATCCAACAATGACAAGTAAGACTGCAGGTCTGCTACTATCGGTTGGTTGCATGGGAATGTTTTTTGTGGGTAGGCTCCTTAGCAGTCTTTTCATGAAGTGGATACGCCCTGCCATTCTGCTGGCTGTTTTCGGTGCTCTGGCAAGTTTATGCATGGTGCTTGTACTATTACGTTTAGGCACAATATCTTTTATCGGTCTATTCCTCTGTTATTTCTTCATGGCACCAATGTTTCCGACCATTTTTGCCATTGGTATTAAGGGTATGGGAATACATACCAAAAATGCATCATCACTATTGGTGATGACGATTGTAGGTGGAGCCGTATTTCCAGTCTGCATGGGGTGGATTGGTCAGGACGATATCGCACTTGGATACATCCTGCCACTTATAGGATTCCTGTTCATCACATTTTTCGGACTTCTACACACCCGCAAAGCATAATCTACTTCCAGCAAGTCAGACCATAAAAAAATAAAAAAGAATACAACTGACAATGACAAATATGAACCCCGAAAGTCTTAGATCCAACTTTCGGGGTTCATATTTCTATAGGAGGTTTCTATGTATATCAGTCAAGATGGAATACTTCCTGCATGTCAGCCCAGAACTCTCCTTCAGCTCTGGTTTCAAGTGGTTTTTGCAGAGGCTTGCAAACATCCCACCAACGCTGGGTTTCAGGATCGGCAGCCATCTTTGCCATATCAGCCTCATAATCATTGCCTGTATACTCATAGTATGAGAACAGGTACCCATCCTTATAATAGATACTATAGTTCTGCAAATTACATTCCTTAATCATGCGTAGTACACCGGGCCATACATCGGCATGCAGTTTTTTGTACTCTTCGATTTTTCCAGGCTTGACTTCTATTACCTGTCCGAATCTCTTTACTTTAGGTTTTTCCATTTCATGTACTGTTTTAAATAATGCTTCTATATTTGCGGGATTAATGTCGGGTAATACAGCCTCGTGGCTAGGTGAGATAATGAGTCCTGTAGGGAACAGATTACGGACGCGACGTACATCATCAGCCACCTCCTTTGGTGTCCCATTGACTAGAAGGTGCTGAGCATCAATTCCCCCGAAGAAGCACCCATGCCCTTGATAATTTGCCTTCAAGTTTTCAACGTTCATACCCTTGGCCTTAGCCTGAATAGGATGGACAATATCAGCCCCTAGATCAAATAGATCGTCAATAATTGGACAAATGGAACCACATGAATGATGCACTACCAGCAGACCATAACTCTTAGCCTGGTCAATGAGGGCCTTTGTCCCAGGGAACACATATTTGCGCAGACTATCAGGGTCTACCATCAGACCATTCTGACCGCCGAAGTCGTTGCCTATAAGAACTGCATCTAGATAACCCTTCGTTGCTTCGTAGAATATCTTCCCACAATCAAGATAAAACCTCGTGATACGATCGATAACCGCCTGGAACATTTCAGGGGCAGTCATCATAGTTATCATAGCATTTTCCATACCAAAGGCGGCACAAGCATCCTGAAAATGGGCTGCCCACATGATACCCATACGAGCACAATCGGCAGGTGCTTCCATCGCAGCTTTGCGGCATCTATCAAAATCAATGTGTTCTTCTGGTTTTGGCCAGGGGAAAGTCTCAACCAATGCAGGGTCTGTCATATCTTCAAAGAACCCTGGCGATGAAAGTGTTCTCTCATCTTGAGCACCGCCAACACCATTTTTAGCAAACGTCAATGAACAGCCTATGTCATTTGTAGGAGGATTATCGTATGGCACCAAAACTGGGTATACATCATCATCTATAACCCGTTTTAGTTCATCCATACTCTTAACATTGAAATATTCAAATAGTTTAGGCAAAGCCGAAGGGACTGGAAGTCCAAGCCAGCAGGCCGGTCTATCCACTGGTTCATGCCGTACAGTCGCGAAGAAACGTTCTCTATGTGTCATATTGAATGGTTCTATCATGAAATTATTAATTTTCAACTTAATAAAACTTAAAGGTGTTGATACCCATAATGAAATTCCGGACAGATTCGTATTACTATGAACAAAGTCAAGAAAGAGCCCATGTTACTTGACCAGGAAATAGTCTATTCCTAAATTTCCAGGTTTTTTGCAGACAAAGGTAATTTTCAAGGAATTATCAACAGGGACAAAATCTCCCAAATCAACAATATAAGATTGAGATGTTGAAAGTAGATTTACACTCTTAATGAATTGACCATTTACCATAATATCAAATAGTCCGCCTTTATCTCCCGTGGTCAGACAAACCTTCAAGCTAGTTTTGTTGAATAGTTCTGTCAGGGAGACATTAACAACCTTATCAATAGCATCAAAAGTAAATGTCTTTTCTGCATCATTACTTAAATTGCCCCATATTTTCTGTCCTTCCAATTGATTGACTCCGTTGTCAACTTGATAAGTAACCAAAGTTTCAGCTTCTATTGCATTTGGAACAGTATATTTACTCAGCTTACAGCTATCATTGAACTGTTCCAGTTGTTCAAGTGTCATTGTTTTACGTGCGGCCATTTCTGGTAAAGGCTTTCTATTTGAAACCGCTCCTGGTTTCGCATACCAATATGAGTTTACAGAATAATGTAAGTGGAACCAGCTAATACGTTTACCACAAGAAGATTCTATATTGAAATCAAGTCGTTTCTGGAATGGAATAGCATCAAGGACACGGGTTCTGGTACAGGTATTGTATCCTTTTGAATTTGGTGAGGCAACCCTTACATTAGCCAGAAATGGCTTGCTGAATTCGTCAACAGGATTAGGAACGATTCCACCGGCCCAGCCATAATAATCTTCTGTTCCAGTTCCAAAATGAGATGGGAATGTATCATCATCAACATAAACTTTTTCATCACCTTCTCCCCACCATCCCTCTGCAGGATTAAGTACTGTAAACTGGTCTCCTACATAAGTACCGGCACCATCTACCTGAACCAAATTATAGTCAAATAATGGAAAGGTTGGCGTAGGATCATCAATTCTCCAGGTTGAGTGGAAATACATAGTCTGAGATGTCCATTTATATGGTTCAGTTTCAAGTGACATATCAACGGTTACATCTTCCTTACCGAGATTCTCAAGGCTTATTACAGCATTTTTACGATATGGCATTATCCAGCGGCAAATCATTTTACCATCATCCTCAACAGCGCGCTCCCACATGCGATATGCCTTATACCCTGGACCATTATTGAAGAAATCTCCAACAGGAGACCATATTGTCTGTTCCCCATCAAAAGTAGCTTTAAGTACAGTTGAGCGTAATGCCTGAGCTGTGTCTGCGGAATTTAAGATGATGCTCATCATACTAATAGCTCCACCCTTTTTGAGATTAATGGACATTGATTCCCCTGGCTTTATTGTCTGCTTTTTATTGATATTTCCAGGAGAAGCCACACATCCTTCAGCAAGAACCTGATTAACGCTATCCACTAGACTCATGGACTTATTATACTCATCCATAGAGAATGTTCGTACAGATGTTCCTTTTGGATAATGTCTATAGTTGATAATATTGTAGAATACTTTTTTATCCATAGTAATCTTACAACTCTTCGCATATGGAATAGGGAGGTAAATATTTCCTGCCCTGCATGTCTCTGCAGATAGAGGCGGCTTAACAAATGCCCTTCCCTGAACGAAAGCAAAAAAGTTGCAGTTTATAGTTGGTTCATCTTCTCCATCAAGATAGATTTTAACATTTGCACCTTCTTTATTATCCATGGTATAATAGAAACATACAGCCCATATTTTTGCAATTGCACCTGGGCCATCATCTTCCATCAGCACCCATTCGGTTTCACCATTTTTATTGGTTTCCTCTCTTATACACCATATCCCATCTGAATCTGCAAACCACCCGGGAAGATTGGGAGATACTGATGCTCTATTATAACTGCTGGCCTGTAAAGTTCTAAACGGAATTGTTGGGAATTCGGCAAGTTGTTCCCTGTTTACCATTTCGCGCAAAAGACTCTGCATGGTAACTTCTTCCGCCTGAGCATAAACCCCTATTGAGAGGAGTAAAATTGATATTAAAAGTACTTTTCTCATATATATAACCTATTTTATATGCAATTTACAAAAAAGAAATATAATATACAATTCCAGTGGGAAACACGCATACAAAAAACATGTACAAGTCCACATAATGATAAACCTAATACACATAGTGATAAATCTAAAAATAACTTTATACTGACCTATAATCCACTATTTTGGAATAGAAACTATATTATTTTACCTCCACCCTATATTAAGGATAAACAAGTTATCTAATTAAACTCATCATTTCGAAAGATTATCTTGTCTTTGACACTTTAAAA
>DCHP01000100.1 GCA_002315675.1 Rikenellaceae bacterium UBA1749 | reverse complement strand
ATTTTAAGTGTCAAACTCCCGAATTTTTCTTTTTAATTATCCTTAAAAACGCAATTAAGTTATTTTTGTTTTTAGTATATTTGAGTAAATAATTTAATTATTTTTTAACTGTGACATTTTTTAGTACCAGTCTTATTATAACTTTGTAGTGCGAAACAATAAAATATAATCCTATGTTAGACGTTAATGACAAAGCACCTGAATTTAATTTGAAAGATATGGATGGGATTGCATATAATCTTTCATCCCTTCTAAAGGAAAGCAAAGTAATTCTATATTTTTATCCAAAGGACAATACATCCGGATGTACAGCTGAAGCTTGTTCGCTCAGAGATGGTCAGAGTGAACTGAAAAAACAAGGTTACCGGATTGTCGGTATCAGCCCTGATGGGGCAGCGTCACATAAAAAGTTCATTGAGAAGTATTCTTTGCCATTCCTTCTTTTATCAGATGAGGATCATTCTGTATCTGAGTCTTATGGTACCTGGGGACTCAAAAAACTATATGGCCGGGAATATATGGGTATGTTACGGAAAACCTTCATTATCAATCAGGATGGAGTGGTTACACATATTTTCAATAAAGTAGATACTAAGAATCACTTTGAACAGATATCGAAAGAGCTCTCCAGATAATCCACTTTAAATTCAACACGATATTAATTCTATAGTAACTTTTAATAAATATATTAATTATGTCAGATAAACAACCTCAGGCAGAAAAACTTAAAGTTTTACAAGCTGCTATTGATAAATTGGAAAAAGACTTTGGAAAGGGTACTGTTATGCGTATGGGAGATAAACCTATTGAAAACGTGCCTATTATCCACTCTGGTTCCATTGCTTTGGACCATGCACTAGGTGTTGGTGGTTATCCCAGAGGAAGAATCATTGAAATCTTTGGTCCGGAATCATCTGGTAAAACAACTTTGGCTCTTCATGCTATTGCAGAAGCGCAGAAGGATGGTGGCATTGCAGCCTTTATAGATGCTGAACATGCTTTTGATGCGAATTACGCTAAAAATCTTGGTGTGGATATCAGTAATATGCTTATTTCCCAGCCAGATAATGGAGAACAGGCACTTGAAGTAGCGGAACATCTAATAAGAAGTAGTGCTGTTGATATTGTAGTAATAGACTCAGTGGCTGCATTAACACCAAAAGCGGAACTTGAAGGTGATATGGGTGACAGTAAAATGGGGCTTCATGCACGACTGATGTCTCAGGCTTTAAGGAAACTAACAGGAACAATCAGTAAAACGGGTACTACTTGTATTTTCATCAATCAGTTACGTGAAAAGATTGGCGTTATTTTTGGAAATCCTGAAACAACAACCGGTGGTAACGCTTTGAAATTCTACGCATCGGTACGTATTGATGTCAGAAAAGGCTCTCCAGTAAAAGATGGTGAAGAACAACTTGGTAGCCGTACTAAGGTAAAGATTGTAAAAAACAAGGTTGCTCCTCCATTCCGTAAGGCAGAATTTGATATTCTATTTGGAAAGGGAATCTCGAAGTCTGGAGAAATCCTTGACCTTGCAGTTGAAATGGAAATTGTGAAGAAGAGTGGATCCTGGTTCTCATACAATGACCAAAAACTTGGACAGGGTAGAGATGCTGTACGTGATATCATATCTTCTGATGATGCATTAACGGCAGAAATTGAGGCAAAAATCAGAGAAAAGCTGTCAACTGAAACAGATTTGTAATCTATCCGATGGAAGAAAACAATGATGATCTTTTGATTAATGCAGCGTTTGAAGATCTGCTAAAATATTGTACTCATATTTTTTCCAAGTCTTCAGATAATGAAAAGTTAATCATACAGGCTTTCGAATTCGCAAAGGAGGCTCACCGCATGACAAGACGCCGTAGCGGTGAACCTTTTATTGTTCATTCTATTGCCGTCGCCAAGATTGTTGCCAAGGAGATAGGTCTTGGGGCCAAGTCTGTTATATCTGCACTTTTGCATGATGCTATCAATGGTACTGATTATACACTTGAAGATATTGATCGTAAATTTGGTCCAAAGATTGCTTCTATGGTTGA
Organism: Rikenellaceae bacterium UBA1749; assembly: GCA_002315675.1. Lineage (GTDB taxonomy): Bacteria > Bacteroidota > Bacteroidia > Bacteroidales > Rikenellaceae > Mucinivorans. Next base: position 14,733 of record DCHP01000100.1, on the reverse strand, counting down.
TGGGCTTACCAAATTATCCGGTATTGTAGAAAGCAATGATGTAACAGAGCAGGCTGCCAATTTCAGACAAATTGTTCTATCCATATCTGATGATATTAGAGTCGTAATTATTAAAATCGCCGATAGGCTGAATAATATGCGTACTCTTCAGTATCTTCCTCCACAGAAGCAGACAAAGGTTATTTCTGAAACACTATATCTTTATGCACCCCTTGCCCATAGACTGGGATTATACTCCATAAAAACTGAGCTGGAAGATCTTTCATTGAAGTATCTTCATCCTAATGAATATTCTTATATTCAGAGGAAAATAGAAGAATCCACATCAAACCGAAATGATATAGTTGAAAATTTCATCCAACCTATTAAAAGGCGCATAGACAATGCCGGTATTAACTACAAGATAACAAGTCGGGTGAAGTCCATTTATTCCATATGGAATAAGATGAATGTAAAGGGTATTCCTTTTGATGAGGTGTTTGATTTGTTTGCAATCAGGATTATATTTCAGCCATCTGATTCTCAATCAGAACGTGATCAGTGTTTTTCCATTTATAGAATGCTTCTGCGGGAATATCAACAGAAGGAAGACAGACTAAGAAACTGGGTTGATAAACCCAAGTCAAATGGTTATGAAGCTCTTCATTGTACCTTGATGGATACAAGGTCCCATCATTGGATAGAAGTTCAGATTCGCTCGGAAAGGATGGATAGTCTAGCAGAACTGGGCTTTGCTGCACACTGGAGTTATAAGGTTAATGAAACCATAAAATCAGATTCCAAAGATGTGGAATTTGAAAAATGGTTGAGCCAGCTCCGTGAAACATTGAATGATCCAGACAAATCAAAAAATGCTGTAGAATTTCTTGAAATGTTCGAACAGCATCTGCAGGTAACAAGCATGACAGTCTTTACTCCTAAAGGAGAGCCAAAAGCCATGCCTAGAGGTGCGACTGCCCTTGATTTTGCATATGAGATTCATTCAAATGTTGGAAATCACGCTATTGGAGCCAAGATTAATTACAAACTCGAAACATTATATACTGTCCTTCATCCTGGCGATCAAGTTCAAATAATAACATCTGATACGGGTTCCCCCAAGGAAGAATGGCTTTCTCATGTTATTACGCCTAAAGCTAAAAACAGGATTAAAACCTATATATCACAGGCCAATGAATCAAAGATTCAATCTGGAAAAAATCAGTTTGAAAAATTTATGGCTGACAAATCAATCAACCTTCAGGGTAGGCTGTTTGTTAAACTTTTACCTGCTTTCGGATTGCAGTCAAAAGAGTCTCTATACATCGGTATAGCAGACGGACTTATTTCCAAGGAACAGATATACACAGCATTAAGATCAAGTACTTCTACAAAATCTGTAAAATACTGGACACTTAAAATATTAAGCCTCGGATCATATAGTGGAAATTCATCTATTGAACCAGGTTCATCTCTTGTTATTGCAGATTGTTGTAATCCAATTCCTGGAGATGATGTTGTTGGTTTTATGAGAAATGGGGTAGTTACTGTTCATCGAAAAGATTGTCCTGATGCCATAAGACTTTCTATTCAGCATTCACAGGATATAGTCGATGTCTGCTGGTCTGGTGAAAAACTTATGTCATATCTGGCAGAAGTTGAATTTAATGGTATTGACAGATCTGGAGTTGTTATGGATCTTGCAAAAATCATGGTTGCTGAATTGAATATTAATATGAGGGATATTGAAATCCATTCTCATGACGGAATTTACGAAGGAAGAGTGAGCTTCTATGTTCCTGATTATGTAACTCTTGAAAAGGTTATGAGTAAACTTTCAAAAATTAGAGGAATGGAAAAAGTATACAGACCTCAGAAGAACATAGATTAATTTTATTAATTTTGAGAACAGGAGGTATTTTTTATGGAAGTTATCATCTCATTATTGTTGTTATTTGTTTTTCTTACTGTTTCAGCTGCTATGACAATAAAAAAAGAGTTGGCTAATAAGAATAACCCTACTAAAAAAATCATAGAACCTGATACCTATATTTCTGAACCAGAATGTCGGAATTATAAAATCATTCCCGATCAATCTGTAAAAAAGAAGGTATCTGTCCAGGAACTTCATCATGAAGAGAAAAAGGATGGTGATGTTTCAGATATTATAAAAGACTTTGATATTAAGAAAGCTATTATTTATAAAGAGATTCTGGAACCAAAATACAAACAGTATTAGTTTTCAAAATTTAACATAACAAATTCAATGTAAATCCAATTTTTTAAAGATATTTAATTATGAGTACGATTTTCACAAAAATCATTAAAGGGGAGATTCCTTCATATAAGGTTGCCGAAGATCAAGATAATTACGCATTTCTTGATATCAATCCAGTTCAGAAATTTCATACACTTGTTGTTCCCAAAAAAGAGGTTGACTATATTTTTGATCTGACTTCAGAAGATTATACGAAACTTACATTGTTTGCAAGGAGTGTTGCTGAGAAAATAAAAAAAGTGACAGGCTGTAAAAAAGTTGCAATGATTGTCCTTGGTCTTGAAGTTCCCCATGCCCATATTCATTTGATTCCGATCAATAATGAAGCGGATGTAAACTTTAAGAATAAAGTTGAGCTTACTGTTGAAGAATTTCAGGAAATAGCAAGTAAACTCCAGAACGCATAAATTCATAATTCCGTACAAGTTTTATTAAATTCATATTTAGATTGAAAGCCATCTCAGAAATGAGATGGCTTTTTTATATCATTTTTACCCGGAGTAGAGTAGTGTCGTATTTACATGTGTTAAATTATATGTTTTACATATATAAATTATATTTCCAAGCAGTATGTTTTTAATAGTATATTAAACTCTAAATAGTAGACTATAAGCATTTTATGTATTTTTATATGTAGTAATAATGTATGTTTTTTATTCTTTATTTTAAACAATAATGTAAAATATATAGGTATTTTTAACGTCACTATGTTGTGTAAATAGCTATATATCAGTGATTTAGATTGTTTTAGGTGAATAAAATTGTAAGTAATATTTGTTGCTGTATTTTAACCTGAAATTCAGATTATTTAACAAATGTAACTTAAGTAAATTGTTTTGTAATATTTGGATTTTACAACTATATTTGTAAAAATATTACAGATGTAACTAATATTATGGATACTTTTGATAACATCAATTTAAGAATTGAGAAATTTCTTAAGGAAGAAGGATTGACAGCAATTAAATTTGCTGAAATTATGGAGATTCGTCCATCCAATATATCCCATTTTCTAAGTGGAAGAAACAAACCTAATTTTGACTTTATTTCGCGTTTCCTATTAAGATTTCCAGATATTAATCCCGATTGGTTCTTAAATGGTATAGGTGAAATGTACAGAAATCAAGTTTCTGTCATTGACGCATCTTCCGTCTCCAGTAATGACCATCCTGATTCGAGGCATTCACAAAAAGAAAACTCTGATCTTCAAAAACCTTTCTCTTTTACGCAGAATTCGTTGTTTTCCGATGAAATTGAATCTACAGATGATTCCACGTCAAAAGCATATGAAACAATATCAGATGAGATGTCAGGTACTACAGATGTTGAATTATCTGGATCCATTCAGATTGATCATTCACAAAGAATTGAACATTCATGGTCTGGCCTTCATGATGATGTAGTTGCTGAGAATAACAGTACTGCTTCAATTGAGGAGATTTCAGCTGTGAATTCACATCTAAATCCATCCGATGTTTCTGATACGGCGGTAGTTGATTCCCCCAAAAGCTGCGAAGAGAATATTCAGCAAGAAAATACTAAATCTGTTTCAGCATCAGATCAGGTATCACCTTCATTAAAAATTCCTGTAGATTCTCCTGAGTCAAAGCTTGTGAAGATTGTAATGTTTTATGATGACATGACATTCGTTGAATTCAATAGCCGGAAATAATAAATTTAAAGTTCTTCCACTTTTCTTTAGTTGATTTGTCATATATTTCTTTATAAGAGTAATTTACATATCGTTGATTACTCTATTTTTTTTATGTTATTCATTTAAAATAAGATATATTATGTTAAATAATATTTGTTTTCATTAATCTCTTATTATAATTAATTTCATGGATATTAGAAGTTTTTCCCATAATCTTCTTTCTCTTCCTTTATTTCATAGCATTCTTACCATATTGAATTGCTGAAAAAATTGAGTAAATTTGCTATTTGAAAGTAACGACATTTAATGAAAACAGCATATAAATTTCTTATAAGAGCATATATTGGGCCGATGATATTGACGTTTTTTATTGTCATGTTCATATTGCTTATGCATTTCCTTTGGCTTCATATTGATGAACTTGTCGGTAAAGGTCTTTCAATGAGTGTCATTCTGGAACTTGTCATGTATGCTTCTTCTACCTTGATTTCCCTCGGATTGCCTCTTGCTACCCTTCTGGCTTCTATTATGACAATGGGAAACCTTGGTGAGAACTATGAACTCCTTGCTTTGAAATCTGCAGGAATTTCCCTTCCAAAGATGCTTAAACCTCTTATAGTCTTAATGTTTTTTGTAAGTGTAGGCAGTTTCTTCCTTATGAATAACCTGACACCTTATTCATATAAACAGATGTTCTCGCTTTTAACTGATATCTCAAGGCAAAAACAGGAAATAAAGTTTCAAGATGGTATATTCTTCAATGGTATTCCAAATATGAGTATTAGGGTCGGTCATCAAGATCCAGTTACCAACAAACTTACCAATGTGCTGATATACAACAATTCAGAGCAACAGACATCCCAGACGACAGTAGCCGACTCTGGTTATATGTCATTGACGCCTGATAAGAAATATCTAAAGGTTACTTTATTTAATGGTGAGATGTATGAAAAGAACAGGGATTTCAAATGGTATGAATCCGATACCACAACACACCACTTCTTTTCTCATCAAATGATGTTTGTTTCCCTGTCAGGTTTCGCTTTTGAACGCGGTGATGATGAAAAATTAAGTTACAGGAGTGAAACTAAACCTATGGGAGAACTTTCACATTTCATTGATTCCATCAGGATTGAGCAGGATTCGATTCTGAATGATTTTACCCATAAGATGATGAACAATAATATCTGCAGAAAGTATCAGATATATGGTATTACCAACTATGATTCAATGCCGGCTCTTAAAAAAGGCGAGTATCTGTGTCATGCAATAGATACTTTGAATATCAGTAAGTTGAATACAGTATTTGCTGATATTTCCCAGGCTGCTACAGATGCTAAAACCTTTGTCGGATATCAGTCTGATTATATAAAAACATCATCTTTGCCATTGTATAACGCCCAGGTTGAATACCAGAGAAAATTAACTCTACCCTTCTCAATTATGATATTCTTTCTAATAGGTGCTCCTCTTGGGGCTATTATCCGAAAAGGAGGACTTGGCACACCGATTGTTGTATCAGTTGCTTTCTTTGTAATATATTATATTATTATGATAACGGGTGAACGACTTGTCAAGGATGGTGCAATTCCTGCGTATATTGGAGTATGGTTATCCAGTTATGTACTTTTCCCGATAGCTGTCTTTCTGACATACAAATCAACAAATGATTCCGCCCTTCTCAATGCAGATAGTTACATTATTCAGTACAAGAAGATTAAAGCTAAGGTTATTGGATTATTTGATGTCCTACGTCATAGTACGCCAAAGGAAGTATTCATATTGCTTCGAAATTACGATTACAAGAATAAAATAAAGAACCTTGCCGTATCATTATCTGGTTATTTAAAAAACCGCATAATGTCGGCTATATCTATTATTAAGGCATGGAAAAAGTATTAAGTTCAATACCAGAGGCACTTGAAGATTTTAAGGCAGGTAAGATTTTAATAGTAGTTGATGATGAAGATCGTGAAAACGAAGGTGATTTTATCTGTGCTGCAGAAAAAGTCACACCTGAAATAATAAATTTTATGCTCCATAATGGCCGTGGTGTATTGTGTGCTCCACTGATCAGTGACAGATGTGACGAACTTGGAATGGAAATGATGGTTTCCAATAATACTTCACTTCTTGGTACCCCATTTACTATTTCTGTCGACTATCTTGGTGATGGGTGTACAACAGGGGTATCTGCTTCTGACAGAACACGCACGATACAGGCCCTGGCTGACCCAAAAACAATGCCGTCTCAGTTGGGACGCCCTGGACATATATTCCCTCTCAGAGCTCAGAATAAGGGCGTATTACGAAGGGCTGGCCATACAGAAGCTGCAGTGGATCTGGCACGGCTTTCAGGGTTGACTCCTGCTGGTGTCCTCATAGAAATCATGAATGAAGATGGCACAATGGCCAGACTCCCACAACTCATGGAAGTTGCAAGGAAATATGACCTAAAGATCATTTCCATCGCCGATCTGATAGCTTACAGACTTCAGACAGAGTCAATCGTCGAAATGGGTGAAGAGGTGTCCCTACCTACCCAGTATGGTAATTTCAAATTAAAACCATTTGTTCAGAAAAGCAACCAGCTTGAACATGCTGTTCTATACAAAGGTACATGGACGGAAGACGACCCTGTATTGGTCAGAGTTCATTCATCATGTATGACAGGTGATATTTTCGGTTCATGTAGGTGTGATTGCGGTGATCAGCTTCACGAATCAATGAAGATGATTGAAAAGGAAGGAAGAGGAGCGATAATATACCTGAATCAGGAAGGTAGAGGTATAGGGTTCTTCAATAAAATGAAGGCGTATAAACTTCAGGAAGAAGGTCTTGATACTGTCGATGCGAATATCCAGTTAGGTTTCAAGCCAGACGAAAGAGATTACGGCGTGGGTGCGAACATTATTTATAAAATGGGCATCAGAAAAATACGTCTTATTACAAACAATCCTTCCAAAAAGATAGGACTTGAGGGTTACGGTCTAAAAATTTGTGAATATATTCCAATTGTAATCAAACCTAATGAATTTAATTTCAAGTATTTACAAACTAAAGAAGAGCGTATGGGGCATAAATTAGGATTTTTTACAAAAGTAAAATATGTAATTTTACAAAAGTAAATTTAATATATTTTTGTAATACTCATAATAAGTTACATTTGTAAACACTGCAATGGATAAAAATATTCGCATTATTTATATGGGTACACCCGACTTTGCGGTCGAACCATTAAAAAAAATAATTGACTTTGGTTTCAATGTTGTGGCTGTTGTTACAGTTCCTGATAAAAAGTCAGGAAGAGGCCAGAAGATTCAATTCAGTCCTGTTAAGAAATTTGCTATAGAGAATAATATTCCCCTATTTCAGCCAGAAAACCTAAAAGATCCTGACTGGTTAAAACAGTATACTAACATTAAACCAGATCTTGGTATTGTTGTTGCATTCAGAATGTTGCCTAAAGTTGTATGGAATCTTCCACCTCTTGGAACATTCAACCTACATGCATCACTTCTTCCTCTTTACCGGGGAGCTGCTCCGATAAACTGGGCAATAATAAATGGTGACACAGAGACTGGAGTTACAACATTTTTCCTTGATGAAAAGATTGATACCGGTAAGATTATTTTACAGAAATCGGTTGTTATTACCGAAAATGAATCTGCGGGTACATTGCATGATAAGTTGATGTATATGGGAGCTGATATGGTCCTTGAAAGTGTAGAAAAAATAATTTCTGGTCAGATTCTTCAGGAAAATGCTATAGCACAGACTGAATTGAATGATACAATCAGAATGTCAGCACCAAAGATTTTCAAGGATGATTGTAAAATAGACTGGTCTCAGGATTCAAAAACTATTTACAATAAAATCAGAGGCCTTAGCCCCTACCCCGCTGCCTGGTGTGATTTTGAAGGTACTACAGCAAAGATTCTTGAGACAAGACTAAGTGATATTACATCAAATCAACCTGCTGGTTCTCTTATTATAGATAATGGAAAGATGTTTATTTCGACATACGACAACTTAATTGAAATCATTACCATTCAAGTCGCAGGTAGCCGCGCCATGAGTGTTGGCGATTATCTCCGTGGTCACCATAGATAATACTACTACTATACAACGCTATTCATATGAAAACTTCATCGGGAGTTATGGAACCTTTTTTTCACCCAAGAGTTAACATGGAAATGTATCTTAAGGGTTTTAATGGTTATAGAACCATGGCTCTGGGTGTTTATCATGTTTGTGAATATACGGACTGTTCTTTTATGAATCAGTGTGTGTTGAATTCATCCAAGTTTGATAAATCTTGTCCAGTATATGCATCAATGCCAAGGTAATTGAAAATAAACATTCAAATCATTATAATTAAGCGTAACTATTCAGCAAGGCAAAAAATAATGGCAACTATACAGCAGCCTAGGTAAAACACCTAAAACTGACATCCACCAAAGGGAGTTATTGTAGATAATAGATACAGCTACTGAATAGTTACAATTAAGCAAGTTATACTTGCGAAACTTCAGTCATTTTTTATTATGGTTTTATCTCTTTGTTTTGATTATATTAAAAGTGCTAACGCTCCCACCAGTATGGTATATATTCTTTCAAGATTCACTATCATACAATGTAACATATTTCAAAGTGAATGACTCAATATTCTGGACAATCGTAACTTCAATTTATCTATGGCTTTGGTACATTGTTCTATTTATTATTTTGATTGTTCTGATTGTCATTTTTTTAAGTATAATAATTTCTAGACACAGTATGAAACATGGTCAAAAATAATTATCATTCATTATTTTGATTAATCAGTTTACGGCACATTAAAAGTCGAAGCTCTTAATTATTAAGAGCTTCGACTTTTTTACTATCTTATTTGCCTGCTACTGACATCTGAGAAATCAATTCTAAATTGTGATACTCATCATGGTTATGTCGTCAGATTGTTCTGCACCATCAACAAATTTATTTACGGAGGCAATAAGATCCTTAATTACAACTTCATCACTATTAACCATTCCTGTACTATAGATACGTGCAAAGTCAATCAATCTGTCTTCTCCATATTGGTCGTGCGATTTCGTTTCAGCCTCGGTCACTCCATCGGTGTATAAAAGCAATCGTGAACCATGTTCTATGTTTATTGTATTGCTCTTGTATTTGAAATCTGGCAATACACCACAAGCAATATTATTGTCAATCTTTAGATAATTGGCATCACCTGTTGGTGAAATAATGATAATAGGGTTGTGACCACAATTGCAGATTTCTGCTTCTCCTGTTTTTACGTTGATATGTCCAAGGTTTACAGTAATAAACATATTATCTTCATTACTTCCGCAGAACACATTATTGATGATGTTCGCTATTTCGGACATAGAATGATGGTATCTTATTGAAGCACGGAATGCGGAAATTGAAATTGACATTAGAAGTGCTGCTGGTACACCTTTGCCTGATACGTCAGCGATAATATAATACAGGTCATCGCCATTGACGTATATATCATATAAGTCTCCTCCTACCTGCCTAGATGGAATACTTGATGCATATATGCCGCAACCATCAGGTGAATCAAAAAACTTTTGCAGCATTTGCATCTGGATAGTCTTTGCAACATTAAGTTCACCTGCCATTCTTTCTTTTTCAGATGTCGCATTTGTAAGCCTATCAATGTAATCAGTGATAGATGTTTGCATGAAATTCAAGGCCATGCTTAAATCTGAAATTTCATCATCGGTTTTCACTTCAGGTATTGGAACATCAAAATTCCCACGTGCTATCAACTTTGCTGCATCAGCAAAATCAACAAGAGGTTTTGATGCCTTGAATACCACAATCCTGTTTGCAAAAAATAGGAATGCAAGGCCCAGGATAGCAATAATAATAACCATCAGGCAAATATTATTCAGATTCGCGAATGTGTCCCTTTCCCTGTTCATTATTATCATCTGCCATCCATTGTACATTTCTCCTCTAAGGCAATACATACGCCCTTTTGCAGAGTTTACCTTAGCGACTTTGATACCCTCTTCCCTGACTTTCCAGTCGCTGCTATCCAGTTCTTCCTTATTAAGACCATTTTCCTCATGGAATTTATCACTGCCGATATTTCCTTCATATGGATGATCTGATAGAGGATTACAGATAATGTTTCCTGATTTATCTATTAATATGATATTGGATTCAGGATATGGTTTCATATCGATAAGCTCCTTCTGAAGCCATTCCAGTGATAAATCAACATCGGTTACTCCTATAATCTTACCATTCTTGTCTTTTACTGGTTCAACATACGCTGTCAGAAATACGGAATCCTTAAAGAATGTATATTCGTATATAGGTTTTGCCCATGATGCAGTTTTGTTTTCAATTGCTAGCTTGAACCATTCTGCGTCAAAATAATCCCAGTTGTCACTTTCAAGTTTTTTGTTGTCATCCCATTCATTTTCCGTTTTACCTGTAAAAATTGTTGAATTGACATATATTCCTGCATGTTCTTCATTCTTGTCATATTCGTACGGAAGATAAAATACTCCCACTCCCAGGATATTAGATGTTCCTTTAAGTTTTTCTGTAAGGAAACTAAAATAACTTGAAGTATCGATAGGGGTGTTCAGTCTATCGATTGTTTCAACAGTACTGGTAATACTATGTCCGATAAGTTCGGTAGATTTTATCGAATTCTCCAGTTTTGAAATGGATTTCTTAAGTATTGTTGTTGAATAATCAAGTGAACTTTTAAGAGAAATATCCGCACCTTTATATGTGATAACTGCAATTGCAATTATAAATATTAATGAAGTCAGCAAAGTACTTTTCAAACTTAGCCGTACTGCAAAACGTCCTTTTCTAGATTTCATATCATTATTTTGTTTAACCAAAGTTAATTAAAACTTTATCATCTCCAATGTTCGATCGAGAAATAATAGTAACTATTCAGTAGAAGGAGGTTATCACTAATAACCTCCTTCTACTTATGCAAAAAATATTGAGTTAAGTATATAATTTGGTTCTATATTTTGCGTAATATCTATGTGTAATACTCTATTTCCGTATTACAATAGATGTCCCATCAGGGTTGCAATCATATTTAAGTAGATATGTATTAGTCTCTGAATCCCAGTATTTTACATCGAATGATTCAGTTCCGTCTATCATGACGCTTTTAGGACTGAATGTAAGGTATACCCTTGTCACAGCCTTTACGTTTTTAGGACCTTTTGTTGTGAATGAATAAGAATTACTTTCATACTGTTCATCGTATGCTCTGGCTGCAGTTGCAAGGATAGAAGGTGCATTCTTGTCCACCCTGTCGATATTTACAAGCAGGGACTGTTCACCTGGTTTTATTGATTTTGTCTTTAAGACAGGTAGTGAATCTGTATACAAATCAACAAAATGTCCTTCCTTCACAACTGGAGCATCTGTAATACTTTCTGTCAAAACTGAAGTGATGTCATATATACCTCTAGATAGTGCGAAATAATTGGTATAATTCAATTTGCCGGATTTCTGACTATATGCCTTTTCAAGTAATGACAAATATTTTGTGTCACCCTGTTTTACCAATATATTCCTTTCTGGGTTTGACCTTTCAACAAAAATTGTGCCGTTTCCGTATTGATATGTTCCTGATTTTGGATTTTTCCCTATTCCAAGACTTTGAAACAGGTGCTCAGATGGCTTATTGTATCCGGCACTACTCCACCATTCCTTGATATTCTGGAATCTGTCATTGTCAAGACCCTGGTATATGAGTATTCCACCATTTCTAACCCATTCTGTAATGTATCTATGAGATTCACTATCAAGTGGCTTCATCGCAGAATAACTCATTAGAAGTATTCGGGTGCTGTCAAGTCCATGCATCAGATTATCCATATGAACTGTGCTGACATGAATACCACGCTTTAGAAGTGGTAATACAAGACCATAGTAATTTGAAAGAAGATTGTCTTCGTAATCATATACATTGTCTGCTACAAATCTCTGGAACATAAGAGAATTAGAAAGCAATACACTGATTCCACTTGGACCTGAAATTCTGTTTTCAGTCTTTGGCATTTTCATCAATGCGTTAACCATTATCTGTACCTGTGTTGCATATGATGCAGGCATTTTTTCAAGGGTAGTGCTTTCGGCAGATGTCCTGAATGATCCATGGAATATTCTGTCCGGCCATGGCATTACTTCATATTTGTCAACGTCCGGATATAGTATTTCTGCTGTATATGTAGCTTCATATCCTCTTTTATATAAATCCCAATGCTGTGGAGCATCTTCAATAGGATCTGTAAGGAAATACATATCTTTTCCGACAGGTTTACTCAATGCTTCCAATGAACTATATTCCATCAAGGCCATTTCAAATAATCTTGCTTTGTAATAGCCATTATATACACTAGGGTAACGTGATGTTCCTGTCCATACCTGTGCAATATATCCATCTACGGATTTGATGTTGCTTGTTGCCGCTTCAGGACTCACGATATTCCAGAGGCAGTAATTGATGATTGAATGTGTAGCAATGTAGCATTTAATATTAATACCCTTATCGCGTCCATATTCTTTAATGCCCGTTGTAATTTCTTCAATTGCCCTTGTATAAAGGTGATGTTTCAGTTTATTTGATTTGAATGTATTTTCTGCTGATTCATGCTGAGGCTTCCAGTCTTCATGGTAAAAGTCTTTCCATTCTTTTTTGAATGCTTCACCATAACCTGCTGTCAACCATATTTCTGGTTCCTCAAAGAAAAATTCAGTAATACCGACATCTACAAGTTTCCGAAGCTTGCTGTTGAAATATTCAAGAAGGCTCTTTGTTGGGATAAAATAAGGCACTTTACCTTTGTCATGCCATAATATTTCACCATTCATGTCTCTCTGGGCAATCTCTTCAAGATGTTTGATTCCATCATATGTACCATTGAAATAGTCTTCATATCCTCCCCATGATATTCCTATCATAGTCTGAAGTTTGTACCCTCTGTCGGTCCATGAGAATCTTTTGGCGTCATTCAGTGCTGAAAAACCATATAACATCACGGCGTCACATCTTACGTCGTATCCTGGTCCCCAATTAGATCCTGTCTGATAATTTGTCTTGATTGTGCCTCTGGGTTGTGCGAATGCCAACCCTGGCAATAGAATAAGTGCTAGTATTATTTTTTTCATGATACAAAAATACAAATAATAACTTACTCTAAAAAATCACATTTTTAACAAGACTCATTGACCAATTGTTTACTGCAAAAATCAATTAGGTTGAAAGATTGTATTTGAACGTCGAAATAACTCAATATTAATTATTATTATTTGTACAATCATTTCATTTATCAATAATTTCTATTGTGAATCTTTCACATTCACTTCTTACTATTCTTTTTACATCATCTTTTATTTTGTAGTAATTGTCCTTTATTATTTCGTTCATGTGGTCTATTCCATCACTCCCAACAAAAGAGGTAATTTCTGGTATTGGTTTTATGCTTTGACTGGATTTATCATTCTTTTTACCAAGAAGGGTATCTATTATTGACAATTTTCCTCTCTGCGGCGTATTTTCATCGACAATTATTTCAGCATTGAAAATTTTCTGTTTTATCTCTTCTCCATAGTTGTCACAGACAGCTCCAACAAATTTTCCCTGTGAAAGTGTTGATATCTTACTTGCCGGAATAACGTTGTCCATTTGTGTTGATGTTGAATATGAGCTCTCCCCGTTATGATTTGATGTGCTTTCCCTTTTTTGAAGTATTTTACCAAAACGCTCAGAAAGATTCCTTGCAGTTTCACCTACCACCTGTCCTGAAAATATATTTCCTACAGTATTCATTACTACCCTTGCCTCCTTGTCCCCATAATCTCGTGTCAGTTGTGAAAAGTCCTGGAATCCAAGGCAAACTGCAACCTTGTTTGACCTTGCCGTTGCAATTAGATTGTCAAGTCCTTTGAAATATATGGTCGGTAATTCATCTATTATTACAGATGAGTGAAGTTTCCCCTTTTTGTTAATGAGTTTTACAATTCTGCTGTTATACAGACCAAGTGCAGCTCCATATATATTCTGTCTGTCAGGATTATTTCCAACTACAAGTATCTTTGGTTCATCCGGGTTATTGATGTCAAGACTGAATTGACTTTCTGACATAACCCAGTAGAGCTGAGGAGATATCAGTCTTGAAAGCGGAATTTTGGCACTTGCTATCTGCCCCTGCAACTGATCGGCTGCTCCACCCTTCCAGGCATCAAAAAATGGTGACATGTAGTTCTCCAGATCAGGATAATTCCTAAGAATGCTGAATACCATCTTATAGTTGCAATTCAGTAGTTCTACTGCATGCGGAAAGGTGCAATACTTTCCATCTTCGTATATTTTCAGATACCAGATGATTGCAGCAAGCAGTATAATTGGTGATTCCACAAAGAAATCTCCCTGTTTTGAAACCCATGTCTTGTTTAGGTTAAGCATAATGGTATATGCACTTTCATAAGCGTCTGCAATGTCTGTCATAAAGGATGGCTCGATAGGATTGCATCTATGGCTTTGTCTTGGATTATCAAAATTTATGACATAGAATTTCGGACGGACCTTGTATTTATCCAGATTTTCGAGCATATGACTATATGCTATTTCAGATAGATCAGGATATTTGTAGTCATAGATATACATTGAGTATCCTTTCTCTATCTGTTGCTTGATGAAACTGTTAATGACAGAGTATGTTTTCCCGGAACCTGGTGTTCCCAGAACAATCGTTGCTCGAAACGTGGAACTGTGGTGATGGTTAAGTAGTTGTAAATC
>DCHP01000006.1 GCA_002315675.1 Rikenellaceae bacterium UBA1749 | reverse complement strand
ACTGACGGTCCTATGCCTCAGACTCGTGAACATATTCTTCTTGCTCGTCAGGTAAACGTTCCACGTATCGTTGTTTTCCTTAACAAATGCGATATGGTTGATGACGCTGAGATGCTTGAACTAGTTGAAATGGAAGTTCGTGATGAACTATCAAAGAATGGTTTTGATGGTGACAACGCTCCAGTTATCCGCGGATCTGCTCTAGGTGCACTTAATGGTGAACCAGCATGGGAAGATAAAGTTATGGATCTTATGAACGCTGTTGACGAATACATTCCACTTCCTCCACGTGATATGGATAAACCATTCCTGATGCCAGTTGAAGATATCTTCTCTATCACAGGTCGTGGTACAGTGCTTACTGGTCGTATTGAAACAGGTATTATCCACGTAGGTGATCCAGTTGAAATCATCGGTCTTGAAGAAGAAAAACTTACTTCTACTTGTACAGGTGTTGAGATGTTCCGTAAACTTCTTGATGAAGGTGAAGCTGGTGATAACGTAGGTCTGTTGATGCGTGGTATTGACAAAAAAGACGTTAAACGTGGTATGGTTGTTGCTAAACCAGGTTCAGTAACTCCTCACAAGAACTTCACAGCTGAAGTATACGTTCTTAGCAAAAACGAAGGTGGACGTCACACTCCATTCCGTAACAAATATCAGCCTCAGTTCTACATCCGTACTTTGGACGTAACTGGTGTTATCACTCTTCCTGATGGCGTTGAAATGGTTATGCCAGGTGATAACGTAACAATTACTGTTGAACTTATCTACCCAGTTGCTCTTAACGAAGGTCTTCGTTTCGCAATCCGTGAAGGTGGTCGTACAGTAGGTGCTGGTCAGATTACTAAGATTCTAGACTAATCTAAATATAGTCTAAGGGAGGAATTGATTTCCTCCCTTAATATACAGGGGCATCGTATAAGGGCAGTATAGCGGTCTCCAAAACCGTTGATGGGAGTTCGAATCTCTCTGCCCCTGCTAAAATTAAAAGTAAAATGAAAAGTAATTATTTCAAAGAAGCTTATATTGAATTGGTTCAGAAGGTAACATGGCCATCTCCTTCATCTTTAAGAAGTAGTGCTTTGGTTGTTATGGTTGCATCAGCTATCATTGCAATTGTTGTTCTTCTAATGGACCTTTCTTTTGAAAATATAATGAGAGCTATTTATGCTCAGCTCTTTTAATTAGTCTTGTAAGTGGAAAATGGCTGAAGACATTCAAATAATGCAGTGGTATGTCCTGAAGGCTATCGGCGGAAAAGAAAAGAAGGTTATGGAATACCTTCAGGCCGAGATCAGAAGTCTGAAATTACAGGACAAGATTGGACAAGTTCTTATACCAGTTGAAAAGTATTATTCAGTAAAGGCTGGTAAGAAGGTTATCAAGGAAAGAATCTCTTATCCTGGTTATGTGCTTGTTCAGTGTATATTCGATGGTGAAATTCCGTTTATTTTAAGAAATATTCCAGGTGTTCTAGGTTTTCTTCATGATGAAAAAACTTCGAACCAATTGTTGGCTACACCTTTAAGAGAAGCTGAGGTGAATAGGCTTCTCGGACAGTTCGATGAAATGGCAGAAGCTCCTGAATCTGATGAAATTGAATATTCAGAAGGTGAAGCAGTAAAAGTCATAGATGGTCCTTTTGCTTCCTTTGTGGGGACTATTGAATCAGTCGATAAGGCTCGCAAGAAACTGACAGTATCTGTTAAGATATTCGGTCGTAAGACTCCTATGGAGTTGAACTATACGCAAGTAGAAAAAGAATAATTATTAATTTTCCGGAGGGGTATATAATCTCCGGTTTTCTGTTTTAGGTTACGATTAAACAGGATTCCAAGCATGACAACCCCGCCAATCTAACACGGAGAAAACAATGGCAAAAGAAATTGCTGCGTTTATTAAATTGCAGATCAAGGGTGGTGCCGCAAATCCAGCACCTCCAGTTGGCCCAGCCTTGGGTTCCAAGGGTGTCAACATCATGGATTTCTGCAAGCAATTTAATGCTCGCACACAAGAATCTGCAGGTAAGACTCTACCTGTAATCATCACTGTCTATGCAGACAAGTCTTTCGATTTTATTGTAAAACAACCTCCTGTAGCTGTTCAGCTTAAAGAGGCTGCTAAAATTCAGAAGGCGTCTGCTGAACCAAACAGAAAGAAAGTTGCCAAGATAACTTGGGACGACGTAAAAGCTATTGCTGAGAACAAAATGCCTGACCTTAATTGTTTCACAATTGAGTCTGCAATGAGTATGGTAGCTGGTACAGCTCGTTCTCTTGGTATCACAATCACTGGCGAAAATCCTATTAAAAAGTAAACAGAAATGAAACTCACTAAAAACAGAAAAGCTCAGCTGGCTAAAATTGAAGCAGGCAAGCTGTATAATCTTGGTGAAGCTTCTGCACTTTTGAAGGAGATCACCTCAACTAAGTTTAATGCATCTGTAGACGTTGACGTTCGTCTTGGTGTTGATCCTAGAAAATCTAACCAGATGGTACGTGGCGTTGTTACACTTCCTAACGGAACAGGTAAAGAAGTAAGAGTTCTTGTTCTTTGTACTCCAGATAAGGAAGATGCAGCAAAAGAAGCAGGTGCTGATTATGTAGGTCTTGACGAGTATATCGAAAAGATCAAAGCTGGTTGGACAGACATTGATGTAATTATTTGTACACCACAGGTTATGGCTAAAATCGGTGCTCTTGGTCGTGTCCTAGGTCCACGTGGACTTATGCCAAACCCAAAGACTGGTACCGTAACTATGGACGTTGCAAGTGCAGTTAAAGAAGTTAAGGCTGGTAAGATTGACTTCAAAGTTGACAAGCAAGGTATTGTTCACTCTTCAGTTGGTAAAATCGCATTTACTCCTGAACAGATTGTTGAAAATGCTAAAGCTTTCCTTGACATGATTATCAAGTTGAAACCAGTAGCTGCAAAAGGAACTTATGTAAAGAGTATTTACATCTCTACTACTATGAGTCCAAGTTTGCAAATTGACCCTAAAACAATTGGCTAAGTATGAAAAAAGAACAGAAATGTCAGGTTGTCGCTGATTTGACAAATTGTATAGGTCAGTATGCTCATTATTATGTAACTGATATCGCTGGTTTGAATGCAGAACAGACAGCATCATTGCGTCGTGTATGCTTCGAAAAAGGTATCAAGTTGGTTGTTGCAAAGAATACTTTCTTCTCTAAGGCAATGGCCGCTGCAGGTAAAGTTGATGATGAGATACAGAGTACACTTGAAGGCCCTACAGCAATCATGTTTTCTAATACCGGTAATGCTCCTGCTAAACTTATCAAGGAATTTATCAAGGCTAGCGGCTTAGAAAAACCAGCACTGAAATCTGCTTATGTAGATGAATGTGCATATGTAGGTGTTAATCAGCTTGAGACCCTTTGCAAGATCAAATCTCGCGAAGAACTTTTGGGCGATATCATCGCTCTGCTACAATCTCCAGCGAAGAACGTTATTTCAGCTCTTCAGTCCAATGCAGGACAGAAAGTTGCTGGTATCGTAAAAGCGCTTGAAGAAAGAGCATAATTAAACAAACAAATTATTAAGAATTAACAAAAAATTTATACTACGATGGCAGACATCCAGAAACTTGCTGAGGAACTAGTTAACCTCACAGTAAAAGAAGTAAACGAATTAGCAAACGTTCTTAAAGAACAGTATGGTATTGAACCAGCTGCTGCAGCTGTTGCTGTTGCTGCTCCAGCTGCTGACGGTGCAGCTGCTCCTACAGAAAAATCAACTTTTGATGTAATCCTTACAAATGCAGGTGGTGCTAAACTTCAGGTAGTTAAGGCTGTTAAAGATCTTTGTGGTCTTGGTCTAAAAGAAGCTAAAGAACTTGTAGACGCAGCTCCTAAGGCTGTTAAAGAAGGCGTTTCTAAAGAAGAAGCTGAACAACTTAAAGCTGCTCTTGTTGAAGCAGGTGCAGAAGTTGAAGTTAAATAAGTTTCAACTTATATCTAATGGATTGGGTATTAATTGTGTACCCAATCCATTTATAACTGAAATTAGGTATGGCATTTGAGCTATACCTTTGCTCGTCTAAACGAGAAACCATGTCTTATTTAAAATTCTTGTCGGAAGTTCTGTAATAAGACGTTAAACATATTCATCCGATTGGTAGTAGGAAGAGGTGCAGATTTTGCGAGGGAATGATTATTCCAATACTTAACAGCTTTTTGCGCATTTTAAGCACGAAACACCTAAATACCATCTCAAAGAAAAGCTGTTTTTGATTATAGGATTATTGAGAAGCCTGTAGAGAAAACAATGTCAAAATTTAAAAAAACTGAGCGAATCAGCTTTGCAACGGTAGATCCGAGAATGGACTACCCTGATTTCCTGGAGATTCAGTTGAAATCTTTTCATGATTTCTTCCAGCTGGACACTCCAAAGGAAAATCGTTTGAATGAAGGACTTTATAAAGTCTTTTCAGAAAATTTCCCTATTTCAGACACTCGTAACAATTTCGTACTCGAATTCCTCGATTACTTTATTGATCCTCCACGTTATTCAATTGAAGAATGTATTGAACGTGGTCTAACTTACGGTGTTCCTCTTAAAGCTAAATTAAAACTTTTCTGCACAGACCCTGAGCATGAAGATTTTGATGAGGTAATTCAGGATGTGTTCTTAGGAACAATTCCTTACATGACTCCCAAAGGTACATTTGTCATCAATGGCGCAGAACGAGTTGTTGTTTCACAACTTCACCGTTCTCCAGGTGTGTTCTTTGGTTCAAGTATTCACTCTAATGGAACAAAATTATATTCTGCCAGAATTATTCCATTCAAGGGATCGTGGATTGAGTTCGCAACTGACGTCTCAGGCGTTATGTATGCTTACATAGATCGTAAGAAGAAATTACCTGTAACAACACTTCTTCGTGCAATCGGTTTCGAAACAGATAAGGAAATACTGGACATTTTCAATCTTGCCGAAGAAATCAAGGTATCAGAAAAGAACCTTCGTAAATGTATAGGCAGAAAACTCGCAGCGCGTGTCGTAACTTCATGGATTGAAGATTTTGACGATGACGAAACTGACGAGACAATTTCACTGGAAAGAACAGAAGTAGTTGTTGAAAGAGAAACAGAACTTACAGAAGAGGATATCGATAGAATTATCGAATCAGGTGTTAAAACAATTCTTCTTCATAAGGAAAACGAAAACGCAGCAGACTACTCTACAATATTCAATACTTTACAGAAAGATAACTGCAATTCAGAGAAGGAAGCAGTTGTATACATCTACCGCCAGTTGAGAAACTCAGAACCACCTGATGAAGCAACTGCACGTGATGTCATTGACAAACTTTTCTTCTCAGACAAGCGTTATGACCTAGGTGATGTTGGACGTTATCGTATCAATAGAAAACTTAATCTTAACATTCCTAGAGAAATCCGTACTCTGACAAAAGAGGATATTATTGCAATTATCACCTATCTGGTTCAACTTCTGAACTCTAAGGCTGAAGTTGATGATATTGACCACTTGTCAAATAGACGTGTACGTACTGTAGGTGAGCAATTGGCAGCACAGTTCTCTGTCGGTTTCGCAAGAATGGCCCGCACAATTCGTGAAAGAATGAATGTCCGTGACAACGAAGTATTCCATCCTACAGATCTGATTAATGCAAAGACTTTGTCAAGTGTTATCAATTCTTTCTTTGGAACAAATCAGTTGTCTCAGTTCATGGATCAGACAAACCCTCTTGCTGAACTTACTCACAAACGTCGTCTGTCTGCATTGGGACCTGGTGGTTTGACTCGTGAAAGAGCCGGATTCGAAGTCCGTGACGTTCACTATACTCATTATGGTAGGCTTTGCCCAATTGAAACACCAGAAGGACCAAACATCGGTTTGATTTCTTCTCTATGTGTTTATGCCAAGATTTCAGATATGGGTTTCATTGAAACTCCATATGCTGAGGTAAAGAATGGTAAAGTTCTTCCAAATGTCAACTACATGAGCGCAGAACAGGAAGAAGGTCTTGTCATTGCTCAGGCTAATGCGAAACTTAACCAGGATGGTACTTTTGCAACTGCAACTGTTAAATCCCGTCAGGGTAGTGACTTCCCTAATGCTGATCCTGAAACAGTCAATATGATAGATGTTGCTCCTAATCAGATTGCATCAATAGCAGCTTCATTGATTCCATTCCTGGAACATGATGATGCTAACCGTGCGTTGATGGGATCAAACATGATGCGTCAGGCTGTGCCTCTATTGAAACCTGAAGCTCCAATTGTTGGAACTGGTCTTGAAGCAGCTGTTGTTGCGGATAGCCGTGTGCAGATTGTGGCTGAACGTGACGGTGAAGTTACATACAGTGATTCAAAATGTATTAAAATACTATACGAACGTTCCGAATTTGAAAAATTTGTAAGTTTCAATCCAGAAGAAACTGTTTATAACCTGCCAAAATATCTTAAGACAAACCAGTCTACCAGTCAGACTTTACGTCCAATCGTTAGACGTGGTGATAAGGTTAAAGCAGGTCAGATTCTTACAGAAGGCTATTCAACCGAAAATGGAGAACTGGCTCTTGGACGTAACCTGAAAGTTGCATACATGCCTTGGCAGGGATACAACTTTGAGGATGCTATTGTAATCTCCGAACGTCTGGTGCGTGAAGACTTGTATACATCTGTTCACGTCGACGAATACATCATGGAAGTACGTGAGACTAAACGTGGCGTTGAAGAGTTGACCAGTGATATTCCAAATGTCAGTGAAGATGCTACAAAGGATTTGGACGAAAGAGGTATTATCCGAATAGGTGCTACCGTTAAACCAAACGATATTCTGATTGGTAAGATTACTCCTAAGGGTGAAACAGATCCATCTCCAGAAGAAAAACTTCTTCGTGCAATCTTCGGAGACAAAGCCGGTGATGTTAAGGATGCTTCATTACGTGCAGATCCTTCACTTTTCGGTGTTGTTATTGATCGTAAACTGTTTACCCGTGCTACTCCTAAAGAAGGAGGAAAGAAGGGACGTATTGCTGAAAAAGCTCTTCAGGATGCTGCACAAGCTAAATTTGAAAAGAAAGTCAATGACCTTACATCTATTCTGGTTGAAAAACTTTGGAAAACTCTTAAAGGTAAACAATCCGCAGGGGTATATGATTACTACGGAGTTTCTCAGATTGAGAAAGGTGTTGCTTTCACCAAAGATTCACTGACACATCTGGATTATATGAATATTAATCCAGTTGCATGGTCTTCTGATGCACAGATATCCATTACTGTATCCGCCTTGATTAATAATTACATCGCTAAATGGAAGGAATTGGATTCTCAGTTCAAACGTGAGCAATACAATATTACAAATGGTGATGAATTACCAGCAGGTATTATACAGATGGCTAAAGTTTACATTGCAAAGAAACGTAAACTTCGTGTCGGTGACAAGATGGCAGGTCGTCATGGTAACAAGGGTATCGTTGCCAAAGTTGTACGTGATGAAGATATGCCTTTCCTTGAAGATGGTACTATAGTGGATATTGTACTTAACCCACTTGGTGTGCCTTCCCGTATGAACCTTGGGCAGATATATGAAGCTGTTCTTGGTTGGGCAGGACGTAACTTGGGCGTTAAGTTCGCAACACCAATTTTCGATGGTGCTACTCTTGAACAAATTAATGAGTATACTGCAAAAGCTGGTATCCCTCGTAGCGGTAGCTGCTATCTATATGATGGTAGAACAGGTGAGAAATTTGACCAGCCGGCAACAGTTGGTGTAACATACTTCTTGAAGTTGGGTCACATGGTTGATGATAAGATGCATGCCCGTTCAATAGGACCATACTCTCTTATTACTCAGCAGCCTCTTGGAG
The DNA here is from genome assembly GCA_002315675.1 of Rikenellaceae bacterium UBA1749. GTDB lineage: Bacteria > Bacteroidota > Bacteroidia > Bacteroidales > Rikenellaceae > Mucinivorans. The sequence continues at coordinate 58,276 of DCHP01000006.1, read as the reverse complement.
GTAAGGCTCAATTCGGTGGTCAGCGTTTTGGTGAAATGGAAGTCTGGGCTCTTGAAGCATTCGGAGCATCACACATCCTTCAGGAAATCCTGACTATTAAATCAGATGACGTTACAGGTCGTGCCAGAGCATATGAAGCTATTGTCAAGGGTGACAATCTCCCTGATGCAGGAATTCCTGAATCACTTAATGTGCTTCTTCACGAACTCATGGGTCTTGGTTTAAATATTAACCTTGAATAATAACAGTAACAGACTTTTTGTTTGATTAAGAAATTAAAGAAATGCCAGTAAATACTAGAGATTTAAAAACATACGGCTTCAGTAAGATTTCTATTTCACTTTCATCACCTGAAGAAATAGCTAAACGTTCAAGCGGTGAAGTGTTAAAGCCTGAAACAATCAACTACCGTACCTATAAACCGGAACGCGATGGTCTGTTCTGTGAACGTATTTTCGGTCCTACAAAGGACTATGAGTGCCATTGCGGTAAATACAAACGTATCCGTTACAAAGGAATTGTATGTGACCGATGCGGTGTGGAAGTAACAGAAAAGAAAGTTAGACGTGAAAGAATGGGACACATCAATCTGGTTGTCCCTATTGCTCACATCTGGTACTTCCGTTCTCTCCCAAATAAGATTGGTTATCTTCTAGGCATACCAACAAAGAAACTTGATATGGTAATCTACTATGAACGCTATATTATCGTTCAGAAAGGTGTTCTTGAATCAAGTGAGTATTCTGAAAATGATTTGCTTACGGAAAAGGAATATTTTGATTTGTTATCAACTCTTCCAAAAGGAAATCAGGCTCTGGATGATAGCAATCCGGATAAATTCATAGCCAAGATGGGTGCTGAAGCTCTTCAGATGATGATGCAGAGACTTGATCTTGATGCTCTTTCATATCAACTACGTGACAGGGCAGGTCGTGAATCATCCCAGCAGCGTAAAGCTGAGGCTTTGAAACGTCTTAATGTTGTTGAAGCATTCCGTGAATCAAAGGATGTAAACAAACCTGAATGGATGATTATGAAAGTACTTCCTGTTATCCCTCCAGAACTTCGTCCTCTTGTTCCGCTGGATGGTGGACGTTTCGCAACCAGTGACTTGAATGACCTGTATCGTAGGGTTATCATCCGTAACAATCGTCTTAAACGTCTTATTGAGATTAAAGCTCCGGATGTTATCCTAAGAAATGAAAAACGTATGCTTCAGGAAGCTGTTGACAGCCTGTTTGATAACTCAAGAAAGAGCAATGCAGTCAAGAGTGAAAGTAACCGTCCTCTGAAATCATTGAGTGATTCCCTTAAAGGTAAACAGGGACGTTTCCGTCAGAATCTGCTTGGTAAGCGTGTTGACTATTCAGCCCGTTCCGTTATTGTTGTAGGTCCTGAACTTAAGATGCATGAAATGGGTATTCCAAAAGATATGGCTGCTGAACTATACAAACCTTTCATCGTAAGAAAACTTATTGAAAGAGGTATAGTCAAGACAGTCAAGTCTGCAAAGAAGATAATAGATCGTAAGGATGCAGTTGTATGGGATATCCTAGAAAATGTTATAAAGGGTCATCCGGTTCTGATGAACCGTGCTCCTACGCTTCACCGTCTTGGTATCCAGGCTTTCCAGCCTAGGCTGATAGAGGGTAAGGCTCTTCAGCTTCATCCACTTGCATGTACAGCGTTCAATGCGGATTTCGATGGTGACCAGATGGCTGTCCATCTTCCACTTGGCAATGCTGCTGTGCTGGAAGCCCAGCTTTTGATGCTTGGCTCTCATAATATCTTAAACCCTGCAAATGGTGCTCCTATCTGTGTGCCATCTCAGGATATGGTACTTGGTTTGTACTATATTACAAAACCACGTCCAGGTGTTAAGGGAGAGGGACTGGTACTTTACTCTGATGAGGAAGCTATGATTGCTTATAATGAAGGTAAAGCGGACCTTCATGCAAAGGTGAAAGTGATGTTTAGAGGCAAACTTATTGATACTACTATTGGACGTATCATGTTCAACAAGTATGTTCCGGAGGAAGTAGGCTATATCGATAAGGTCCTTACAAAGAAATCATTGCGTGATATCATTGCACTTGTAATGAAGGAATGCGGTGCTGCACGTACAGCACAGTTCCTTGATGATATCAAGAACCTGGGTTATCGTATGGCATTCCAGGGTGGTTTGTCATTCAACCTTGATGCGGTGATTATCCCAGAAGAAAAGACAGACCTTGTAAATGAAGGATATGCCAAGGTGGCTGAGGTAATGGATAACTATAACATGGGTTTCATTACCAACAACGAACGTTATAACCAGATCATTGATATCTGGACAAGTATCAACAATCGTCTAACAACTACAGTAATCAAACACTTGACCGAGGACCAGGATGGTTTCAATCCGGTATATATGATGCTTGATTCAGGTGCCCGTGGATCTAAGGAACAGATTCGTCAGTTGTCCGGTATGCGTGGTCTGATGGCTAAACCTCAGAAATCAACAGCAGAGTCTTCAGGTAACCAGATTATTGAAAACCCTATCCTTTCAAACTTCAAGGAAGGTCTGTCAGTACTTGAATACTTTATCTCTACACACGGAGCCCGTAAGGGTCTAGCCGATACAGCTCTTAAGACAGCCGATGCAGGTTATCTGACTCGTCGTCTTGTTGATGTGGCTCAGGATGTGATAATAAAGGAAGATGATTGCGGTACGCTGCGTGGTCTTACTGCTACAACAATCAAGAAAGGTGAAGAAATTGTTCAGTCTTTGTATGAACGTATTTTGGGACGTACAGCACTTAATGATGTCGTAAATCCACTTGATGGCAAGATACTCTGTTATGCCGGTGATGAAATCACTGAGGATATAGCAGATGCAATTACCAAATCACCAATTGAGAGTGTTGATATCCGTTCGGTATTGACATGTGAATGCAGAAAAGGTGTATGCGCTAAGTGTTATGGACGTAACCTTGCAACTGGTAGAATGGTACAAAAGGGTGAAGCTGTCGGTGTTATCGCTGCTCAGTCAATCGGTGAACCAGGTACTCAGTTGACACTTCGTACATTCCACGTCGGTGGTGTTGCGGGTTCAGTAGCATCAACCAACAATATCGTATCTAAATATGATGGTATTATCAAGATTGATGAATATCAGGCAGTTGATAGAGTAGATAAGGATAAAGAAGGTAATAAGAACAAAGTTCATATTGTTACATCCCGTCTTGCGGAACTTCATATTGTTGATCCTAACAGTGGTCTTAAATTATTCTCAAAACCTATTCCTTATGGTACAGTCTTGTATAAGGCTCCTGATGAAAAGGTTGCAAAGGATGATATTATCTGTGAATGGGACCCATACAATGCTGTTGTTGTCAGTGACCATGCTGGACGTGCAAGCTTTGAGAATGTAATAGAAGGTGTTACTTATCGTGAAGAAAGTGATGAAACGACTGGTTTTGCTGAGAAAGTCATCATAGAAAGTAAGGATAAGACGAAGAACCCAGTTATCAAGATTCTTGATAAAGATGGTGTAGAAGTGAAACAGTTCAACTTACCTCTTGGAGCTCATATCGCTGTGAAAGAAGGTGCAAAAGTTGCTGAAGGTGATATCCTTATGAAGATACCACGTACAGTAGGTAAAGCTGGTGATATCACGGGAGGTCTTCCTCGAGTAACTGAATTGTTTGAAGCTCGTAATCCTTCAAATCCTGCTATTGTATCTGAAATCAATGGTACAGTCAAATTTGGTAAGATAAAACGAGGTAATCGTGAAATCACTGTAACATCTAGACTTGGTGGTAAACCATATTCGTACTTAGTTCCACTTTCCAAACAAATCCTTGTTCAGGATGATGACTATGTAAGAGCAGGTATGCCACTTTCTGATGGAGCAATCACACCAAGTGATATCCTATCTATCAAGGGACCAACTGCAGTCCAGGATTATATTGTAAATGAAGTTCAGGAAGTTTATCGTCTTCAGGGTGTGAAGATCAATGACAAGCACTTCGAAGTTATCGTTAGACAGATGATGAACAAAGTTATAATTGAGGACTCAGGTGATACAAGATTCTTGACAGAACAAGTTGTTGATAAGTGGGAATTCATGAAAGTAAACGATGATATATATGACAAGAAAGTTGTTACAAATCCTGGCGGATCTACTAACATGGCTGCTGGTCAGATTATCACTCTTCGTCAGCTTCGTGATGAAAATTCCGCTCTTAAGCGTAAGGATTTGCCTATCGTAGAAGTGCGAAATGCTGTCGCAGCAACATCCCGTCAGATTCTTCAAGGTATTACCCGTGCAGCACTTCAGACATCAAGCTTTATGTCTGCAGCTGCATTCCAGGAAACAACTAAGGTTCTTAATGAATCAGCAATTCTTGGAAAGGTTGATCCACTTGAAAACTTGAAGGAAAATGTTATTTGCGGCCGTATTATACCTGCAGGTACTGGTTTCCGTGATTTCCAGGACGTTAAAGTCGAAAGAAAGTAATATAGATTTCTAATTATTAGAAAACAATGCAAGAAGAGGGTGTAACTTATGTTACACCCTCTTCTTGCATATATGCCTGATGGCGCCCGTGGTAGCTGAAACAAAAAAGGGTAAGCTACTTCCATCGCGCCGCTACAACCTTCTACCTTTGCTGCATTCCTGCCCTGGAGGGTTTGAAGGGAGCTGGCCGTGAAAGACTTACCCGGTGCAAAAGTACAATAATGTTGAAAATATGCAAAGTTTTTTTCTATCTTTATTTTCCTTATCGATAGACCTATCGGTTGTAGTTTCTGGAATATTTCAGGTACTATCCATATTCTGGTTTGTTGTCAACATGAATAGATATTACAATATTATTTGAATTAAATGTCAATGAAAACATTGTTTACAGCATTATTACTCTCTTTTGCTTTTTTATCATGTGCAAGGATTGATGATTTTGAAGTGCCCGAATGTACTGATGATGCGGTTCAAAGTCAGGAAATGTATGATTCTCCTAACATTAAGCTGTTGGTAGACGGGAGTGAGTATGTGGATTCGCTACTGTCATTGATAGATAATGCCAGACATACTATTTATTTAGAGATGTACGAATTCAGAAGTGATTCTGTTGGTAGTATCGTTATGTCTCATCTGATTGAAAAAGCAAGAGAGGGTGTTGGGGTGCAATTGATTCTGGACGGCTGGGGGTCACGTGGCCAATGGCTCGGTGATGCACTGACTGGAATAAGACTTCAGGAATGTGATAGTTTCAGATTCCCTTATGTAAATCATATTCTAAGCAGGAATCATCGTAAGGTTGTAATTGTTGATGGTAATAAATATATGGTCGGTTGTACAAATATTGCTGATTATTATGTTGATGGTCTGCCTGAACTTGGGGACTGGCATGATATGACATTGATGTTTGTAAAGAACCCATCTTTCGAAGAATCCTCCCAGATACTGCGCGGACGCTCTGAAATAATTGACAAATGGATATGGCTGATTGATAATGCCAAGGAAAAAGTGAACATTATTAATCCTTATATTGCTCCTCCTGCCGAACTTGAAGATGCAATTTTAGGTGCAATTTCCAGGGGTGTCAAAGTTACATTTATTTTTGGGGAGAAAGGAGATATCAATTCATATCTTCGAAGTTCCCGATCTTTTTTATCCAGAATAGGTGCACTTGTATGGATATATCCACAGGGATTTCATCATACAAAGGCCATGAGTGTAGATGGGAAAAGCCTGTTTATCGGATCGGCGAATATGACCCGACGTGCGCTTAAAAGAAATCTGGAAGAAAATGTTCTGGTCACTGACAGAGTTGTTGTGGAAAAGTTTGATTCCCTGTTTTCTCTCTATACAACTGAGTCGTATGAAATGAATTATGATTCTGTTTCTCTTATGGATAGACTGTATGACTATTTTTCTTTCATGATCATTGATTGAGAATTGTACCATGTAAGGGGAAAATATAGAATTGTTGGTAGTACTACTGAATGGTAAAATTAATGCAAAGTTTTTTCGTAACTTTGTCAGCCCTAAACAGAACTTATGAAAGTTAAGAGTGTCATAATAGCGGTACTGGTTTTATCTCTTGTATCAGTCCCATTCGTTTATAGATTCCTGGATTATTCGTTTGGAAAATGTCTAAAAAATGATGTCAGGTTGTTTGTCTATCCAGACGATAATATCGACTCCCTGGTATCCAGACTCAGTGGCTCCATAGATGAAGAAAAATTCCTGTCCTACTATACGTCCTTTTGTAAATCCTCGATGAAGGAAGGGTATTATGAGCTTAAGTCTGGTCTTAGTGAAAAGAGGCTTATGCGTATTTTGGCAAATAGATACCAGACACCAGTAAAGGTTGTTTTCAATAATGTGTCAGATATGGAATCCCTCGCAGGAAAAGTTTCAAAATGTTTTCTTGCTGATTCTGTTGCTTTTCTTAAATATTTCAGAACACCTGATGTATGGAAGTCTTATTCCTTGAATAAAGAAACATTTCCTGTATTGTTCCTGCCTAATACATATGAAATGTACTGGACAGATACACCTGAAAAATTTGTTAGCAGGATGTCCTCTGAATATGAAAGATTCTGGAATGATGATAGAAAGGCGAAGGCAAGGACTTTAGGATTTTCTCCGGTTGAAATTTCCATTATTGCCTCAATCGTTGATAAGGAGACTACATATGCTCCGGACAGGACAAACATTGCGGGCGTGTATATTAATCGCCTTCGTGTCGGAATGCCACTTCAGGCAGACCCTACTGTAAAATTTGCTTTGGGTAATCCATCTCTTAGAAGGGTGCTTAATAAACATCTTGATTTTGATTCTCCATATAATACATATAAGTATGCCGGACTGCCACCAGGACCTATTGGTATGCCTGACGGAGCTGTAATAGATGCAGTACTTTCGTACAAAGGCCATAAGTATTATTATTTCTGTGCGGCTGCGGACCTGTCTGGAAAGAGTGAATTTTCTGAGAATCTGGGCAAGCATTCAAAGCATGCAAAAGCTTATCAGCAAGTGTTGAACAAGTTAAAAATTCGTTAGAGGATGTCTCAGCTTCTAAATAATCTTGTTGAAGAACTTTCTTCACTTCCAAGTGTTGGGCGCAGGACTGCGCTTCGCCTGGCCCTTCATATTCTATCGGCGGATAAATCAAAGGTCGATAGACTGGCTAGTGCGTTGGTCCATTTCAGAAATGATGTATGCAGGTGTAGTCAATGCAATAATATATCTGATGAGGAAATATGTCCAATATGCATGAATCCAAAACGAGACCATTCCATTATATGTGTTGTTGAACATGTCGGAGACCTGATGTCAATAGAGTCCAGTGGTACATGGAATGGAATATACCATGTGCTTGGTGGAGTAATTTCTCCCATAAACGGTGTGGCTCCGTCTGATCTTACGATAGCACAACTGGAGGAGAATGTCAGGAGGAACTCTGCGAAAGAAGTTGTGCTGGCATTACCGACAACCATGGAGGGGGAAACCACTTCATTCTTTGTGGCAAAGAAACTGGAAAATCTCGCAGTAAAGGTAACAGCAATTTCCAGGGGTATAGCAATCGGTGATGAAATTGAATATGCTGATCCGTTGACAATTTCCCATGCGTTAAAGGAGAGAAAATCCATTTAATTGTTATAGAATAGTGACTTCATATCTTCAAATTGAAAATATTTCAAAGTCTTATGGACCAAAAGTCCTTTTTGATCATATTGGTTTCAATGTAAACGAAGGTGACAAGATTGCTCTTATTGCCCCCAATGGTACGGGTAAGACTTCCTTGATGAGAATCCTTGCCGGAAAGGATAAGTCCGATTCAGGTGGAAGCATTAAGTTCTTGAAACAGATTAGAATCGCATTTCTGGAACAGGAATACCAGTTCAATCCGGAAACATCCGTTATGGATCAGATAATCTCACGCAGCAAGGAGTATATGGAGGGCGTTGAATCATATGAGTATGAAAGACGTATTGTAAAGATTCTTACAGAATTTTCGCTCTCGCCAGAGCAGAAAATGGGTGAACTTTCCGGTGGGGAGGTTAAGAGAGTTGCCCTGACGGAAATATTGAGTTCCGAAGCGGATTTCCTTATAATGGATGAGCCTACTAATCATCTTGATCTTGATGCGATTGAATATCTTGAAGCATATCTGAAAAGATCCAGATGTACGCTTTTCATGGTCACACATGATAGATATTTCCTTGACAGAGTCTGTAATATAGTAATGGAAATGGATCATGGGGCTATCTATACCTATAAGGGAGACTATGAAAACTATTTGGAGAAGAGGGCGGAAAGGATATCAAACTACAATGCAGAAACGGATAAAGTACGCAATATTCTGAGAAGGGAGCTTGAATGGATGCATTCTACTCCATGTGCACGGACCGGTAAGGCAAAATATCGAAAACAGGCTTTCTGGGATCTGAAAGAGCGTGCGTCTCAGGTATATGCCGTAAAGGAACTATCTCTTTCAGAAATGTCGTCGGCTTCAAGGCTTGGGACAAAGATTATCAACTGTAATGAAGCCAGTTATTCTTATGATGGAGTGAAGATATTGTCCAACTTTACTTATCTGTTTCAAAAAAATGAAAAAGTCGGTATTGTCGGTCGTAATGGAATAGGTAAATCAACGTTTGTCAATCTTCTCTGTGGAATATTAAAACCTGATCAGGGCTCCATAGAGATAGGTGATTCCGTAAAAATAGGCTATTATAACCAACTGGGAATGCAGTTCGATGAGGACCAGACTGTGCTTGAGACCGTAAATGATACTCATCTTCTTGGTAGATTCCTATTCCCTAATGATATGCTTAATAATAGGATTGCAAGACTTTCAGGTGGGGAAAAAAGGAGATTGTACCTGCTTACTATTCTTATGAAGAATCCAAACCTTCTAATTCTTGATGAGCCTACAAATGACCTTGATATTGTAACCTTGAATGTTCTTGAGGAGTATCTGATGGATTTTAAGGGAACCTTGATAATAGTGTCACATGACCGGCATTTTCTAGATAGGCTGGTTGATCATCTTCTTGTTTTCTATGATGAAGGTGAAATTAAGGACTTTATTGGGACATACACTCAGTATAGAACTTTTATCAGGGATTATGAGGCGGAAAAAAAGAAAAATAGTTCAGTAGCAAAGGTTGATACGAGATTAAGCCGTCCTCAGAATGAAGTCAAGACAAAACTTTCATATAAGGAAAAAAGAGAGTTTGAGCAGCTTGGAAGTGAAATTGATAAACTGAATGAAGAAAAAAATCATATAGAGAATCTTCTAAGCGGCGGAACTGCGACAGTAGATGAAATAACTTCAGCTTCCTCAAGATATGAGGAAATCAAGATAGAATTGGATGAAAAAGAGCTAAGGTGGCTTGAACTTTCAGAATTTGACTCCTGACCTAAGAATTCTACTTAGAAGTCAGGCATTTTAATATTTTTTTTGTAACTATCCATCCGGGGTAAAAACAACCATCAATGTGTCAAGCAAACATTCCAGAAAGAGGTCTATTCTTGACATTGGACTTAGGTGAATAGTTGCTTTTTTGTGCTCAAACAATAAAAATATTTGCAAAGAGTGCTATAAAATGAGTATCTTTGCATGGGCATAATGTGTCCGTTCATAAAGAAAGTTTGTTGATTATGGCAGTCTTACACTTTGATAAAGCTCAACTGGGTAATTTGGAGTATTCGCTTGACCGCGAAATGCTTTCTACGAATCGTGCCGGTGGCTATATGAGCACAACAATTATTTGTTGTAATACCAGAAAATACCATGGCTTGATGGTTTGCCCGGTAGGTGGATTTGATGATGAAGACTATGTACTGTTGAGTGCTTTGGATGAAACTATCATTCAGCATGATCAGGAATTCCATCTCGCAATCCATCGCTATAGAGGTAACTGGGAACCTCGTGGTCATAAGTATATTACAGACTTTTTTTATACCCCGACTCCAACAATAACTTATAGAGTAGGTGGAGTAGTTCTGAAAAAGGAACTTCTGTGGGTTCATTCAAGGGAACAACTTCTGATTAGGTATACATTGGTGGAAGCGCATTCCAAGACATTTCTGAGACTTCGTCCATTTCTTGCATTCCGTTCGCGTCATTCCCTGTCAAAGGCTAATATGAATGCTGATATGCATAATTATCCTATTGAAAACGGGGTAAAGAATCGATTGTATGACGGGTTCCCATGGCTTAACCTGCAGACCTGGCCGAAGGCGGAATATATAGGAGCTCCTTACTGGCATTATAATTTTGAATACCTTAGGGAAATTGAGCGTGGTTATGATTCTGTTGAAGATCTGCCTACTTTGGGCTATTTTGAAACAGAAATACAGAAAGGAGAGAGTATTATATTTTCAGCTTCTACTGAAGATGTCAATCCAACGGAACTTGAGGCTCTTTTTTCATCAGAACTTGCAAAAAGAACAGAGAAGAACGAAATTATTGAGACTCTTGAGCACTCTTCAAACCAGTTCTTAATATCATATAAGGGTGGAAGTATGCTCAATGCCGGTTACCCATGGTATAATCCACGTTCAAGAGAAACATTTATTGCTCTGGCCGGATGCACCTTGACTCAAGGTAATGTCGAAAGGTTCAAGAATGTTCTTGATCATCATGTGGGAAGATTGCATAATGGTATGTTCGGTCACCATCTTGCTGCAGATACCCAATTGTGGTTTTTTTGGGCATTGCAAAGGTACGCCGAAGTTACTTCGGATGAAAAGACATGGAATACGTACAAGGATTCAATAATTGAAGTTCTTGATACCTATTATAATGGTATGACACCTTATGGATGTATTCACATGAATAATGAAACAGGATTGATTTATTCCATGCTTCCAAATAAACCATTAACATGGATGAATGTCTGTATTAATGGTGCTCCTATCAATCAGAGACCTGGTTATGCTGTTGATGTCAATGCACTTTGGTATAATGCCGTTGCTTGGTCTGTAGATGTTGCATCAAAGGTTAAGGATAAGGAATTCCTTGAACGCTGGAAGGAAATCCCTGATTTGATAGCCAGAAATTTTGTTGATACTTTCTGGATGCCTGAGCGTAACTATCTGGCAGATTATGTTTATGAGGGGGCCAAGAATGTTGATATCAGACCAAACCAGATATTTGCAGTTTCATTGGATTTTTCTCCTTTGAGTACAGCTCAGAAAGGTGCGGTTGTTGATATAGTAAAGGCTCATTTGTTGACAAAGAGAGGTCTACGTACCCTTTCACCTCATAATCCGGAGTACCGAGGAACTTATATGGGAAACCAGATAAGCAGGGATCGTGTACTTCATAATGGTACCGTATTTCCATGGCTTCTTGAGCATTATGTTAGAGCAAGCTATAAACTTAGAGGTAAATCATTTACAATTGAAGCAGAAGATATGATTGCTGCATTTGAAGAAGATCTGTTAAGTTATGGTGTCGGTTCAATACCTGAATTGTATGATGGTGATCCTCCTCATCGTCCTGGTGGAGCAATAAGTTACGCTCCAAGCGTGGGTGCTATCTTGACAATTCAACAACTTATCAACAGGAATAAAAAGTAGGAAGACGTTATGAGAGTTTTAATGTTTGGTTGGGAATTCCCTCCACATATTGCCGGTGGTCTTGGAACGGCGTGCTATGGCTTGACAACAGCTATGTCCCAGCAAGGATGCGAAGTCATATTCGTTGTTCCTCGTGCATATGGCGATGAGGATCAGCGTTATGTGAAAATACATAATGCTTCTGATGTTAACATTCGCCAGACGTATGTCAGAGATGATCAGTTCACCGAAAATCTGAAGTTCATATATGTTGATTCGAATCTGGTTCCATACGTCTCTCCCGAAGAGTGGGAAGTTCTTCGTGAAGAAAGCAAAACCATAACCAAATCATATTCGACAGATTTGTGGGAAGGACGCTACAATTTCAAAGGTGGCTATGGTGAGACTCTGATGGAAGAGGTTGCGCGTTATGCCGTAGTTGCATCCCAGGTAGCAAAAGATCTTGAAGGACAGTTTGATGTGATTCATGCCCATGACTGGTTGACTTATTATGCCGGAATTGCAGCAAAGAAAGTCAGCGGAAAACCTCTAGTTGTCCATATCCATGCAACAGAATATGACAGAACTGGTGAAAATGTCAATACCCTTGTCTATGGTATTGAAAAGGAGGGGATGATGGCTGCTGATCGTGTATGCGCAGTCAGCAACCTTACAAGGAAAATTGTTATAGACCGTTATGGAATTCCAGAAGATAAAGTAATAACAGTACACAACGGAGTTAAGTTCAAACAGGTTTCTGAAGAAGAGTCTGTTGAGAAGAATATTGATGATAAGATTGTTACCTTCCTTGGTAGGATTACTTATCAGAAAGGACCGGATTATTTTGTTGAGGCCGCTGCAAAAGTGCTGAAAAAAATGGATAATGTCCGTTTTGTCATGGCAGGTTCAGGCGATATGTTAAATCATGTGATAAGGCATGTCGCAAAACTTGGTATTGCAGATAAATTCCATTTTACCGGATTCCTGAAAGGAGATGACGTGAAGAAAATGTTTGCGATGAGCGATATTTACATTATGCCTTCAGTCTCCGAACCTTTTGGTATATCACCACTTGAGGCGATGCGCTCGAATGTCCCTGTTATTATATCAAAGCAATCAGGTGTTGCTGAAGTGCTTGATAATGCAATCAAAGTTGATTACTGGGATGTTGATGCATTGGCCGATGCGATATATAGTTTGTTGAAATATCCTGCACTTCATAAGATGATGCAAGAAAGAGGTGGCGATGAAGTCAATACCCTTACGTGGGATAATGCGGCAACAAAAATTATCGATGTGTATAAATCGTTGACCAAATAAACATATGAAAAAGATTTGTTTTTATTTTCAGGTTCATCAGCCATATAGATTGAAGAAGTACCGGTTCTTTAATCTTGGGAAAGACCATTTCTATTTTGATGATTTCCTTAATAGGATGGTGCTTGAACGTATAGCGGAGAATTCATATATTCCAATGAATTCGTTGCTGCTGGACTTGATTAATCAGTACGGGGATAAGGTGAAAGTCTCATTCTCCATTTCAGGTACTGCAATCGAGCAATTTGAAGAGTATACTCCATCAGTCCTAGACTCTTTTGTTCAGTTGTCAAAAACAAAAAATGTGGAATATCTAGCTGAGACTTACTCGCATTCTTTGGCTTCTCTGAAAGATCAAGATGAGTTTTACTCTCAGGTTAAAAAGCACACGGAACTAGTCAAGGAAAAATTCGGAACAACTCCAACCGCTTTCAGAAATACAGAGTTAATCTATAGCGACCATATTGGAGAACTGGTATCCAATCTCGGATTCAATATAATGTTGACAGAGGGTTCCAAAAATATACTTGGCTGGAAATCTCCGAACTATCTGTATTCCAATCCTATCAAGCAGCGTGTCAAACTGTTGCTTAGGAACTATCGTCTATCTGATGATATAGCATTCAGGTTCCCGAACAGGGAATGGTGCGAATATCCGCTTGATGCTGAGAAATATTTATCATGGCTACGTCTGGAACAGGGTGAAGTAATAAACCTTTTTATGGATTATGAAACATTCGGTGAACATATCAAGGCGGAAAACGGAATATTTGAATTCATGAGAGCCTTGATTGCCGGAATAATTTCTGATCCAGACATGGAACTGGCAACTCCTACTCAGGTTGCAAATGATTGCCAGAGCATGGGGCTGATGTTTGTTCCTCATCCAATTTCGTGGGCGGATGAAGAACGTGATCTGTCGGCATGGCTTGGAAATGATCTGCAGAATGAAGCCTTCAATAAACTATATGCATTAAGGCAATATGTTATTCAGGCAAACGATAGTGGACTGGACAGGGTATGGCAAATAATGCAGGAATCAGACCATTTCTACTATATGTGTACAAAATGGTTCCAGGATGGTCAGGTTCATAGTTATTTTAATCCATTTGACTCCCCATATGAGGCGTTTATGAATTATATGAATGTATTGAGCGATTTTGAAATAGAATTAAAGAAAAATAATATAAACATTAAATATTAACTAAGATTTATGAAAGAAACAAAAAGAGTCTATGCCTTCGGTAACAAAAAAGCTGAAGGTAATGGAAAAATGAAGGAACTTCTTGGCGGTAAAGGTGCTAACCTTGCTGAGATGAACCTAATTGGAATTCCAGTTCCAGCAGGATTCACCATCACTACAGAGGTTTGCACTGAGTATTATACTCATGGAAAAGATGGTGTCATCAATTTAATAAAGGATGATGTAATAAAGAATATGGCAGGTGTTGAACAGCAGATGGGTAAGAAATTTGCTGATCCAAAGAATCCTCTTCTTGTTTCAGTCCGTTCTGGTGCAAGAGTTTCCATGCCTGGTATGATGGATACAATCCTTAACCTTGGTCTAAATGATGAAACTGTTGAAAATATCGCAGTACTTAGTAACAATCCTCGTTTTGCTTGGGACTCATATCGTAGATTCGTTCAGATGTATGGAGACGTTGTTCTTGGTATGAAACCAGCGAGCAAGGAAGACAAGGACCCATTTGAGGAAATCATAGATAATCTGAAAGAAGAAAAAGGTATTGAGTATGATACTCAGTTTGAAGTCGAAGATCTGAAGAAGCTTGTTACCCTTTTCAAGGCTGCAGTTAAAAAAGGTACAGGAAAAGATTTCCCAACGGATCCATGGGAGCAGCTTTGGGGTGCAATCTGCGCTGTATTTGAAAGCTGGATGAATGAACGTGCAGTACTATACCGTAAAATGAATGGTTATCCATCAGATTGGGGAACCGCCGTTACAGTTCAGTCTATGGTGTTTGGTAACATGGGTAACAACTCTGCTACAGGTGTTGCATTCACAAGAGATGCTGCAACTGGTGAAAATATTTTCAATGGTGAGTACCTGATCAATGCTCAAGGTGAAGATGTCGTTGCCGGTATCCGTACTCCACAGCAGATTACAATTGAAGGTTCCCGTCGTTGGGCTACTCTTCAAGGTATTTCTGAAGTTGAACGTAAGACTAAATATCCATCTCTGGAAGAAGCTATGCCTCTTGTATATCAGGATCTTTTTGCAACTCAGAAACATCTTGAAAGTTATTTCAAGGATATGCAGGATCTTGAGTTTACCATTCAGGATGGTAAACTATGGATGCTTCAGACACGTTCTGGAAAACGTACAGGTCAGGCTATGGTCCGTATGGCAATGGAAATGCTTAAGGAAGGTCTTATCGATGAAAAGACTGCTGTTCTTCGTGTGGAACCATCTAAACTTGATGAACTTCTTCACCCTGTATTTGATAAAAATGCGCTTAAGAAAGCGGTTGTCCTAACAAAGGGACTCCCTGCATCTCCAGGTGCTGCTTGTGGTCAGATTGTATTCTTTGCTGAAGATGCTGCAGAATGGAAGGATAAAGGTCATAAGACTGTTCTGGTGCGTATTGAAACATCTCCTGAAGACCTTAAGGGTATGACAAAATCAGAAGGTATCCTTACAGCCCGTGGTGGTATGACATCTCATGCCGCAGTTGTTGCTCGTGGTATGGGTAAGTGCTGTGTTTCTGGTGCAGGTGCAATGGCAATTGATTACAAGGCCCGTACTCTGACAGTCAGTGGTAAGACATTCAAGGAAGGTGACTGGATCTCAATCAATGGTTCAACAGGTCAGGTATATGAAGGACAGGTTGCTACTCAGGATGCTGAACTTTCTGGTGATTTCAGTGAACTAATGAGTCTTGCAAAGAAATATGCTCACATGAAGGTACGTGCCAATGCTGATACTCCTCACGATGCTGAAGTTGCATTCTCATTTGGCGCTGAAGGTATTGGTCTTTGCCGTACAGAACATATGTTCTTCAATGGTGAACGTATCAAGGCAGTTCGTGAAATGATTATTGCAGATGATGAAACAGGTCGCCGTAAGGCTCTTGCAAAACTTCTTCCTATGCAAAGAGAAGACTTCGAAGGAATCTTTATTGCTATGGGTGGTAACCCTGTTACAGTTCGTCTTCTTGATCCACCATTGCATGAATTTGTTCCTCATTTCGAAAAAGAACAGAAGGAACTTGCAGCTGAACTTGGTATTGACTGGACAGTAGTTAAAGCTAAGGTTGAAGCTTTGAACGAAGTTAACCCAATGCTTGGTCATCGTGGATGCCGTCTTGGAAATACTTATCCAGAAATCACTGAAATGCAGGCCAGAGCAATCATTGAAGCTGCAATGAATGTAAAGGCAAAAGGATATGAAGTTCATGTAGAAATCATGGTTCCTCTGGTAGGTAATCAGACAGAATTGCGCTATCAGAAGGAAATAATTGATACAATAGCTAACGATGTATTTGCTGAACGTAATGACAAGATCGAGTATATGGTAGGTACTATGATTGAAGTCCCACGTGCAGCTGTTACTGCTGATGAAATTGCTGAAGTAGCTGAATTCTTCTCATTTGGTACAAATGACCTGACTCAGATGACTCTTGGTTTCTCCCGTGATGATATTGGTAAATTCCTTCCAACATATCTTGATAAGAATATTCTGAAAAACGACCCATTCCAGGTTCTTGACAGGGATGGTGTTGGTCAGTTGATCAGAAATGCTGTAATGAAAGGTCGTTCAACCCGTATGAAACTTAAATGTGGTATCTGCGGTGAACATGGTGGTGAACCATCATCAGTTGAATTCTGCCATTCTGCAGGTCTGAATTATGTTAGTTGTTCTCCATTCCGTGTTCCAATCGCACAGCTCGCAGCAGCTCATGCCGCATTGAAACAGGAACAGGCAGCTAATGCATAAATCATTTAATGGAAGGGGATTCTCCAAACAGAATCCCCTTCCATTTTTTTGTCAATTTGTTGATATTGACTAACTTTGCACAAATAAACAATTTTATTAATTAAAACCATATTTATGGCAACAACAGCTGATATTAAAATCGGAATGTGTATTGAATACAATGGCAAGACCTACATGATTGAAGATTTTCAACATGTTAAGCCAGGAAAAGGCCCAGCCTTTGTTCGTACCAAACTCCGTAATCTGGAAAATGGTAAAATCATTGACAATACTTTTACTGCAGGTGTCAATATCTCACCAGTACGAGTAGAACGTCGTCCTTACCAGTTCCTTTATGAAGATGAGTTGGGATGCAATTTTATGCATACTGAAACTTTTGAACAAATTTCAATTCCTCGTGAGATGATTAACAACTCTGACCTTATGAAAGAGGGACAGATTGTTGAGGTAATGTTCCATACAGAGAAAGATTCTGTTCTTTCGGCTGAACTTCCTCCACTTGTTGAAATGGAAATTACCTATACAGAACCAGGTGTAAAAGGCGATACAGCATCAACAAACTCTTTGAAACCAGCTACAGTTGAAACAGGTGCAACAATACGTGTACCATTGTTTATCAATTCAGGTGAAAAAATCAGAGTTGATACACGTACTCGTGAATATTACGAACGTATCAAATAAAAGTAACAGTTATCTATATCAAGATGGCGGTTTCTTTTCGGAACCGCCATCTTTTTTCTCTCTATCTGCTGTGATATCCTGGATATGATTCCATAAACAGCCCCGAGTATTTATCAATGGCCTCCTTGACAGAAAGCTGCAGTGATGTCATTTCCTCTAGTTGTGCATAATTGTCTTCATTTGCAAATAGTTTCTCCTCGGAAGCCCCAAAGCGCATTGTCGAATTTGAATTTCTCAGGGATCGTTTCCCATTTTCATCCCTTCCTTGAAGTACGTAGAATGTATCACCATTTTTGTTTGCGCTGGTCAGATTATATCCAAGTACATCCCTTTCGTACATCGCAATTTCTGCTATAAGTCCACCGCCGTCTGTGATTTTACGGTCAGCGCGATTAAAGCATACTACCAGACTCAACGATTTAAACTCAGTGCAGAAGTTGAAATCACCCGTTGAATCCATAAATCCAGCAATCGGTCCTTCTTGACCATATAGCGGTGCTATTGCATTTGAAATACTTGTTATTTTCCCGGTTCCGGTAGTCTGGGCACCATTGACAAGACTATGCTGTATCCATTTTTCTCCATCAGAAACGTATCCTCGTCCATTCTCAAGGTCGTATTCGCAAATATATCTTCCTTCTTTATCTTTCTTCAAAGTCATTGCCAGGACACCAGAACAGAATCTGTGAAGATCAAAAACATCAACTGCTGCAAGTACTTGTTGCATCCCGGATGCAGAACAAATCCACACATCAATTCCAAAATTGTCCAAGGCCTCAAATAGTTCATGAATATTCTTAGAAACGGAGACGCCGCTTTTCCATTTGTATTCAACCTGTCCTAGCAGTGACGGTATTGATCCCGGGCTCTTCCAGATCTCTTCGGAAGTGTCCAGTTCTGAGAACTTCTTGCAGGACTGATAGGAAAGGTTGTAAATTTCATTGTCCGTCATGCCGGCAAACAAGAACAGAATCCAGGTGTATGCATCATCGATGCTTACAAAATCTCCGATATTCTTGTAAAGCGAACATGTCTTTGCCGCAAATTCAAGCCACTGTGGATCTTCCTGAATTTCCTTTTGTATATCTCCCTTTAATCCCATTGGAGTGAAGGGGCCATATCTTTCATACAGGTAGTAATAAGCATTGAATATGTCGGTAATCCAATTGTATGAATCAGAATCGGACATGTCAAGACCAGTTGAAATCGCTTTTTTGAATTCGTCAGGATCCATAGCAAAGCTCATGGTCTGAATCTGGTATACCAAAAGCTGCTCTTCGATGTCAAAAATTGAACAAGTATTGTCAAAATCAAAAACTGCGTATTTGTTCTCACTGTCTCTGTTCTTCTTGATAAGGTCATTCACTGCTTTCTTTACATCAGAAGACCAATCGGATCTTGTAATGTACTGGTCATCGACAGGTTCATACCTTTCATCCTTTTTTACGCAACCACATGTTGCAACTAAAATGAATAGAATATATGCGATAGTACTGATTGCAAATATTCCGCTTATTACTAGATATTTTCTTTTCATCTCTATCGTTGATTATTTGTCATGGTTATCCATATCAAGACTATTTTCAGATCTGCTGATTCATTTGTGGGTGTCAATTGTATTTTCTCTCTATTTCAATGGAGACGTTTCTGATGTCCCCGCCAAGTGGCGGTGCCAGCTTCGTGACTTTGATATGACTTGAGAGGACCATAGGGAAACTTTCATGGATAGTATCCAGTATCCGTTTTGCAACATTTTCAAGCAGGTGGGAAGGAACCACCATCTCTTTTCTGACCAGTTGATACAAATCAAGGTAACTGACAGCATCTTCAATCCTGTCAGATTCCTCTGCCAGTGAGCTGTCGTATTCTATTATAAGGTCGACCTTGAAATTGGTGCCTACATTTCTCTCTTCCTCATAGCATCCATGATGCGAATAGAAGTTCATATCGTTAAGACAAATTTTTCCCATTTAATCTGTACATTATATCCCTGTATTTTGCAGCTGAGATGAAATCAAGTTCCTTGGCTGCATTTTCCATCATTTCCCTTGCCTTTTTCACAGCAGCTTCCTTGTTCTTCATGGCCAGAGCATCAAGCATCTTTTCATCAATTGTGAAGTTCTTGCTCTCATCGGTCGGAATCTCGCTTGTGAAAATTGACATATTCTGCTTCTCTCTCTTTACTGAATGTGGTGTGATGCCATGTTCCCTGTTGTATTTTTCCTGTTTGCTACGGCGTCTTTGAGATTCTTCCATTGTCATCTTCATGGAATCCGTAATGGAATCTGCATACATAATGACATGTCCTTCTTCGTGTCTGGCTGCACGTCCTGCAGTCTGCGTCAGGGACCTGCATGATCTCAGGAATCCTTCCTTATCGGCATCTAGTATTGCCACCAGTGAAACTTCAGGCAAATCCAGACCTTCTCGGAGAAGGTTAACGCCAATCAACACATCGCATCTGCCTTCCCTAAGATCATCAAGTATCTCTATCCGTTCTAGTGTGTCAATGTCTGAATGGATATACCGGGTACGGATACCTCTTTTTTCAAAGTAGGTGTTCAATTCTTCTGCCATTCTCTTGGTCAGGGTTGTAACCAGTACGCGCTGATCTTTTGATGCCCTCTCTTCTATTTCTTCCATCAGGTTGTCAATCTGTCCCTCTGTAGGTCTGACCTCTATTTCAGGATCAACAAGACCTGTTGGGCGGATTACCTGTTCCACAATTATTCCTTCGCTTTTTTTCAGCTCATAATCGGCTGGTGTAGCACTGACATATATGGTTGCAGGTTGAAGACTGCAGAACTCATCAAAAATAAGCGGACGATTGTCCATGGCTGCAGGTAATCTGAAACCATAATCGACAAGATTAATTTTTCTTTTGTGGTCTCCATTGTACATTGCCCTTATCTGGGGTATGGTAACATGGCTCTCATCTATTATCAGGAGAAAATCCTTTGGGAAATAATCCAGCAAACAGAAAGGGCGCTCACCTGGTTTTCTGCCATCAAAATACCTGGAATAGTTCTCAATTCCAGAACAGTATCCTACTTCCTGAATCATTTCAAGATCATATTCGACCCTCTGCTGCAGACGCTTTGCGTAAAGTGTCTCGCCTTTTGAGTTAAAATATTCGATTCTTTTACCAAGGTCCAGCCTTATTTCCTTGCAGGCTTCGGCTGAACGTTCCTTTGAGGCTACGAAAATTGTTGCCGGATGAATCTTGATGCTGTCCATGGATGAAATAACAGCTCCACTATAGGGATCTATCTCCAGAATCTCCTCAATGGAATCTCCCCATTGTACTATTCTAATTGCAGTGTCAGCATATGCGACCCAGACATCGATGGTGTCCCCTGTAACTCTGAAGGTTCCCCGCCTGAACTCAAGGTCAGACCTGCAGTATAATGCCTCTACTAATCCATATAATAGTTTTCTGCGGTCATAGTTCTCGCCTACATTAAGTGATATTGTGCTGCTATGAAAATCTTCAGGGTTTCCTATACCATACAGGCAACTGACAGAACTGATAACAACTACATCCTTTCTTCCGCTCAGTAGGGAACTTGTTGCAGACAATCTTAGTTTATCAATTTCATCATTTATGGAAGAATCCTTTGCTATATATGTGTCAGACTGGGGAACATATGCCTCAGGCTGATAGTAATCGTAATACGATACAAAATACTCGACTGCATTCGAAGGAAAGAAATTCTTGAATTCACTATAAAGCTGTGCGGCCAGTGTCTTGTTATGACTAAGTATCAGAGTCGGCCTTTGCAGTCTTTCAATGACATTTGCCATAGTGAAGGTTTTTCCTGACCCTGTAACTCCCAGCAGGACATTATGCTCAATTCCTTCGTGGATCTGCTGTGTTAATTGTTCAATGGCTTGAGGCTGGTCCCCAGTCGGCTTGAAATCTGATTTAAGTCTAAACATAACAGATAATCGCTAGTGATGATTACTGATTCTGTGAAGAATATTTTCTCCACTTTTCAATACATGTTCTGAAGTCTTCAGGGTATGTACTTTCAAAGTAAAGATGTTCTCCGGTCACTGGATGGATAAATCCCAGGGACAATGCATGCAATGCCTGCCTAGGTAATATCTGAAGACAATTGTCGACAAATTGCTTGTATTTGGCGCTTGTTGTTCCTCTTAGAATCTTGTCGCCACCATATCTTGGATCCCCGAAAAGAGGATGCCCGTTATCGGCAAAATGCACCCTGATCTGATGTGTTCGGCCTGTTTCCANNTCTTGGCATGAAGCGCCTGACGCGGGCATATCTGGAAGCAGTTCTGAATGAACTGCTTATATTTTGCGTAGATGGTGCCCTTGCGGATTTCCATCCCTCCGTAGCGTTCGTCGGCGAAAAGAGGGTGTCCGATATAGCTCATATGGACCCTGATCTGGTGGGTTCTTCCAGTCTCGAGCTTACACTCCACGAGAGTCACGAAACCGAAACGCTGAAGGACTTTATAGTGGGTTACGGCATGTTTCCCCATTTCAGAACCTTCAGGGTAGATTGTCATTTTCATACGGTCTTTAAGCGAACGACCGATATTGCCCACAATCGTTCCTTCGTCTGAATCCGTAGCACCCCAGATCAGGGCATGATATCTTCTCTCAATGGTATGGTAAAAAAATTGTTCAGCGAGTCCGACGTGAGTGTATTCATCTTTGGCTACAACAAGCAGTCCAGATGTATCTTTGTCAATACGATGAACAAGTCCGGTTCTCATATCTCCACTCTGGAAAAGAGGAAGATCCTTGAAATAATAATGAAGTGCATTGACTAAAGTCCCATGATAATTGCCATGTCCCGGGTGAACTACAAGACCAGCCGGTTTGTTTACTACAATAACATGTTCGTCCTCGTATACAATATCAATAGGAATATCTTCCGGAATTATTGATGATTCTTTTTCAGGATACGGAAGGACTATGGATATCTTGTCAAAAGGTTTTATTTTATAGCTGGCCTTTGTAGGTTTCTCATTTACCCTGATACTTCCAGTGCCTAATGCAGCCTGAATCCTGGAACGGGTCACATTTTCCATATGACCAGACAGGAATTTGTCAATTCTCATAAGAGATTGACCTTTATCCACAACAAGAGAATAGTGTTCGTAAAGTTCTTCCTCAACCTGTCCTTCGTCTATTATGTCTAATTCTTCTATATCTGGCATAATCAATAATGTAAACTACAGCTTATTTCTGACATGGAAAGATACCTGTCATAGCAAACATGGATGGCACTACGATTGTCTCCCCAATTTGGAAAGGCTATCTGAAATCTGTTTTTATTTGAATCAGAACAGGTCAAGTATTTCCGTGAAGACGGTCTTCTGGTTTAACTCCTTCAGATATCTTTTTATTACACTGTTTCTATCGTTTATATATTTATTGATGTCATTTGAGCTGAGACATCTATTGAAAACCGAAATTTCAGCAATATCTCCCTTGAAAAAGTTGCCCATGCCGTTTGTCAGTTCGACAGCGCCGATCGTGAAATCAGAACCATTTGATCCGAGCCCGTCAGGAAAATAATACGGATTCTTATCCTGGACCAGTCCGTCAGGGTAGCCTTCGAATCCTTTAGTGTTGTCGATATGGATATTTCTGACTTCTTCAAATACACCATCGTAGTATGATTTGATATATTTCCCATCGTATGTCATGGCTACATAATGCCATGCACCATCTTCAACATCGGATGCACTTGTGGAATAGTCTATGGAGTATGGAAATGGCGGAGTTGGTCCTCCGTTCCTTGATATGTGTCCGCAGACCTTTCTATTTCCATTGTAATATGGTAGAGATACGAACAATCCATATTGTCTCTTTCCTCCTGAAGCGTATTCATTCCACATCCCGGCTACGAAACAATTGGCTTTCTCCTCCCATCTGATAAGGGCGATAATTGTTACTTCCCCTGTCTTAATATTCAGTGGACCGGTTATTTCGTATGGAATATACAACCAGTCTTTCTTGCCATCGAAGTGAATAATATTCTTTAATACGCCTCCCATCTTTGTTTCTGTGATTTGAGGGTATGAATCGTTTCCTGGAAGTAATTTGAAATGATTTTTATCTGATGAAATAAAGGCATTCGTACCTTCACCGCTGAAATCCCAGCATGCGACGGGATCCAATGGGAAATCAATATCATTAATGCACCCAGATAATAATGTCAGCCCTAATACAAATAATATCCTTTTCATCGTTTTATCTCCTTTTTTCTCTGGACAAATTTAGATAAAAACTTCCATTAATAGGCCAGTTTCAATAAAAATCAAGTTGATTTATAGAGGAAAGATAGTATTTTAAGTACTTTGTTTTGACATATTTCAATTTCTTTTGCCTATAATTTTTATTAGTCTTAATTTTGCCAACTGATTGTAAAAAAGTTTTACTGTGATAATTGCAAAAAGTGTTATGCAACTTCAAGTTGCATTGGCAGATAGAAAAGGAATCATTGGACTGGTTCCTACGATGGGTGCTCTTCATTCAGGGCATGTGTCACTTGTTAAGAAAGCTAAATCAGAATGCGATGTTGTTGCAGTTAGTGTGTTTGTCAACCCAACTCAGTTCAACGATAAGAATGATTTGGCAAATTATCCAAGGACCCTGGAACTCGATTGTGAAAAACTTCAGGGTGAAGGAGTTGATATTGTTTTTGCTCCGCCAGTAGAGGAAATCTATCCGGAGGGATGGGTTCGTCCTATATATAATTTAGGTGATTTAGTGAAGGTAATGGAGGGTGCTTGTCGCCCTGGCCACTTTGAAGGGGTAACTGAAGTCGTTGGACGTCTATTTGATCTGGTAAAACCTGACAGGGCTTATTTCGGTGAAAAGGATTTTCAGCAGATTGCAGTTGTCAAATGTATGGAAGCTCAACGTGGAAACAAGGTAATGATTGTCCCTTGTCCAATAGTCAGGGGAGATGATGGTCTCGCTTTGAGTTCACGTAATGTCTTGCTTTCTGCTGAGTATCGTCGTCTTGCTCCGAATATTTACAGGACATTGACAGCACTTTATGATCTGCCAGGGAACGCCAGGGAACTGGAAAAATGGGCAGAAGAAAAATTAAGTGAGTGGTTCAAGGTTGAATATGTTCAGATTGTAGACAAACAGACTCTTCAGAAGTGCGATAAATTTGATGCCAACGCTCAGGTATGTGTTGCAGCCTGGGCTGGAAATATCCGTCTTATTGATAATATGTCGGGAAAATAAAACTTTGTCATGATAATAGAAGTACTTAAATCTAAGATTCATAGAGTAAGGGTTACTCAGGCAGATTTGAATTATGTTGGTAGTATCACTATTGATGAAGCTCTTATGGATGCTGCTAACATTATTGAAGGTGAGAAAGTTGCAGTGGTCGACAACAATAATGGTGCCAGATTTGAAACCTATGTAATCAAGGGAGAACGCGGTAGCGGAATGATATGCGTCAATGGTGCTGCATCAAGACTTGTCAATGTAGACGATATTCTCATTATTATATCATATGCACATATGGACTTCGAAGAGGCCAAGAAATTCAAACCTTGGGTAATATTCCCGGATACTGAAACAAATCTTCTGATAAAGTAAGTAACTTATGAAACCGATAGAAAAGATTCCTGCAAATATCATTTTTGATTTTGGTGGTGTGCTTGCTCACATAGATGTTATGTATGCAATCAATACTTTTCTGGGTATGGGAGTAGGTCCTATTGATGTCAACGATATCCATCCACACAATAGCGGAGTTTTCCTCAAGTATGAGAAGGGACTTATTTCAACTGAAGAGTTCCTGGATGGATTAAGGAACATTTCTCCAGATGGAGCAGGAGCAACGGATGAGGATCTAATCAAGGCCTGGAATTCCATCATTTTGCCTTATGATTACAACAGATTTGCACCGCTTCTTAAATTGCGTGAATCAGGCCATAAGGTCTTTCTTCTGAGCAATACTAATTATCTTCATCATGAATATTTCGAAAATCTCTTTGACAGGGAGAATCCTTTCGGTCTGAAATTTAGGGATCTTTTCGATGAGGTTTACTATTCGGATGAAATGCATATGAGAAAACCGGACAGGGAGATATATGAAACCGTTCTGGCCGAGCAGAATCTTGATGCCGGCGAAACCATCTTTATTGATGATAATCTAATAAACCTCAAGGCTCCGAAGGAATTAGGAATGCAGGTGTATCATTTTGATCCGAAAGATTCTGTTTCTGAACTTTTCGGATTGTAATACCTTATCTGGCAATAATGAAATATTCGAGAGAATACCTAGGAAGAATAATCTTTATAATAGTAGGTGCTGTTATATCGATTGGTTCGTTGTTCTATTCGAATTACATCGCAAAGGAACTGGCAAGTAAGGAAAGAGATGAAATTCAGCTATGGGCAAAAGCAGTATATGCCCAGAATTCTCCAGATCCACGTAATAAAGGGCTTCTTGATATGGCCAACAGGACAATTTCTATACCATCTATTACCATTGATGAGTTTATGCAGGTTGTCCAGTTGCAGTCTGTGGATCCAAAGACTGTTGACACTCCCGAAAAGTTGAGGAAAAAACTTGAGGAAATGGCTTCAGGTGGAAGAGATCCAATTCCTCTTGAATTATATGATGGTTCGATTCTTCAGGTCTTCTACGATGAATCATCATTGCTTAAAAGTCTTTATTGGTTTCCTTATGTCCAGATATTGATATTTGGTGTATTCATCGGACTAATATTTATAACATATCGTTCTACAAGGGATAATGAACAGAACCGAATCTGGGTCGGAATGAGTAAGGAAACAGCACATCAGCTTGGAACTCCTACTAGTTCTCTTCTCGGTTGGGTTGAATTCCTGCGTACAATGCCAATAGACCAGACTGTCCCTGACGAAATGCAGAAGGATGTAACAAGGCTTACGAAGATTGTTGAAAGATTCTCTAAGATCGGATCACAGACAAAGGAATATGTACCATACAACCTTTCGGATCTTGCAGATTCTGTAGTATCCTATTTCAGGACACGTATTCCCAAAAATGTGTCAATAGTACTTAACAACCTATCTGATGAACCGCTTCAGTCTCTGATTAATCCGACACTTGTTGAGTGGGTGGTTGAAAATCTTCTGAAGAATGCACTTGATGCATTGGGCGGCAAGGGCGAACTTAAAGTGGAACTGAGCTCAAATGAAAAAATGGTAATCATTGATGTTTCCGATACAGGGAAGGGAATTTCCAAGCAGTTGTGGAAAAGAGTTTTCTCGACTGGCTACACGACAAAGACAAGAGGGTGGGGACTAGGCCTGTCTCTATCGAAACGTATTATCCATCAATATCACCATGGAAAGATATATGTCCTTAACAGCGAAATCAATGTAGGTACAACTTTCCGTATAGAATTGAAAAAAATGTAAAATTATTTTTTACCTTTACGAGGCAATATCAATAGAAAATAAATTAAAACTAATAGAAATGGAATATCAGCCACAAGACAATTACAATGGTAATTATTACCCAGAAGGAGAACAGTATGAATATGAAGAAACAACCGATTCCACCGTCAAAGGTTTGAAGATCGTAGTTGCAGCTTTGATTATTGTTCTAATCGTAGTTGGATTCTTGTTCTGGAACCGTGTCCGTATGGATAACAGGGATGCCGAGATGATGAAGGTTGAAATGGATACTTTGCGTTCACAACTTGGTACAGTTCAGGAGGACTTGAATGAAATGAGTTTTACGAACGACTCTCTTAATAAAGACCTTCTTGTTCAGAGGGGAAAGGCAGACTCACTGATGGAGGCCTTGACTAAAGAGAAACGTTATCGTTATTCAGTTGTAAAGAAATACGAAAAAGAACTTGGTACACTTCGTGCGGCCATGAAGGGATTCGTACGTCAGATTGACTCCCTAAACAGGGTTAATCAGAAACTTACAGGTGAAAACATATCGTATCGTAAACAACTTGCAAATTACAAGACAAGAGTTGAATCTGCTGAGGAAACTGCATCTGAATTGCAGACAAAGGTAAATCGTGGATCAGTCGTTAAGGCAAGGGCAATTACGATGAAGCAGCTTAACAAGCGAAATAAACCTGCAAACAATGCCAAATCAACCAGAACCCTGGAGGTTAGTTTCGTTCTTGCCGCCAATGAATTGGCTAATCCAGGACAGCGCTCTGTTTATGTAAGTATTGTT
This sequence comes from Rikenellaceae bacterium UBA1749, assembly GCA_002315675.1. Lineage (GTDB taxonomy): Bacteria > Bacteroidota > Bacteroidia > Bacteroidales > Rikenellaceae > Mucinivorans. Next base: position 30,564 of record DCHP01000006.1, on the reverse strand, counting down.
GATCCTAACGGAGCCATCATATCATCTTCCAATAAGACAATTCAGATTGATTCAAAGACAGTACCTTATACAGATTCCCGTGATGTAGATTATACTGGCTCAGATCTTCCGGTTTCAGTTTATTGTCATGGTGAATCATTTGATGCAGGAAAGTATACAATCATGGTTTACATGGATGGTTTCATGATTGGTTCCACAGATATCATTATCAAAAAATAACAGGTGTCATTGCTTAAAGAAAGGTGCGACTTTGAATTCAATGTTGCACCTTTCTTGTTATTGCTATTAAGCATCATCTTGATTGAACTCGTTCTAAGCCTTCTTCATTTTTGTCCTGCGGTCCCGAAATGTATATAAGCAACATGTTGAATAAGGGTTATGAATAGTTCTTTTTTTGTTGTATGCATTTGTTAAACTTTTTAAGACAAATTATTACCTTTGTAGTTCAAGAAAAAAGTCTTAATAAAGGAAAGTATATGCTTACACTTAAACAACTTCGTCAGGAAAAGGAATACACTTTGACGATGCTCCGTAAAAAAGGGGTAGATGCAACAGAAACTATTAAAAAAATAGAAGAACTTGATGATAGACGTAAATCTATCCAGCAGGAACTTGATAGTCTTTTGGCTGAACAAAACTCCTTGTCAAAACAAATAGGCCAGTTTTTCAAAGAAGGTAAAAAGGCTGAAGCTGATGCTGCAAAATCAAAGGTTAATGAGTTGAAGGAAAAATCAAAGAATCTTGATGTTCAGATGTCAGAAACTACGGATCAACTCAACAAAGTAATTGTTACCCTGCCTAATAGACCTACTGAAATTGTTCCTGAAGGTAAGACCGCTGAAGATAATCTTAATGTAAAGCAATCTGGAGAAATTCCCGACCTTGGTGAAAATGCACTTCCTCATTGGGAACTTGCAAAGAAATATGATATTATTGATTTTGACCTTGGCGTAAAACTTACTGGTGCTGGCTTTCCTGTCTACAAAGGAAAAGGAGCACGTCTGGAAAGAGCTTTGATCAATTATTTCGTTGATTATAATACAGCTGCCGGATATCAGGAAATACTTCCTCCAATTATGGTTAATGAAGCCAGTGGTTTTGCTACCGGACAGTTGCCAGATAAAGAGGGACAGATGTATCATGCTGAGGTTGATAATTTCTATATGGTTCCAACTGCAGAGGTGCCTGTGACAAATATTTTACGTGATGTCATTCTTGATGAGAAGGATCTTCCTCTGAAGATGACTGCATATACACCATGTTTCCGTCGTGAAGCAGGTTCATATGGTAAGGATGTTCGTGGGTTAAACAGACTCCATCAGTTTGATAAGGTGGAAATCGTTCAGGTTGCAAATCCGGTTGGAAGTTACGATAGACTTCAGGAAATGGTCGATCATGTGGAAGGTCTTGTAAAATCATTGGGACTTCCTTATAGAATACTACGTCTTTGTGGTGGTGATATGAGTTTCACTTCTGCATTGACATATGATTTCGAAGTTTTCAGTGCAGCGCAAAAGAGATGGCTGGAAGTTTCAAGTGTTTCAAATTTTGAGACATTCCAGGCGAACAGACTGAAAGTCAGATACCGTAATTCAGATAAGAAAACGGAACTTTGTCACACACTAAACGGTAGCTCCCTGGCTCTTCCTAGAATAGTAGCTGCCTTGCTGGAGAACAATCAGACCGAAGATGGTATTATTATACCTGAAGTATTACGTCCATATACAGGATTTGATAAGATTTGAAGACAATAACAAATAGAATTTTATCCCTAGCGGCCATCCTGTCGCTGGGGATTTCGTATGTTTCAGCTCAGAAAGTTGATTGTATAGGTGGGGAATATTTCTGGGGTATTTCATCAAGTTATGGAAGGATAATGCCTATCGGTAGCAATATCTCCCATAACTATTCCGTATCGGATTCTATCAGGTGGAATCTTTCGTCTCCAGTTATGGTGTCAAACAAGGGAAGATATCTTGTTGCCGGAACTCCAATTTCTGTATTTTCAAATCCATCAGAAATTACTTTCGATGGTGGAGTTCAACTTTCTACTGCTGGTAAAACACTTAGGCAGTCCTATCTGATAGCAATATCAAAACTATTCAAGCCTGATGGCAAGGTGCCTGATATGATGGTTTTCAATTCGCCATCATATAATACATGGGTGGGAATGGGTACGTCATTGTCCCAGTCTCAAGTGGAGGAATACGCTAATAGTATTTTGGCTTCATCTCTGAAGCCAGGTATCATTGTCATTGACAATGGGTGGCAGAATCATAGCGGTTCATTTGAATTTAACATACAGCGTTTCAATGATCCGAAAGCTCTGGTCTCTTTTCTCCACTTAAAGGGTTTCAAGGTTATGCTTCAAGTCTCTCCTCTTGTCTCCCTTGATTGTCTGGAATTCATTGATTTCAGAAATTCTGGTATGCTGGAAAAGAATGCGGATGGTTCAGTTAAAATCGTAGAATGGTACGGCGGAATGAGTGCTGTTCTTGATTTGTCCAATGAAGAATCAATTTCATATGTCAGAAATAAACTTGAGGCCCTGGTAAGTGAATACGCAGTAGATGGTTTTAAATTTGATTATATGGGTGCCTGCAGATTTTCTTCCCAGCAGGAATATCTGAGTAGACTTAAACCGTGGACTGAACTTGCAATGAAGTATCCGCTCAGTCAGATACACGAGTCATACAAATCTCAGAATTATTCATCGATTGTCGGATTGCTTGAGTACAATGGTCATAACTGGGAGGCGATGAAATCAACTATTTCAGAAGCTTTGAATGCTGGATTATGCGGATATCCGTTTGTTGTTCCAGATGTAGTAGGTGGTGGATTTGCAGAAAAGATTCAAGATGTAGACAATAATCTGATTGTACGTCAGGCGCAACTTCAGGCGTTTCTCCCTTCCATGCAGTTTTCAATGCCAGTCTGGAAGGTTTTGCCTGCGGATATGGCAGAAATGGTTAAAAGCGCCCAGAATCTTCATGGCACTCTTTTGCCTTATATCACTGAACTTGTGCAATCTGCTGCTACTACAGGCGAGCCAATCATCAGGTCTATGGAATATGTTTTCCCTAATAAAGGCTTTTACGATTGTACAGACCAGTTTATGCTTGGTAACAGATACCTTGTAGCTCCGATAACCTCTTCAGATAATTCACGAACAGTCAGACTGCCTGCCGGAACATGGATTGATGACCAGGGAAAGAAATTCAAGGGACCTGCTGTTATCAAGGTTAATGTGCCACTGTCCAGAAATCTTTATTTCAAGGCATCAAAAGATATCAAAACAAAATAATATAAATCATGGCTGAATTTAAATATCAAGCACCATTTGAGATGTCAGCGGATACTACTGAGTATCGTCTGCTTACAAAGGATTATGTCAAGGTAGAAACTCTACCTTCAGGAAGAAGAATCCTAAATATTGATCCAAAAGGACTGGAACTTCTATCAAAAGAAGCTTTTTCAGATGTTTCATTCTATTTACGTCATTCACATCTTCAACAACTCCGTAACATTCTTGAAGATCCGGAAGCAACAGACAATGACCGTTTTGTTGCATATACCATGCTGATGAATCAGTGTGTAGCAGCTGAGGGTGAACTTCCTACCTGTCAGGATACAGGTACTGCCATTGTCCATGCGGAAAAGGGTGAGGATGTGTATACCGGAGTAAATGATGCAGAGTACCTTTCAAAAGGTGTTTTTGAGACTTATGCTGAACGTAATTTAAGATATTCTCAAGTTGTTCCTTTCTCAATGCTGGAAGAAAAGAACAGTGGCTGTAATCTCCCTGCCCAGATTGATATTCATGCATCCCAAGGTATGGAATATGAGTTCCTGTTTGTAACAAAAGGTGGTGGATCTGCCAACAAATCATTCTTGTATCAGCAGACAAAGGCGCTTCTTACTGAAGAGAATCTAACAAAGTTCATTAAAGAACATATAAAGGATCTTGGAACATCAGCATGTCCACCTTATCACCTTGCACTTGTAATAGGAGGTACATCTGCTGAAGCCAACCTCACAGTGGTAAAGAAAGCGTCTACCCACTATTATGATAATCTGCCAACGTCAGGTAATGAAGGCGGGCGGGCTTTCCGTGATCTGGAATGGGAAGCCAAGGTTCTTAAGATATGCCAGGAAAGTACAATTGGTGCTCAGTTTGGAGGTAAGTATTTTGTTCATGATGTAAGGGTTATCCGTCTGCCACGTCATGCGGCAAGTTGTCCAGTTGGTATAGGAGTAAGTTGTTCTGCAGACAGAAACATAAGGGCAAAGATTACAGAAGATGGTATTTTCCTTGAAAAACTTGAAAAGAATCCTGCTCAGTTCCTTCCAGAAAAAGCTCCATCTATGGCTCCTGCAGTGGAAATTGATCTTGACAAGGGCATGGATGCAGTACGTGCGGAACTTACAAAATATCCTATCAAGACAAGACTCAACATCAAGGGAACACTGATTGTTGCAAGGGATATAGCACATGCTGAAATCAAGAAAATAATAGAGTCCGGCAAACCAATGCCTGATTATTTCAAGAATCACCCAATTTATTATGCCGGTCCAGCAAAGACTCCAAAGGGAATGGCCTCTGGTAGTTTTGGCCCGACTACTGCAGGCCGTATGGATCCATATGTTGACCTCTTCCAGTCAATGGGCGGTTCTCTCATTATGGTGGCAAAGGGTAATCGTAGTAAGGCTGTAACGGATGCATGCCAGAAACATGGAGGTTTCTATCTTGGCTCAATTGGCGGTCCAGCAGCAGTTTTAGCTAAACGCTCAATCAAGAGTGTGGAAGTTGTGGATTTCCCAGAACTTGGTATGGAAGCAGTGAGAAAGATATATGTTGAGAATTTCCCAGCATTCATTATTGTTGATGATAAGGGAAATGACTTCTTTGCTGCATTCCAGCACTAGTATTGTTTAGTAAATAATAGTAAATCAATAAATTACGTCCCTGCTTATGCTATGCTAAGTAGGGACGTCATTTCATGCAATGGACAAGAAAAAGACACTTAACCTGATCACTTTGGGTTGCGCCAAAAACAAAGTTGACAGCGAACATCTCCTTGGTTCACTCAAGGATTTATATGATATCCGTTTTGACGAAGATAGATCTGCGGACATTGTTGTAATCAATACGTGCGGATTTATTCTGGATGCCAAGCAGGAGGCTGTCGAAACAATATTGAGCGCAGCCAGGATGAAACATGCCGGTAAAATAGAAAAGTTGTATGTTTTCGGGTGTCTGTCCCAACGTTATGCCGATGAATTGAGAAACGAAATTCCCGAGGTTGATACATATTTCGGGGTTGATAATCTTCCTGATATCGTGCGGGAACTTGGTGCTGAATCGTATTCCGGTCTTGAAAGGGTTCTGACAAATCCAAGGCATTATGCGTATCTTAAAATTGCGGAAGGGTGCAACTGGATGTGCGGATATTGTGCGATTCCGTTAATAAGGGGCCGGTATAAGAGTACTGATATTGAAACGCTTGTCGAGGAAACAAAGTATCTTGCAAAACTTGGTGTCAGGGAACTCATTCTGATAGCTCAGGATATTACATACTATGGTCTTGATATTTATGGAAAACGCATGCTTCCGGAACTGGTCAACAGGCTGTCTGAAGTTGAGGGCATTGAATGGATCAGACTTCATTATGGATATCCGGCAGATTTCCCTATTGAGATTATGGATGTAATGGTATCAAATTCCAAGGTATGCCATTACCTTGATTTGCCTTTCCAACATATTTCCGACAACATGCTTTCCTCAATGAAAAGGAGAATAACAAAGAAACAGACATATGCTCTTGTTGATGAACTTAGAAAAAGGGTTCCTGATCTCGCTCTTCGTACTACACTGCTTGTAGGCTATCCTGGAGAGACGGAAAAAGACTTTGAAGAACTTGAGGATTTCGTGCGTTACTCAAAGTTTGACAAACTTGGTGTATTCCCATATTCGGAGGAAGAAGGAACTTATTCGGCAAGGCAGTTGAATGATGATGTGCCTCAGGAAGTGAAACTTCAGAGAGTGGATCGTATTATGTCGATCCAGAGTAGTATTTCATCTGCAAATCTTGATAAGTTCAAAGGGCAGACAGTTAGGGTTATTGTAGATGAGAAAGAAGGTGATTACTATATCGGACGTACTCAATGGGATTCTCCTGAAGTCGATGGGGTGGTGTATATATCTTCATCAAGGATTCTAAGAAAAGGGAAATTCTACGACTGTCAGGTCACTTCTGTTTCAGATTACGATCTCTATGCAAATGTTCAAGCAATTATCCATTAATAGAATCATTCAATTAACAACGTAACTCAATAATAGATTTCATATGAGACTTAGATCTTTGTTCCTTGCTACATTTCTATTGGGCCATTATTTTATCTTTGGACAGAATATTGACCTGAGGGGAAAATGGAAATTCCAGCTGGATCCAGAAGATACAGGTATTTCTCAGAAATGGTTCTCCGGTGATCTCATTGATAGTATATCTCTTCCTGGCTCCACAATCAGTGAAGGGAAAGGAGAGAAACCTTCAATAAAAACAAACTGGCTGGCATCAGTTGGCCAAAGTATATATTTCAGGAATCCTGAATATGCTCCCTATAGAGCAGACAGTAATTTCAAGGTGTCTTTTTTTCTGCAACCAGATACTTATTTCCAAGGTGCCGCATGGTATCAAAAAAAGGTGAAAGTAAGCAGTGATATGGCCAACAAGCCTCTTTTACTGTATTTCGAGAGATGTCACTGGCAAAGTACTGTATGGATAGACAATACTGAGATCGGGAGCATGAATGCTCTCGGTACTCCTCATACCTTTTATATTGTGAAAGGACTTTCAGATGGTGACCATGTAATCACTGTAATGATGGATAACAGACTTCATGACATAGATATAGGCCATAATGCTCATAGTGTTTCCGATCAAAGTCAGGGTAACTGGAACGGAATAGTTGGAGATATGTACCTTGCAACTATTCCTGAATATCGTATTGATTCTGTTAAGGTTGTATCGGATCTGAATAATCGTTCTGTTGAAGTAAGTTTCAATGTCACAAACGAAAGAAAATGGGAAAAAGGTATAGTTGCTTCAATTAATCTGTTCGGAAATAGATACAAGATGGCTGTTTCTGAAAAGACGAAAACAGTGAAGTGCATAATTCCCATTCCAGAAGATGCTGAATATTGGGATGAATTCAATCCATATCTATATGATATGAAAATATTTCTGACAGGTCGTGATGGACTGCTCGATGACAGGAATATTAAAATAGGTTTGAGGTCTATTGCCAATTGTAATGGTGTTCTTACAATAAACGGCCATCCTGCTTTTATGAGAGGAACCCTGAACTGTGCATCTTTTCCAAGAACGGGTTATCCCTCTACCGATAAGGCAGAATGGCTGAGGGAATTCTCAAAATGTAAGAATTACGGTTTGAATCACATACGTTTCCATTCATGGTGTCCTCCTGAAGCGGCATTTCAGGCAGCTGATGAACTTGGTCTCTATCTTTATGTCGAATCTTCGGCATGGGCCGGTAATATCGGTTCCGGAAACGAGATAGATTCATATGTCTATGATGAGACAGACAGAATATTGTATAATTTTGGAAATCATCCTTCGTTCTGCTTTATTTCGTATGGTAATCAACCGAGTGGACCTAAGAACGAAGAATATCTGGATAGGTATGTCAGGTATGTAAAATCTGTTGAAAAAAGAATGCTCGTAACATCATCCTCCGGTTGGCCGCAGATTGAAGCTTCCGATTTCCAGTGTGTACGTGGCCCAAGAATACAATTCTGGGGAAATGCTACAGAAAGCTTTATTAATTCCAAGGAACCATCTTCAGATTACAATTGGTCTGATTTTTGTCGCAATTCCAGAGTCCCTGTAATTTCACATGAAACAGGTCAATGGTGTACTTTCCCGAATTTTCGTGAGATAAATGAATATTCAGGTCCATATAAGGCACGTAATTTTGAAATTTTCAGGGATCTGCTTGAAAAACACGGTATGGGAAACCTTGCGGAAAGTTTCTTTATGGCATCAGGAAAACTTCAGACGCTATGTTATAAGGCCGATATAGAAGCTGCTCTCAGAACCAGAAACCAGGGAGGTTACGAACTTCTGGGACTTCAGGATTTCTCAGGTCAGGGAAGTGCTCTTGTCGGACCTTTGGATGTCTTCTGGAATGAAAAAGCATATACATCTGCCAGGGAATACCGTGAATTTCAGAATTCGGTGGTGCCTCTCGCTCTAATGAAAAAATTCATTTACACTGATAAGGAAACTTTTGAGGCTGATATTCAGCTGGCAAACTACTATAAGGAATATAAAGGGGTTGCAGTCACCTGGAATATAAAGGACCGTAATGGAAATAAAATTCAGGAAGGGAGTTTCCCTGGAGGTAATTATCCTATCGGGAATGTTCTTGAGGTAGGGAAGATATCAGTTGGTCTTGACAGCCTTAGCTCACCGCAGCAGTATAGGCTTGAAGTTGCAATCAAAGAATTTGCAAACCACTGGGATTTCTGGGTATATCCTTCTGATGTGACTCTTTGTAGGGATGATATTCATCTGACAGATACACTTGATAATGAAGCTGTCGATATTCTGAAAAAAGGTGGAAAAGTTCTTCTGTCTGTGAAAAAGGGAAAACTGAATCCTGATTTTGGCGGAAACATACATGTTGGTTTCAGTTCCATATTCTGGAATACAGACTGGAAACCTGTAAATCTTTCCTATACACTTGGAATCCTATGTGACCCAGGGCATAAAGCATTGTCAGAATTCCCAACAGATTATTACAGCAACTACCAGTGGCATGATGCCATGCTGCATTCAGGTGTCGTCAGACTTGATAGCCTTGGATATAAAGGAGTACCTATTGTGAGGGTCATTGATGATTGGTTCACGTCCAGACCGATAGCACTTATCGTAGAAGCCAAAGCGTACAAAGGTAAACTGATGATTTCCGGTATTGATTTCTTTACAGATATTGAAAACCGCAAATCAGGGAAACAGTTGCTTTACAGTATACTTGAGTATATGAAAAGTGATGATTTCAATCCTTCAGAATTGATAGATATGGATAAGGTATCCAAACTCTAAGAACAAAAAAAGAGATGACCCGCATCAATCGAACCATCTCTTTGGATATAATTTTGTATGAGACTAGTTTGTCCGTGATTTGATTAGAGTTTGCGGATCCAGATATTTCTGAAACTTATTGGTTCGCTTGGATCACCATGACTTTGAAGTGAAATAGGCGCATCTCCATGAGGTGCAACCTGAGGAAGACCTACATATTCAGTTGTACCGACAATAATTGTATTGTCCTGGACCAGTACGCCATTGAACAATACTGTAATCTGAGGCTTTGTCCTGTATGTTCCATCCTCCTTGAATGTAGGAGCCTTGTATATTATGTCATAGACATTCCATTCTCCCTCTGGACGGGTTGGGTTTGCAAGAGGTGCGGACTGTTTGTAGATACTTGCAGCCTGTCCGTTTGAATATGTTTCGTTATTGTAACTGTCAAGCACCTGGACTTCGTAACGTCCCTGTATGAATATGCCACTATTACCTTTTGCCTGACCAGAACCATGGATACCAACTGGAACACACCATTCGAGATGAAGCTGGCAATCTCCGAATGACTCCTTAGTAGTGATTCCGCCACTTTCCTTGTTCACGGTCATAGTACCATCACCATTGACCTTCCATTTTGCCTCATTCCCATTTTCACCGGTCCAGGCTGATAAATCCTTTCCATCAAAAAGAACAATTGCATCCGAAGGTGCAGAGTTTGTTTTGATGTCACCAGGAGTTACTACAGGAACCTTAGGGTAGTAATACTCTGTCATGCCTGGCTGCATGGCTTGAGTTCTGTCATCTTTTGTCCCTCCGATTACAAATTGCTGTGCTGAAGCAGCGAAACTCACTGCTAAAACAGTGGTCAAACAAATAATTCTTTTCATATTTTTATGTATTTTTAACAAAAGTAATCTTTTTTTTGTTTATGGATATATCATTTGACTATTGCAGGGGATTGTTGAAGATTCGCGAGAACAATTCTCATAAATACAATTACGGACATCTGCTTCTTGTATGCGGATCAAGGATGATGCCGGGGGCGGCAGTTCTGGCTACAGGTGCTGCATTACATTCAGGCTGTGGGCTCGTTACGGTTCATTCTGTAGAAAATGTATGTAACGCCGTTGCGTTTTCTTATCCATCCGCCATTCTTTCTTTTGATAGTGATTGTGATTGTTTTTCTACTATTCCTGATTCCCTGTCCGACGGGCATCAGAAAAAGTATAATGTTGTTGCGGTCGGTCCTGGACTTGGTAAGAGTGAAAAGACATGCGAGGCACTATATAAATTAATGCTTGAATGTGGAAATCAGGGAATCAGGATGCTTCTTGATGCGGATGCTATTAATATAATTTCCCGGAACAGGCAACTTCTTGAAATGATACCAGAGGGCTCTGTTATGACACCTCATGATGGTGAATTGCATAGGCTCTGCAATATATCTGATAGACAGACAGCAGCCTTGGCTTTAGCTTCAGAATCGGGAAGTGTAGTTGTGGCAAAAGGATTCAGGACTATTGTTGCAAGTGCTGATGGCAATATTTATGTCAATACAACAGGTGGCCCTGGACTTGCAAAGGCCGGAAGCGGAGATGTCCTTTCCGGTCTCATATCAGGACTGATGTCCAGAGGGTATAGTACGCTTGATGCGGCAAATCTTGGAATCTGGATTCATGGATATGTTGGAGATTATCTTACGCGGGAACGGACGACGGAGTCGTTTGATAGTAAAGACCTTGCAGAAAACATTTTCGTGGGCTTTAAATCCTTATTCGACATGAATTCAGCCCTTGAATAATTAATTCAAAAATTTGTGAATTGACTAAAAACCTATATCTTTGTGAATTATTATAATTTTTGGAATAATAACTATACAATATAATTACAACAATGCAGAATAAAGGTGCACTAACATTATTAGCTGTTTTGCTTGCGATAGCATGTGCATTTCAGCTCTCTTTCTCCTTCGTGACAAGTCACGTTGAAAAGAATGCCACCGAGTATGCTCAGGGAGATTATGATAAGGAGTATACTTATCTCGACTCAATGAAATCTGAGGTGGTTTACAATTTGGGAATGATCAAATACACTTATGGCGAGTGTCTGGAACGTGAAATCAACCTTGGTCTTGACCTCCGTGGTGGTATGAACGTTACAATGGAAATCGCTGTTGAAGATGTTATCAGATCATTGTCTGAAGATTCAAAAGATCCTATTTTCCTTCAATCGCTTGTAGATGCAAGAAACGCTCAACAGTCTTCAACAGAAGATTATGTTACTCTTTTTGCAGAAGCATGGAAACATAATGCACAGGGAAACAAATTGGCAACTGTTTTCTCTACAGTGGAATTAAGGGATAAGATTAAACCTGATATGTCCGATGAGGATGTTATCAAGGTTATTCGTCAGGAGACAGAAAGTGCAATAGATAATTCATTCAATGTCCTGTCAAATCGTATTGATAGATTTGGTGTTGTTCAGCCAAATATCCAGCGTCTTGAAAACAGAACAGGTCGTATTCTGATTGAACTACCAGGTGTAAAGGATGCAGAACGTGTACGTAAGTTACTTCAGGGTACTGCCAACCTGGAATTCTGGACAACATATACTGCTGCTGAAACATATCAGTCTTTTGTTCTGGCTGACGACCAGATGGCAAAAATAAACGCTGCAAATTCATCCGATTCTGTCCAGCAGGCTTCTGCCGATACTACAGTTGTCGCAGCTGCTACTCAGGCAGATCCAAAGAAGAATCCACTACTTGCATATCTGATGCCTGATCAGTCAAATTCTCCAGTTGTAGGTTATGCACGTGCTGCTGATACTTCGAGAATCAATACAATACTGAACAATCCTCAGATTGCATCTTTATTTCCAAGGGATCTTAAGTTCATGTGGGGTGTTAAACCTAATGCTCAGAATATTTTTGAACTTTATGCAATGAAGGCAATCAAGGGTAAAGCAGCCCTTGATGGTTCTGCAGTTTCTGATGCGTCAGGTAATTATCAGCAGAATAATTCTACAGCTGAAGTTTCCATGTCAATGAATGCTGATGGAGCAAAGGCATGGGCAAATATCACTCGTGACAACATAGGAAAATATATAGCAATCACACTTGATAACTATGTGTATAGTGCTCCTGTTGTAAGGGGGGAAATTACAGGCGGTAATTCATCTATCAGCGGTAATTTCACTATTACAGAAGCTAAGGACCTTGCAAACGTTCTAAAATCAGGTAAACTTCGTGCTCCAGCCCGTATCGTTCAGGAGTCTGTTGTAGGACCATCACTTGGACAGGAATCAATCAATGCGGGTATGACTTCATTTGCAATAGCATTTGTGCTGGTTCTTATATATATGATACTCTTCTATCATACAGCCGGTCTTGTTGCTTCAGTTGCCCTGATTTGCAATCTGTTCTTCCTGTTTGGATTCCTTGTAAGTTTCGGAGCAGTTCTGACATTGCCAGGTATTGCAGGTATTGTGCTTACAATGGGTATGGCAGTTGACTCCAACGTTATTATCTATGAACGTATCAAGGAGGAACTCCGCTCTGGTAAGGGGCTTACCCTATCTCTGAGGGAAGGTTATTCGAATGCTTATTCTGCAATCATAGACGGTAACGTTACGACATTGATTACAGGTATCGTGCTGTTCGTATTCGGTTCAGGTCCTGTTCAGGGTTTTGCAACGACGTTGATTATCGGTATTCTGACATCTTTGTTCTGTGCAATCTTCATTACAAGACTTGTATTTGAAAGAATGGTATCCAGAAACCGTCATATTTTCTTCTCCAACAGATTTACTGAAAACTTCTTGACAGGTCTTCATATCGACTTTGTAGAAATTCGCAAATACACATACGTACTATCTTCCTCTTTGGTTGTTATAGGTATAATATCTCTTTGTACTCTTGGACTTAACAAGGGTGTTGATTTCTCCGGTGGTCGTACATTTGTTGTCCGTTTTGACAAGACAATAACTGCGAATGAAGTCCGTGATGCTTTGAGAGAAAACTTTGCAGTTGATGCAGACAAAAGAGAAAATTCATTTGAAGTAAAACAGTATGGTACTGTAGATCAGAAACAGATGAAGATTACAACCCAATATCGTTATAAGGATGATGGTGAGGATGTAGCAAAGGAAATCAATACAATGTTGTATAATTCCTTGTCTTCGTTGTATGAAAACAAGTTGACAGAAGAAGAATTCACTACAACTAATACGAACCCTCTTGGAATTGTATCAGCTGAGAAAGTAGGTGCATCAATTGCCCATGATATTACAGTTCATGCATTCTGGGCAGTACTTCTTTCATTGATAGCAATATTCATTTATATCGCATTCCGTTTCAAGAACTGGCAGTATGGTCTTGGTGGTGTTGTTGCTTTGATGCACGACTCATTCCTGACAATCGGCGTATTCTCATTGTTCTATGCAGTCATGCCATTTGATCTGACAATAGACCAGTCTTTCATTGCTGCAATTTTGACAATCGTAGGTTATTCAATAAATGATACAGTGGTTATTTTTGACCGTATCCGTGAAAATGTTTCCTTGTATCCAAAACGTTCAATCAAGGATAATATGAATGCCGCTATTAATGCTACAATGCCTCGTACAATTAATACATCCGGTACGACATTGGTTGTATTGCTTGCAATCTTTATCTTCGGCGGTGAAGTCATCCGTGGATTTATCTTTGCATTGATGTTCGGTGTTATTATCGGTACATTCTCATCTGTATTTGTTGCAGCCCCTATTACATTTGACTGTCTAAGAAAGTTCTGGAAGAAGTCAGAGTAATATAATCAAATAGATATTTAAGAAGGCGGAAATTCTTTTCCGCCTTCTTTGTTAATAAGAGAAAAGGACGTAACTTTACTGCATAATGATAGTGCTGACAATACTTTTACTTTTGGCTTTCTTCTCGTTTCTTTCAGTTGTTAAGATGATTGTAAAGATTCGCTCCTTCAATAATTATAATGAAGGGTACTCTAATGAAGAAACAACGATTACCAAATTCGGAGATACGAGAAAGATATCTTCCAAAGTCGGTAAGTATGTTGATTTTGATGAAAAACGTTAAAATTTTATAAATATGTTTTCTGGGATTGTTCAGACCATAGCAACGGTTACCCGTATCGAGCATAATGGTGAAAACATTGATATCACGCTAAGATCAAAATTTACGGGTGAACTTCATATTGATCAGAGTGTTGCCCATAATGGGGTTTGTCTAACAGTTGTTTCCATTGATGGAGACTGCTATACGGTTACTGCCATTGCAGAGACTTTGCAGAAGACAAATCTTGGTCTTCTTGAGGTTGGCAGTGAAGTCAACTTGGAACGTTCCATGATGGTTGACGGAATGCTTGATGGCCATATAGTTCAGGGCCATGTTGATACAACTGCAATATGCACAAGTGTAAGTCAAGAAGAAGAAGGCAGCTGGAGATTTGCTTTTCAGTATGAACCTAAACGCGAAGAATTTGTTACAGTTGAAAAAGGTTCCGTGGCAGTAAACGGAGTGTCACTTACTGTAGTGAATTCAAAGACGGGAAGTTTTGAGGTTGCGATTATTCCCTATACTTTCGAGAATACGAATTTTCATTGTATCAGGAAAGGTGCTGTCGTAAATCTTGAATTTGATATTCTTGGTAAGTATATCCTGAAGTATATATCATTATTCAAAAAATAGTCTCTCTGCATTTTCTGTTGTCTGCCGGATAACTTCCTCCTGAGATACCGAGTAGATTTCAGACAGTTTCTTTACAATAACCGGAAGGTTCTCAGTTGAATTTCTATTGCCTTGAAGAGGACTTGGGGTAAGGTATGGGCTATCTGTCTCAAGTACTATTCTTGAAAGCGGTACCTTGGAAGCCAGTAGCCTTGATACTCTTTTCTTGTATGTTGCCACTCCACCGACTCCAATATAGAAGTCCCCACATCTGTTTATCCTTTCAATATGTTTCTCTTCTCCCTCAAAACTGTGAAATACACCCCTTAATTTTCCTCCAAAGGGTTCCAGCATCTGAAATATTTCTTCATACGCTTTGCGGACATGTAGAATAAGAGGTTTGTGCAGATCCAGGGACCACATGGTCTGTTGTCTCAGCACTTCACATTGTTCAATAAAGAATTCCTCACTCCAGTATAGATCAAGACCAATTTCCCCTATTGCAACATACCTCGTAGGATTGTCGAAAAGAAGTTGTTTTGTATAAGCAAGGTCTTCCTCCCATGTACAACCGACAGATGTGGGATGTAGTCCCATGGTGGGAAATATATATCCATTGTATCTATCAGCGAGACTATTCATCTTCTTGTACGATTCCTTGTCTACTGCTGGGGAGATAATCTTCGTTACATTCAAGTCCTGACAAGATTTAATGACTGTATCCCTGTCTTGGTCGAATGCTTCATCATAGAGGTGCGAATGTGTATCAATCATAATTTAACCTTGAATGTTTTTCTGTGGTATGGGGAATAACCATATTTAATTATAGCTTCACGGTGCGCTTTTGTGGGATAACCAAAATTCTGGTCCCATCCATATTCGGGATAATTCTCTGCGAGCCTGATCATCAAGTCGTCCCTGTATGTTTTTGCAAGGACAGATGCTGCAGCTATTGATGCGAATTCTGCATCACCTTTGATACATGTCCTGTATAGAATCCCGCATGAACACTGGAATCTGTTCCCATCAACAAGCAGTAGTTGAGGTTTTACTGATAATTTCCTTACAGCTCCATTCATGGCCATAAATGTTGCCCGTAGAATATTCTCACGATCTATCACCTCGGCTGAAGAACTGTCAACTGCCCAGGCAATTGCATCTTTTTCAATGTGTTCTCTTACCTGTAGCATATTCTCACGGCTCATCTGCTTACTGTCATTGAGAAGCGGGTCGTAAAAATCCAGTGGAAGAATTACTGCCGCCGCGAAAACGGGACCGGCAAGAGGTCCTCTTCCGGCTTCGTCAATTCCCGCCTCGATAAAATCAGTCAAATGAGTCTTAAGATTCGGAGTCTTCATCTTCGTCATCAAACGGATTGAATGAGAATTCCGGTGTGTCCATGAATTCTTCTATTCTGCGGCGGTCCTGCTTAGTAGGGCGACCTGTTCCCCGATCTCTGACTGCGAACCTTTCCATGCGAAGCATTTCAAGCTTTTCAAGTTCGCTAGCTGGAGTTACATCCTGTATATACAGAGGAACGTTTTTAGCAGGCTGTCTATTGGTAATAATATCAAGTATATTGAAAGAATAGACGATGGGCGGCACTTTCTTGCTGATAGTGTCCCCAATATGAACTTCGTACGAAGGCTTGACTGAATGACCATTGATGGTTATCCTTCCGCTTTTTACGGCATCTGTTGCGTCTGTACGGGTCTTGTAGAGGCGAACTGCCCATAGGTATTTATCTATTCTACTCATTTATCTATACGTAAACCTCTTATAAAGCAAAACTATTTCAATAATTAAATATTTCTATAGTGTCTTCTTTCACTGACAAGATGGAACCTCTCTGATATGGTAAATATGAATCAACTTGAAAAAATGTTTAGTTAACTGTTTCTGTAACTGACAAATACCTCTGTAATGTGGGTGTTTTTCAATTTTTGGACTATTTCAAGTGGATTCAAATATGGTTACTAGTCTGTTTTCTTGACTTTGGTATTGCAACTGTTCATTGCCCTGTCAACCCCAATTGTACTGAATGCAATGCACCCATCGACAGCTTTGCTGATAGGCTCTTTCAGGGTTTCTTTTTCTTCTGCAGTGAATTCTCCCAGTACATAGTCAACCTGATGTCCCTGAGGAAAATTTCCACCTACTCCTAACCTGATGCGTGCATAACTCTCCGTAGATATGGATGAAGCTATGTGCTTTAATCCATTATGCCCGCCATCTGAACCGGATTTTCTCATCCGTACAGAACCGACAGGAAGTGCTATATCATCAACAAGTACCATAATATTTTCAACAGGAATCTTTTCCTTCTGCATCCAGTATCTGACGGCATTGCCAGATAGATTCATATATGTGGATGGCTTTATTATGATAAATGTGCGGCCTTTGTGATGCCCTTCAGCGACAGATGCGTATCTATCTGAAGAA
This sequence comes from Rikenellaceae bacterium UBA1749, assembly GCA_002315675.1. Lineage (GTDB taxonomy): Bacteria > Bacteroidota > Bacteroidia > Bacteroidales > Rikenellaceae > Mucinivorans. Next base: position 13,329 of record DCHP01000006.1, on the reverse strand, counting down.
AAAGTTGCTCCTAGTTTTTCAGCCAGGGCATCTGCTACCATAAAACCAATATTATGTCTTGTGCCGCAATATTCGGCTCCTATATTACCAAGTCCGACAATCAGATATTTCATACTACTATCAATTTCAATTTTCTCCCCAAACAATAAAGTTGACAGCCATCCCATATTATTCTTCTTTAATATTTGCTTAGATTCTCTACACCAGATATAAGTAGTCAAAAAAGTATACTTCACAAAATCAAGATGCATTATATCTATTTGCTTCGGCTCAATACTCCACAAAACCAACAATTTCCAGTAGACTTGCCGACCATAAGGTTATGTATTCGTTGGTCAATACTTCACAAAACGACAATTCCCAGTTGACTTATTTATTCAATACTGTCAGAAAAATAAGCAGGTGCAGTTGGTCTTAAATTGTAATGTGAACTCATGATGGAACCATAGGCTCCAGCTGATTTTATCGATAAAATGTCTCCCCGTTTGCTTTCAGGAAAGGTGATGTCATTTGCAAAAATATCACTCGATTCACAAATTGGGCCACCTATAGTATATATCCCATTTTCCCTGTTCTGTGCAGAAATATTCTTAATCTGATGCTTTGCGCCATATAGTGCAGGACGGATCAGTTCAGTCATTCCGGCATCAATGATTATGTATTTCTTGGTTTCAGTAGCATTCTTTGTGTAAAGGACCTTTGATATCAGTTCTCCACATTGGGCAACAAGTGCCCGGCCAATCTCAAAATGGAGATTTATATCATCAGGCATATTTCTGTGATATGCATCAAAGTACCCATCAAAGTCAGAGATTGGATTTAAGTCAGGATTTTCATAATCAATCCCAAGACCACCTCCCATGTCTGCGACTTCAACATCATATCCGTCAGCTTTAAGTTGACATAATATTTCAGATCCTGTCTTTGCCTGGTTTTCGAAAAATCCCATATCCAGAATCTGGGACCCAATATGCATATGGATACCTTTCAGTTTAAGGTTATGACATTGGTTGATTTTATCACAGGCTTCGTTAAGACGACTTTTGGGAATCCCGAATTTACTTTCGCTATGACCTGTTGAAATGAATTTGTGGGTTTCAGGTTCAATATCCGGGTTGATTCTGATACTGATGTCAACGTAATCAATGCCTAGACTTGCTGCCAATTCACTGATAACTCCGATTTCTTCGATGGATTCAATATTGAACATGAAGATTTTTTGCTTTAGAGCATATTCGATTTCCCTGTCGCTTTTTCCTACTCCGGCAAAGACTATGCTTTCTGGGGCAAATCCGCACTCAATACACCTTTCTATTTCCCATCCGCTTACACAATCTGCTCCGATACCTCTTTTAGCTATTTCCTTCAGAATTCTAGGCTCAGAATTTGCCTTTACCGCAAAATGCAGGTGATACCCATATCTGTCTGCAGATTTTTTTGCGGTGTCCAGAGTCCTGGAAAGAAGCTCCATGTCGTAGAAGTAGAATGGAGTATTCTCTATTGCTGATATTCTTGAAATATTAAAATTTGCCATGACTGCTAGAATAGATTGTTGTTAAGACTTTGAAGAGTAGCAACCTTGTATTTCGTATCAATCAATAGTGAAATGGAATGATGGGATGCCCCATAGGATATCATTTTTACTGGTATGTTTTCCACTGCCTTGAAAATCCGTGCTGAAATTCCTGAGTGATCATAATCCATACGCCCTACAATACATACAATTGAATTGCGATGCTCAATTTCAACAGTGCCAAGCTCTTCAAGTTCAGTCTTGATCTCAGAAAGGTGAAGACTGTTGTCTATTGTAAGGGAAACAGCTACTTCCGAAGTCGTAATCATGTCAATAGGAGTTTTCCATTTTTCAAAAATTTCAAATACCTTGCAAAGGAAACCATATGCCATCAGCATTCTTGCTGATGAAATACGGATAAGTGTAATCTCATCCTTTGCGGCTACTGCATGGAATGTTGTTGCAGACTGGTCCTCATCTCCGATAGTAGTGCCTTCAGCTGCAGGATCCATGGTGTTTTTCAGTATTACCGGAATTCCTGCTCTACGACAAGGGTCGATTGTCGCAGGGTGAAGAATCTTTGCTCCGAAGTATGCCATTTCTGCAGCTTCTTCGAAACTCATCATACGGATTGGATGCGTTCCTTTGACATAGCGAGGGTCTCCGGTATGCATGCCATCAATATCAGTCCAAATCTGAACTTCGTCTGCTTCTATTGCAACTCCCATAAGTGCGGCTGAATAATCAGAGCCTCCTCTGCCCAGAGTTCCAAGCTTGTTGGCTGAAGTTGTGCAGATGAATCCCTGTGCTACATATATTGTATCCTTGTCTGAGGTCGCATCTTTCATAGCTGAAAGCTTTTCCTGAATCACTGTCCCTGATTTGTCAGTGAACATATAATCAGGACTGAACAGCAATTCGGCTTTTCTTCCGGTCTCTTTCAAATACTCAGTGAAAATGAAAGTTGTCATAAGTTCTCCGCGAGCCTGTATCTCTCCATCGGAAAATCCATTTGTGCTTATAGTTGAAATCTGTTCCAATGTATCGTTAATATAATCTGTTGCAGATTTCTTATCCTTAAGCAAGTCCCCGATGCAAGTCAGGTATTTGCTTTTCAGAAATTCTATATTGCTGACAATTTCAGTTTTCTTGTTTGCTTTTGCAGCAGCTTCTATTTTCACGAGAATGTCTGTCGTACCAGACATTGCAGATAATACAACTAGCTTAACATCAGGATTTTCTACAATCTTAGATACCTTCTTGATATTCTCGGCTGACCCAACTGAAGTACCCCCGAATTTTAGAACATTTCTCACTTTTTTTAATAACTTTGTAATATTAGTATTCAATAAACTGCAAAATTAAGCTAAATCACATAAATTCTTTCAATAATGTACACTGAATTACAGAATTTTCTTAAAAAAGAACTTTCTTCGATTGAGGAAGCTGGTCTTTATAAAAAGGAACGTGAAATTCTTTCATCCCAACAGGCAAAGATTCGTGTGGGAGATAAGGATGTATTGAATTTTTGTGCAAACAATTACCTGGGACTTTCAAATAATTCCAGGGTTATTGACGCTGCCAAGAAAGCAATGGATAGTCATGGTTTCGGTATGAGCTCAGTCCGCTTCATTTGCGGGACCCAGGATATGCATAAACAACTGGAGCGTGCAATTTCTGATTATTTTGGCACGGAGGATACAATACTTTACGCATCATGCTTTGATGCAAATGGAGGTCTTTTCGAACCACTTATGGGGCCTGAAGACGCAATCATATCTGATGCCTTGAACCATGCATCAATTATAGACGGAGTTCGTCTGTCAAAAGCGGTGAGATACCGTTATGCAAATGGAAATATGGAAGATCTAGAACGTCAGCTCCAGCTTGCTCAGGCACAAAGATTCCGTATTATTGCTACAGATGGTGTATTCTCCATGGATGGTAATGTTGCTCCTCTTGACAGAATCGTTGAACTGGCAGAGAAATATAAAGCAATTGTTATGGTTGATGAATGCCATTCTGCAGGTGTGGTGGGACCTACTGGTCGTGGTATTACCGAACTTTATAATCTCAGAGGTAAAGTTGAAGTATTGACAGGTACACTTGGTAAAGCATTTGGTGGCGCAGTTGGTGGATTCACAACAGGCAAGAAGGAAATAATTGATTTGCTCCGCCAGCGTTCGCGTCCATATCTATTCTCTAATTCTGTTCCTCCTGCTGTAGTGGGGGCATCGCTTGAAGTGTTCAGGATGTTGTCTCAGTCAGATGAGATTCATGATAAACTTGCCGCTAATATTAAACACTTTATCGGTGGAATGAAGGCAGCAGGATTCGATATCAAACCGACTCAGTCTGCAATCTGTGCAGTTATGCTGTATGATGCACGTCTGTCTCAGCAGATGGCTGCGGCACTGTTTGATGAGGGTATTTATGTAACAGGATTCTATTATCCTGTTGTGCCTAAGGATCAGGCACGTATTAGGGTACAGGTTTCTGCCGGACATTCAATAGAGGATCTGGATAAATGCAAGGATGCATTCATTAAGGTGGCCAGAAAATTCGGTGTCCTTAAATAATGACTCTTTCACGCATAATTGTTACCCCGATTGCTCGGCTTGTCGTTTCTTCAAATGCTGATGGAATAACTGCAATTTTTCCTGATACATGTGAAAGTCCTTCAAGACATTCTGATGGTGACTCTTATGATTTTGATGCAATGACTCGAATCAAAAGTCATCTTGACAAAGCTGAAAAGTGGTTGTGTTGCTATTTTATGGGTGATTTAGAATCAGTGGAACTCCCCTGTCTTTGTTTGGAAGGAACTGAGTTTCAACTTGAGGTCTGGAATATTGTCAGAAACATTCCTTATGGGAAAACAATTACCTATGGAGATGTGGCAAGATGTCTGGGGAAAAGTGGGGCAGTCTGCCGTGCTATAGGTCAGGCAATCAAACATAACAGAATAATGATAATGGTCCCATGCCATCGGGTAATCGGCGCAGGAGGACACCTGGCCGGATTTGCATACGGTGTTGGAATGAAGAAACGGCTTCTCGATTTTGAGAACCGGTCTGTTTCAGTTGGATATCGATAATCAGCTCATCTTATTTTGCATTACCGCGTTTATGATTGCAACGGAAAAATTTGTACAGGATTGTTTTGATAGATTCAATATCTTATGTTTCAATGGTGAATTGCCTCAAATTCCTATTGAAATGGGTAGGGCAAGAAAGTGTCTTGGTAAATTTCACTTTTGTGTCAGAAGAAAATTTCTTGGGAAGAAAGAGTACTATGGTTTCAAGATAATAATTACCAAAGCTGTTGATATTCCTGAAACAGAACTTGAGGATATTGTGATTCATGAAATGATTCATTATTATATTGCTCATAAAAATATCAATGACAGCTCTCCCCATGGAACAGTCTTCAAGGCTATAATGAATTCAATCAATCAAAAATTCGGAAGGCACATATCCATACGTTATAGAATCAATCCTGATGCCGATTGTCTTGCGGTTGATGACCTGAATACTTCCTGCAATAAAACGTATCTGTTGATTGTAACTACCTTTTCAGAAGGTCAATGCGGTGTTACAGTATGCGCAAAATCAAAGGTATTTGAACTTTACAGATTAATTCCAAGGTACTACAAAACAAAAAAAATGGAATTGTTCCTTTCAAATGACCCGTTCTTTGATAGATATCCAAGATCAAATACCCCAAAAATATACAAAATAACCCAGGCAGACCTTCAATCGCATCTGCCTGGGGCTCTATCTTTGGAACTGGTGCGGAATGTTATTCGCCCAAAGTCGCACTGACAACTTTCATGGCATTTTCAGATATTTGAAGATACTCAAGGCATTTTTCATAATTTCCTTTCCTGAATATATCTTCAAAATCAGTAAACTCATCAACCATTCTGTGGAATGGACTTTTTACACTGAACTTCCCTGATTTGTCTATGCATGAAAACTCTATTTCAGAAAGATTGTCGGGAGAACCATTAATCATGATATAACCTTCCTCACCTTGAATAATGTCAAAGCAGGGACTGTACGAATCTTTTGCAGCTGTGCATGTTGCCGTAAAATCATCATATTTCATAATAAGTGTCCCTGATATATCGATTCCATTATATCCTTTGTTGTAATAATACTTTATATCTCCGGTAGGAAATCCAAACAGTGATACGACGAAATTGATACTATAGATATTCAAATCAAGCAAGGCCCCGCCTGAGCATTCAGGATTGAAAACCGGTGCTACATCTCCTTTGAGATATCTGTCATATCTTGATGAGTATTTTGAATAGTTGCATTGAATAGATCGTATTTTTCCTATTGATTGTACCATTTTCCTTATCTCATCGAAAAAAGGAGCGTGAAGAAATGTTACAGCTTCAAACAAGTACAGTTTTTTATCTAGGGCTATGTTCTTCAATGTCTGGAATTGTCTATTATTTACACAGATGGGCTTTTCAATAATAAGATTCTTTCCTGCCTGCAGTGCCTTCTCGGCATATGAAAAATGTACGCTATTGATGTTTGCAACGTAAATAAAGTCTGAATCACTTTCCGAAAGAAGTCTGTCGTAATCTGAATAGACTTCTTTAATTCCATATTCTGCCGCAAGCTTTTTACCTTTTTCAAGACTCTGAGGTCTTGCATATATTGCGCTAAGTTCTATTTGAGGAACTTTTGTCAGTGCCTTTAACGCTTCTCCTACAATAAGTCCTGTTCCAATAATTGCTAGTTTCATATCAATACTAATTAGAGTCTGTCTCTAAAACTATTGCACCATGTGCCTTGAGAGACTATTTTTTTCTACTTGTCTTTTTGCTGTTTTTTGTGGTTTCGTATGAGAGCTTTGTCAGGGTCTGGTCTGAATCATCATATGAGAACTCCCAGTACATTACTCCCAGCAATCCCCTGTTTATTGCATATTCGCATTTCAGGCGGATGGATTCCTCATCATCATATGTTACCAGCATTTCTCCTTTTTTGTTTACTATGTATGGTACCATTGCTGTTGAATCCCATTTGTGTTCATATTGGTCAAAGTTAGGGAGCTCCCTGAACCCTACATAATCGTTGACTTTCAGTTTTTTGTTTCCATGGCCATAAAATGGTATCCCAAGTACAATTTTCTTTGCCGGTATACCTTTGCTGATATGTGCTTCAATGGCATCTTCAGTACTGAATCTTACCATGTCGGATTTGTATAGGGCTGCATTGTGAAATGGTGGGCGCCCCATATCGTAACACATTACATTGACGTAATCAAGATATTTGATTACATCCTTCCAATTTGCGTGCTTTCCACTTGCGTTTGATGCGAATGAAAGTATTCTTTTCTTCCCCAGGGCTTCTCTGAGTCCTTTCATCAATAGAGTGAAATTATCCTTGTCTTCAAGAGATGATTTGATACCTGATGCGGAACTGCCAGGGAATTCCCAATCAATATCAATGCCATCGAGATTGTATTCATCGCATTTTCTTACGCAGTCTTCGATGAAACTATTTCTAGTGCTGTCACTGGATGCCATCTCGCTGAAACCTCCGGCGCCCCATCCTCCAATTGATAATATTACCTTCAAATTTGGATTCTGCTCTTTCAATGCAACAATTTCCCTTAGTCTTTTGGTTCCCCAGATTGTAACTCCATCATATGTATCCCTCTTGACTTTACCGAATGCAAAATTTATGTGGGTGACATAATTTGGATCCGGAGATATTTTAGGCCTTGCAGAAACATAGGCTGCGACAATTCTCTTTTTGGAAGGTACAGCGCTTGCTGAGTTCTGACTGACCTCGGATGCAAAGACAGATAACAAGACGGCAACAGAGATTATCCGGAGAATAATTTTAGTTTTCATTGTATGTATCGTTCAAAGTATCGCTTGACTGTTTCTGATGTGACGGATTTTTACTGGAAATCCCTCTGATCTTGTTGATCAACAGAATTACATTCTTGAATGTCTGGGCAAAAATCTGATATTTTGTGACGCATATCTCCATCACATGCGCAAAACTATATTTGTATTTTATGGATGTAATGGCTGAATCAAGAATTGTTGACTGAAGTCTGATCTGCTGATTGATATCAGATATTGCCTGCAAAAGTTCTTTGTGACTCTTAATGGAAGAGTAATCTCTATTCTGCTTTGTCATTTGGGAATAATAGTTTAATAAATAACTTGGTCATGCTATTGATGAATAGTTTGTCTCTCTTTATGTACAGGAATGCTATTATCAACAAGACAATAAGTGATGATGACAACATCCCTAATGTGAATGAACCAATCATCTCACCAATCCAGATTGCGAATGCTATAGTTATGAAAGCTATTAGAATACCGACCATTACCAGTATGAGGAAAACCACCAGCATCCTACTGAACAGCCTTGACAGGGAGTCGGCAGTCTGTAGCTTAAATCGGTCGAATTTAAGTTCAATCAGTTTTTCTATATCTTCCTTGGTTTGTGAAAAAGGACCGGAATTATCACTCATTGTCTTCTGAATTTTGTTGTTTTACACTTTCATCAATGCTATCCAAGATGGATTTAAGCTCTTTGTTGCTCGTATACAGGATAACGGCGGCGGCTCCGATTGCAATACCTGTCAGAAGAGCTAGGAATGTATTGCTTTTCATAGAATATGATATTTATTTACCAATTACAAAGATATCATTTTTGTTTATAAAATATAAAAAATTAAGTACCTTTGCTCAATTTAATGGAAAAGATGAAAAATATGTTGTACAACGAAACAAAGAAGACAATTGACCTGTTCGGTGGAAGAACAATCGAAATTTCCACTGGTAAGTTGGCAAAACAGGCAACAGGCTCTGCTGTTGTGAAGCAGGGTGACACTATGTTACTTGCAACAGTAGTTGCTGCAAAGGATGCAAAAGAGGATACTGATTTCATGCCTCTGAGTGTAGAATACAAAGAAAAGTATGCTGCTAACGGACGTTTCCCAGGGGGCTTCCAGAAAAGGGAAGGAAAAGCTTCTGATTATGAAATTCTGGTAGCAAGACTAATAGATAGGGCATTACGCCCATTATTCCCTAAAGATTTCCATGCGGAAGTTTTTGTGAATGTAACACTTATTTCCGCTGACCCGGACATACAACCTGATGCTTTGGCTGGTCTGGCAGCATCAGCTGCAATTGCAGTAAGTGATCTTCCTTTTGAAGCTCCTATTTCTGAAGTACGAGTTGCCAGAATCAATGGTGAGTTTGTGATCAATCCTACATTCTCTCAAATGGCACAGGGATTTGATCTTGATCTTATGGTTGCTGCAACCATGGATAATATTATGATGGTTGAAGGTGAGATGGACGAGGTTCAGGAAAGTGATATGCTTGATGCAATCAAGTTCGCTCATGAAGAAATAAAGAAACAATGTCAGGCTCAGATAGAACTGATGGCAGAAGTCGGTAAAACAGAAAAGCGAACATATTGCCACGAAGTAAATGATGATACATTGAAAGAGGATGTAGTTTCCTCTACTTATGATAAGGTATATGCCGTAGCCAAGAGCAAGCTTCCAAAACATGAGCGTGAAGATGCATTTGAAGCCGTTCTTGCTGAATATCTTCAGAAATTCACTGAGGATGAACTGGCTGAGAAAGAATCAATGATCCGCAGATATTTCCATGATTACTCTTTGCGTACTGCAATGCGTAATATGATTTTGGATGAAGGTGTCCGTCTTGACGGAAGAACAACTGAACAGATCAGACCAATCTGGTGTGAAGTAGGTCCGCTTCCAGGACCTCATGGATCTTCAATCTTTACGCGTGGTGAAACTCAGTCACTATCAACTGTAACTCTTGGGACTAAACTGGATGAAAAGATAGTGGATGAGGTGCTTCGTGAAGGTAGTGAACGCTTTGTCCTTCATTACAACTTCCCTCCTTTTGCAACAGGTGAAGCTAAAGCGTCACGTGGAATTTCCCGTCGTGAAATTGGTCATGGGAACCTTGCATTCCGTGCCTTGAAACCAATGATTCCTTCTCCTGAAGAATGTCCATATAGTATACGTGTGGTATCAGATATTCTTGAATCCAATGGTTCTTCATCAATGGCGACAGTTTGTGCTGGTACACTAGCGCTGATGGATGCAGGTGTTAAGATAAAGAAACCTGTATCTGGTGTTGCTATGGGTATGATAGCTGAAGGTAATCGTATTGCAATCCTTTCTGATATTCTTGGCGATGAAGACCATCTTGGAGATATGGACTTCAAGGTAACAGGAACACGTGATGGTATCACTGCAACCCAGATGGATATTAAAGTTGATGGTTTGAGCTATGAGGTTCTGGCAAAGGCTCTTGACCAGGCACGCCGTGGTCGTATGCATATACTGGATATTATTGAGGATACAATTCCTGCTCCACGTTCTCAGTACAAGCCTCATGTGCCTAAGATGATAAAAATGATTATCCCTAAGGACTTTATTGGTGCTGTTATCGGCAAGGGCGGCGAAGTTATTCAGGAAATGCAGAAGACAAGTGGCTGTACAGTATCTGTAACAGAAGTAGGTGAAACCGGAGAAATTGAAATCTTTGGAGTAAACCAGGAGGGAATTGACTATGTTGTTAACAAGATAAAAGGTATTACAACTATTCCTGAAGAAGGTGAAGTATATGAAGGCCCAATCAAATCAATAGTTAGTTTCGGTGCGTTCGTTGAAATAATACCTGGCAAGGAAGGACTCCTTCATATTTCAGAGATTGATAACAAACGATTTGAATCTATGGAAGAAACCGGACTGAAAGAGGGCGATATCCTTAAGGTTAAGCTAATAGAAATAGACCAGAAGACAAACAAACTTCGCTTGTCAATGAAGGCACTTCTTCCACGTGATCCTAATGCACCTGAGGAGGACCCAAAGCCAAGAAAGCAGTTTAATGGTCCAAGAAGGAATGACCATAAGGGTGGAAAGGATTTCAAGAAAAACCATGGTCATAGAGAAAACAGGGATTATAAGGGTAATAGAGAAAATACTGAAGTCAAGGAAAACTTTGATTCAAATGCTCAAAATGATTAATTTTTTTTCATCGAGTATTGATAGGAAAAAAATTATATTGTATATTTGCGCAAACAATAGGCTTTTTTAGAAAAAAATTAATTAATTTATTATAAACCAAAAATTTACTTATTACAATGAGAAGATTTTTAAGCATCAGTGTAGCTGCTCTTGTTATGGCTCTAGGTCTTTCTAGCTGTAACTGCTACAACAAAATGATGAAAAAAGCAGCTTCAGGTATTACTGTAAACTGCACTCCTGAATATGTAACTCTTGTTGGTGACAATGCTGTTGCTGATGTAAACGTTACATTCCCTGCAAAAGTATTCCACAAACAGGGTGTTCTTAAACTTACTCCAGTTCTTGAATCTCAGATCGTTTCTGGTAAAACTGCTGCCGGTGAACCTACTATCCTTCAGGGAGAAAAAGTTCAGGATAACTACAAGGTTATCTCTTACAAGAATGGTGGTTCAGTAACTATTCCAGTTTCTATCGCTTATGACAAGGACTTACGTCTTAGCAAACTGGTTTTCCAGGCAGAAGTAAAATGTCTTAAGGGTGGTAAGAAGATTAAAGAATTTACAAGCTTCCCTAAAACAATCTTTATCGCATGGGGTGTTAACGCTCTTCAGGCTGATCTAGTTGATAACTTTGCTAAATTGGCAATTGCTCCAGACGCATTCAAACGTGTTACTGAAATCAACCAGAATGCAAATGTTAAATTCTTGGTTAACTCTGCAAACGTTCGTAAGGCTCAGTTGAATTCAGATGAAATCCAGGCTTTGGAACAATTCATCGAAGATAACTCTGATGATCCTAAGAGAACAGTTGGTAATGTAGAAGCTTATGGTTACGCATCTCCAGAAGGTCCAGTTAATTTCAACGATAAGTTGGCTAAGAATCGTGGTAACAATACTGAAAAAGCTGTTAAGAAACAGTTCAAAGGCAAAAAACTTGGTACAAGTGATTATGATTTAAATGCAATGGGTGAAGACTGGGATGGTTTCAAGGAATTAGTCGCTCAGTCTGACATCGCTGACAAGGATCTTATTCTAAAGGTTCTTTCAATGTACTCAGATCCTCAGGTTCGTGATTCTGAAATCCGTAACATGAGTGCTACTTTCTCTGTACTTAAAGAAAAGATCCTTCCAGTTCTTCGTCGTACTAAACTTAATGTTAACGTTCAGATTCAGGGTAAGACTGATGACGAACTTAAAGCATGTGTTGCTTCAGACATCAATTCTTTGAATCTTGAAGAAATGTTGTTCGCCGCTACTCTTTACAATGACAACGCAACTAAGGCTAAATGTTACAAAGCTGCTGCTGATAAATTCAACGATGCTCGCGCTTGGAACAATCTTGGTGTTGTTAAAACATTGGACGGCAAATGTGCTGAAGGTAAAGCTAACATTGAAAAAGCTGCTAAGATTGACAATTCTTGCCCACAGATCATCAACAACCTTGGTTGTTTCGCTCTAAATGAAGGTAAGAAAGACGAAGCTGCTAAATACTTTGCTGCAGCTAACTGCGACGAAGCTAAATACAATAAGGGTCTTGTAGCATTCGCTAAAGGTGATTACAAGTCAGCTGCTGCTTCACTTGACGGTTTCAATAAAGCTCTTTGCAACTACTTGAACAACGATGTTGCTGCTGCTAAACAGTCTGTTTCTGGCATGAAATGCTGGAGAGCTGATTACCTGAAAGCAGTTATCGCTGCTAAAGAAGGTGATAAAGCTTCATTCATCTCTAGCTTGAAGAACGCTATCGCTAAGAACCCAGAAGCTGCTAAACTTGCTGCTACTGAAGCTAACTTCCAGCCATATTTTGAAGATGCTGAATTCAAAGCTATTGCAAAATAATTTGACTGAAGTATAGAATACAAGACGAGGCTCTCAATTGTGGGGGCCTCGCTTTTTTACTATTGGGTCAACTTGAAATAGTCCAAATGTTGGGAAACGCCCCAATTACAGAGGTCTGTACTCGTGGCAAAAACGGCAAAGCATACTTTTTCAAGTAGACTCACTATTTTTTAGGATGATTTATTCTTTTTGACTCCTGGTTTTCTGTAGGAGAAGATTCTAACCTAAAGAATATTGAATCAACCATTTCCAACATGGAATAACCTCATTTTCTCCATATTCATCTTCGATGGTTCTTTCTTCGTCATAGGTGATGATGATTCTTCGTTTGCATGATAAGGCTTTTGGTAACTTCTGCAGTGCTTCTAATTCTCGGGTCTCTGTGTTATATGATCCTTTATTGAATAAGATACTTGTATGACAAGTCTGTCATCAGGTATGTAGAAATCAACTTCTATATTTTGATTATAGAAATAGATATGTTCGTTGTTCTTTTATTTCTGTATTTGCGGAAAAGGGAAAGAGCCACAATATTTTCCAGTAAAGTCGTGTTATGATCATTTAAAAGAAGGCTAAGTATGCCATTGTCAATGAAATAGTATTTACTATTTGTTTCTCGTTCTGCAAAGGCAGTATTGATGTTGTGAACTCTAAGCAAGAGCCATGAATTTTCGCAGTATTCAATATATCTGCTAGTTGTAGGTATGTTAATCTTCCCTCTAACACTTGACAGAATCTTAGTGATTCTTGAATAGGAGAATGGTTGACATTTTATAGGTAGTTTAACTGATCTTCTTTACAGAATGAACGTCAGACTTTGTATTCTTGAAGCGCTTAGCTATAATCTATATCTTTCTCTGGCACCCGGATATAAGATGCTGAGTAACAGCAGAAGACATTGATTTCCCTATTTAC
>DCHP01000047.1 GCA_002315675.1 Rikenellaceae bacterium UBA1749 | reverse complement strand
ATATTTCTGGGGTATATATAACAGTTTTTTCAAAAATAAATCACCACCGCCTAATCATAGGACAATGGTGATTATATCTTGCCATAGGTATAGAATCTACTAGAAAATCTGCCACGGCACTAGCTCTCACCAAAAATGTATAGTGGCATATAATACCGATTTTTTAATTATTCTGATTCATCACTTCAGACTAGCAATAGAAAAAAAAAAAAATTACTGAAGATGATACTCCAGAATATGCTGACCTTCCTCGTCGGTCCATGTGATTCTGTAATTTCCCTTGAATCCTCTAAAACTGACAATATCCTTTTTAGTCGTAACAATAGTTGTATTAGTCCTGAATTCATCAAGAATCAGTTCTTTCAGTGCATAATAGGATGCTTTAGGAGTCATAACGCGATGGAAAAGTCCGGAGACACTTGTCTCTCCCGGAGCCCCGCATTCATCAACGACATTCCACCATGTAATCCCCATCATTTTTTCAATACTGAACCATTTTCGATATAAGTTTCTAGTGATAATGGCCTGAATCATTTCACCCTTTGAATCATTAGTAGGAGAAGTCAGTGTAATTTCGCTAAGATGAAGCGGAAGACCTGCACGGGATAGTAAATCATATTTCTGAGTCAATTCATCTGGAGTCATGAATTCCAGTCCGTTTGCAATATCCATGCACTGCTGAGGATTGAACAAATGCATTTGAGTTCCAAGGACGTCTATTCTGCAGCCTCTTTCCTGTAATGATTTTACTTCATCTAGGTATGGGGTATCGATCATGTAGTCATTAATATAGAGCTTTACATTCTGAGGGAAATACTTCTGACAATTCTTAAAAGCTTTATACGGAAAATCTGCAGGCATCAGCCCATCAATACTGTTCATAAAATATTTCCCGATCCTAATATCATTATTTCCGTTATATTCAACAGCACTTTCATTTACAACATCCCAGCCGTCTATTATATCCTTATACTTTTCAGCAATGCGTTGGATTCTTAATTCAAACTGTCTGTTGAATTCCTTGCCGAACTCCGGAAGGTTTGCCTCAAAAGTATCAATAGAAACCCCTTCTACAAGACCCTTTCCCTGATACATGCTATCAAAGGCTGACTTTTCATTATCAGGGACAAAATTATACAACCAATTAGGATGATGCCAGTTTTTCGCACAATATATAAGAGGATGACCATGAGTCCTAATGCCTTTGCTTTTGCAGAACTCAACTACTTTATCTGTTGGCGGACGCCTCCAGTGAGGTTGTTTCTTAGGATCAGTGCAATTATTCCACCATTGCTCGGTATCCCAGTATTCTTCCTCAAAACGAATACGTCCAGGCTCTGTTTCTAATGTTCTCCAATAGAATGCAATAGTAGCCGAGTTGAAAAGTGTACCATAAAGATTCTTATATGTATCATTATACTCCTTTTTCCCAAGCTGATCAAAGTTGAAAATATGGGCACCGAAATAAAAGTCACTGGTCAGTTGTTCAATCTTGACTTCCGTCCCTTGTTTCAGTCCTTTAATTTCAATATTAGCATCAGCTTTCCTATATGCATCAATATCCGCATCAATGCTTGACTGTACCTTTGGATTCCATATTTCCCAGTATCGTTTACTCATAATAGAATCCTTATCCTCTTCAAAAGAGTGTGGTATTTTTACCTGAGCTGACACAGAAAGTGCGGACAATGTAAAAAGAGTTATAATATAAATACGTTCTACTTTCTTCATAATACAAATAAATTTAGGATTTTCATAAACCGAATCAGTTTTCGTTAGAAAACTCTTTTAAAGATAGTTAATAATGCTCACGAAAAACAAAAAAAAGAATCATCGGAATTGGTGATTCTTTCTTTGTCAACCTGAAGGACATCTTAATAATGTCTCATATACTATTTATAGACTTAATTTTGACATCAAGGGATAAATAGTTATAATCTAAATGGAATACTTTTTAAGAGCCTGACTTTTCTTTCTAACCGGTTCGCAGGTAAGACCTACACCAAGTTTCTTAAGAACTTTCTTATCAACTTCACTTACCATTACAGTTGAATGCACCTGACACCCGTTAAAATCAGAAAGATGGTCAAGACATTTTCTGCATGGTTCATCTGTTGTACTCAATATTGAAAGTGCAACAAGTATTTCGTCTGTATGAAGACGTGGATTATTTCCATGAAGCAAGCCAACCTTCATTTTCTGTATTGGTTCGATCATATGGGTCGGAATAAGTTTTATTGAATGATCTATCCCAGCAAGATGCTTGGACGCATTCAATATCAGCGCGGCCATAGGCCCTAGAAGATCACTCTGACCGGCCGTAATGATTGTTCCGTCTTCAAGTTCTATTGCTGCGGAATACTCTCCTGTCTGCACCTGGCGTTCTTTGGCTGCTATGGTTACTTTCCTGTCATCAGTGGTAATCTTTGCCTGTTTCATAAGAAGAACTATCTTATGGATTTCAGCATCGCAATCCTGGCCATCAGCGGATTTACACAATGCATCATAGTAGCGCCTGATTATTTCTGATTTTGCGGCTTCACAGCATACATCATCATCGCAGATACAATAACCAGCCATATTGACACCCATATCTGTAGGAGATTTGTATGGATTCTCTCCATAAATGGATTCAAAGATACTATTAAGTACCGGAAATATTTCAATATCCCTGTTATAGTTGACCGCAGTCTTTCCATAAGCTTCCAGATGGAACGGGTCAATCATATTAACATCATTAAGGTCTGCAGTAGCGGCTTCATATGCCAGATTGACCGGATGCTTCAAAGGCAAATTCCAAACAGGAAAAGTTTCGAATTTTGCATAACCAGCCTTGATTTCTCTTTTATGTTCATGATAAAGCTGACTAAGACATACAGCCATTTTTCCACTTCCCGGTCCTGGAGCTGTAACTATTACAAGAGGATATGAAGTTTCGACATAGTCATTCTTACCGAATCCTTCCTCAGAGTCAATCAAAGAAACATTGGTTGGATACCCTTCAATCATATAATGATAGTAAGCTTTAATACCGAAACGTTCAAGCTTCTGCCTGTACGCAATTGCAGTAGCCTGACCTGTGAAATGGGTAATAACTACAGAATTTACCCTGAGACCTTTTTCTATGAATACTTCCCTGAGTCGAAGAACATCCTCATCGTATGTAATACCAAGGTCACCTCGGGTTTTATTGCTTTCTATATCCTGCGCGCTAATGGCAATAATAATCTCTGCACAATCACTAAGTTGCATCAGCATCTTGAGTTTACTATCTGGAAGAAAACCAGGTAGCACCCTACTTGCATGATTATCATCGAATAATTTACCTCCAAATTCAAGATACAATTTATCCCCGAATTTTGAGATACGCTCCTTGATATGTTCAGATTGTATCTTCAAATACTTGTCATTATCAAATCCCTTTTGCATAATTTTAAAAAACAACTATAAAAAACCTAATTACTGATATAAAACTTAATAATTATCGAAACATTATTCCTGTAGAACAATACACCACATGAAAATTCAATATTTACTTGTCAATTACATGTCTAACAGCTTTAATAGGATGATACAAAATCATTCTAGGACCCGACCATCTCATTATGCATCTAATTTTCTGTCGCATTTCAGGTTTATAGCAGTGAACGGGACATTTTTTACAACTTGATTTATGATTACCAAACTTGCATTTTTCAAGGCGAGTCAGAGCGTAATCAAGGAGTTCACCACATTGAAGACATAGATGATTATTGCCTTCACACTTAGTACAATAGAGTTCTATCATTTGCCTGACAGTCTCTTTTTCCCTCTCAACACGTGTCATAACGTGTACAAAGTTAATACTATTTTCGATTATGGTGTACCCATGCACATAAAAACTCCAAAAAAATGTAACTATTCACCTGTGTCCAATATCGACAATAGACCTCTTTCTGGAATGTTTGCTTGATACGTTGATGGTTGTTTTACCGATGGTTCTGAATAGTTAAATAGAGGGCTACTTGAAAAAGTATATCTCACAAAAAAATTACATTACTGATGCTTGCTTCGAGGTAAAAATCCGACAAACGACTATATCAAGTTGACGAACTATTTACGAAGAAAATATAAGTGAAAATATTATTTGTCAACAAACGCCTTTATCTACAAAATACCTATGATTAAAACGCCTTATATTACAATTGCCGAGGATAATTGCACTGCTCGCGAGTAATTGACACTGGAAGATTACTTTTATTAGTTTGTGTTATTTAGTTCTTGATAATGACGATAGATATTTTTGAATAAATTTGCATTAGATACTACATGAAAAGCAACAGAGATGCTGGGATGTAGACATTGCAATGAATAATAGCTACAAGTTAATTACAATATTAATTCCTATATTATCTTTCTTCGGATGCACTTTCAAAACAGTTCCGGAGGATATGGTTGTAGCTGAAAGACTCATAAGGTCAAATCCTGACAGTTCAATAATAATTCTTGAATCATCCCCATCAAAGACAGCCCTTGACAAGGAAGAATATGCAATATGGGCACTTTTGAATGTATGGGCAAGATATGCATCATATAGCAGTCAGATTCCGGTAGTTGAACTTGATTACGCAACAGATTACTTTATCAGAAACGGGAATAGCCTTAGAAAGGCACAATCATATTATTTACGTGGTTCAGTGAACCAGGAGCTTAAAAGAGGCAGAAGTGCATCCTGGTTTGAAGACCTGCATAAAGGGTGTCTAGAAGCAGACAAATGTAAAGACTACAGACTGGCATCACTGCTATATCAGCACTATGGATCCCAGCTCAATGACCGAAAATGGTATGATGATGGTCTCAATGCTATGTTGAAAAGTCTTCATTACGCAGAAATGGCAAAAGACACCAACATAATAGTAAAAGACCTGATAAACATTTCACATTGCCATATTTCGATGGGGAATGTTCAGGAGGGAATGGAATATGCAAGGAAGTCATACGACATTGCAAAGGAATCAAGAAGTTCTGACGCCGTTTCAAGGACGCTCTCTGCAATTTCATTCTGTTATAGTCTTCAGCAACAATATGATTCCGCACTACTCTATTCCAGAAATTCAGTCAATCTTCAGGAAGAATTATACAGAAAAGGTGACAGGAAGGATCCCGTTCGCTACGATGCCATTGCAGAAGCATGGAAAAATCTAAACAATGCAGATTCATGCATATTCTATTCCATGAAAGATTATGGCAGCAGTTCCGTCATCACCAGATTGAATGCAATTCAACACCTTTATGACTGCTATAGTTCTCTGAAGATTAATAAAGATAGTTCCCTCAAATATCTCACTGAATACAAGGATCTCTCTGCCTTGAAAGAGGAAAACGATGAGAACAGTAAAATCATACAGGATAATTCCCTGATTGACAAGCAGCTTGAGAATAAAAGAGAATTAAGTGTAATCATTACTAACATTGTAGCCGTTCTAATAATATTTGCTGTGATAGGTATTTTTGTTTACATATACCATATGCGAATAAAAAGGTGGCAGAGAAGAATGGAGAAAATAGAGTCAGAACTCCATATCAAAGCAATACAGGATTCTGATATAGTCAATAGAATGACAGATAAAATCATTGACAGCAACAATATAATCCGGTCACTCAGACTGAAACCTCATTATCTGGACGATGACAACTGGAATGAAATTGAAACTACAGTCAATGATGCATACAACAATTACTGCAACAATCTAAGAAATAGCGGCTTCACCTCAAATAATGTTCATGTTGCTATTTTGATGAGACTACGTTTCAGCACTGCAGATTCTGCCACTATCTTAGGCATATCTCCGGCATCATACACAAAAGCAAAGCAACGTCTAAAAGGCAAAATTCCCACATAAGGACATCAATGTCCACATGTCCATATAATCAAATATCTGGTTTCCAACAATTTGCGCTATTTCAATGTCCACACAAAAAATTATGTTTGGGCTTTGTACATATCTATATTTGCATAAACAAAAACCCTTATCTATATGTTACACTTTCCACAACTTATTAATGTATCATCATTAATTTCACTACTATCAACAGCAATACCGTTGATATTGATTTTTTTATTGTTTATATATCTTCTAAGTAACAACAAACAATCCACAAGCAATCCGATGATCAAAAAACTCTACAGGTTACGAAATGAAAGGAAAATAGCAGGTGTATGCAGTGGAATAGCTGACTATTTTGAAATTGACCCATCACTGGTCCGACTAATCTGGTTGCTAACACTGTTCATTGCGGGAAGCGGCCTTGTTGCATACATCCTGGCAATAATAGTTATCCCTATTGAGCCATTGAAACAATAATAATCAACAAAAAGGTATTCACGTTATTAAACGGAAATAATAATTAGATAAAAACAGATAAAGACATGGAAGAAAAAAGAATATACATTAAAAAGGACAATCGTAAGATTGCTGGCGTATGCAGTGGAATAGCAGATTTTATGCATATTGATCCTACAATAATAAGACTGATATTCGCCATTCTGGTACTATTTTTTGGAACGGGAATTGTCCTCTATATTATAGCAGTTTTAATCCTTCCACAGAAAAATGAAGGAGCTGAGAACCAGCAAAATAAAATCGAAACCATAGATCACGCAGACATGGAAAATGAGAAGAGCATGCCGGACGAAAAAACAGCAGAAAAAAATACAACAAATAACAATACAACCATGAAAAAAAAGATATATAGACTAAAAGACAACCGTAAGATTGCAGGAGTATGCAGCGGACTTGCCGACTATTTTGAAATTGATCCTACAATAGTTAGACTTGCATGGCTTATTGCAGTACTATGCTATGGATTTGGATTACTGGCATATCTTGTTGCAATAATAGTTATTCCTAACAAGCCTGACCAGATGCAATAAGTTAAAAACCATATGTGAAAATACTACAATAATTATAAAACAAATATGAAAAATTTATTTTTAGGATTGACTGCCTTGGTAATAACCACAACTATTACCATATTTTCAGCGGAAGCACAGGAACAGGGACAAATTCCTGCTATTCCTATTGACGGCGCTGTACGTATCGGAAAGCTAGACAACGGATTAACATATTATATTCGCCATAACGAAGAGCCTAAAGGACAAGCTAATTTCTACATTGCACAAAAGGTTGGTTCAATACTTGAAGAAGAAGATCAGAGAGGACTTGCGCATTTCCTGGAACATATGTGCTTTAATGGGACTGAAAAATTTCCAGAAAATGGTGTTGTTAAATACTGTGAGAAAATCGGTGTTAAATTCGGTGCGGACCTCAATGCCTATACTTCAATAGATGAAACTGTTTACAATATTGACAATGTTCCTGTAAATAAATTTCCTGAAGCAGTAGATTCATGTTTATGGATTCTCCATGACTGGGCTGATGGACTGCTTTTAAATGGTGATGACATTGACAATGAACGAGGTGTTATCCATGAGGAATGGAGAAGCCGTTCTTCAGCACAGATGAGAATGTATGAAGTTCTGCTTCCAAAGATTTACCCCAACAACAGATATGGTCAAAGACTTCCAATAGGTCTAATGTCAGTTATTGACAACTTTCCACATGATGCACTCAGGAATTACTACGAAAAGTGGTATCGTCCAGACCAGCAGGCTATCGTTGTTGTAGGAGACCTGGATCTTGATGCTGTTGAGAACAAAATCAAGGAAATATTCTCTATTATCAAAGCACAGGATAATCCTGCAGAACGTGTATACTTCAAGATTGAAAACAATGAAGAGCCTATCGTAGCGATGGCAAAAGATAAGGAACAAACATATGCTATTGCACAGATTGACATCAAACATGACCCTTATCCATCAGAAATGAAGGGTTCATTCACATACTACGCATATAACTTCGCTATTAACGCAGCTCAGACTATGTTGTCAGCTCGTATTCAGGAATTACTTCAGAGTGCAAATCCTCCATTCATTCAGGGAAGTATCTCTGATGATGAATTCATGTTATCCAAGACAGAAAATGCTTTCAGCGGAACTGTTGTATCATCAGAGACCGGGTTAAAGGATGCCTACTCAACAATATATAGAGAAATGTTGAGGGCAATACGTGGCGGATTCACTGAATCTGAATACGAAAGAGCAAAAGCTCAGATACAGACCGGCATTGAGTCTGCATACAATCAGCGTGAAAAGAGAAAAAGTGCAGGATTCTGCAAGGAATATGTACGTCACTTTATAGATAACGAACCTATCCCTGGTATAGAAAATGAGTATGCTTTCTCTCAGCAGATAATACCAAGTATACCTGTTGAAATGGTCAACAAAGTTATTGCATCATTTGGAGAGCACAAAGGAAACATAGTTGCGATATTCATGCTTCCTGACAAGGAGGATGTAACATACCAGAGTGAAGATGAAGTTAAGGCAACCCTTAAAGCAGTTGAAGAAGAGGAGATTCCTGCATATGTTGACCAGGTATCAGACAAACCACTTCTATCAAAAGAACCTACGGCGGGTAAAATCGTTAAAGTCAAGGAAGCAGAGTTCGGATACAGAAAATACACCCTGTCAAATGGAGCTACTGTATTTATGAAAAAGACCGATTTCAACAAGGATCAGATTCTAATGTCTGCACAAAGCGATGGTGGTACTTCATTATACAGTGATATCGAGAGCAATGAACTTAAGGCTGTTTCAGAAGCCATGACTTTTGGCGGTGTAGGTGAATTCAGTAAAGTAGAACTGCGAAAAGTTCTGGCAGGAAAGAAAGTCAGTGTTTCACCATCCATCGGACTATTTAGCGAAAATATTTCTGCCTCTACTACTCCAAAATACATTGAGACAATGTTTCAGTTGAACTACCTCTATTTTACATCAGTACGAGAAGACAGTGAGGCATACACTTCATGGAAAACCCGAACAATTGCATCCATCAAGAACCGCAACGCAGATCCTACAGCTGCACTTATGGATTCAGTATATAAAACAATATACAAGGACGACATCAGATTCTCAGAACTTACAGTTGAAGAAGTTGAAGCTATAAACTATAAGCGTATGCTTGAAATTGCTAAAGAGCGTTTTTCAAATGCGGCAGACTTCAAGTTTATAATCACAGGAAATTATGATGAGGAAACTATAATACCACTTATTGAGAAGTACATTGCATCACTGCCTTCAACAGGTAAAAAGGAAAAACCGGATGTAAGTATTTATGATCTGAAAAAAGGTTTTATTACCAATTCTTTCGAAACAAAAATGGAGACTCCTACAGTCAACAATCTATTTGTTGACAACGGTACTATTGCATATAACCTAAAGAACAGACTTGCATACAATCTAGCAATCCAGGCTCTGAATATAGTCTTTACCGAAGAAATCAGAGAAAAGGAAGGTGGCACCTATGGAGTTTCATGCAGCGGATCTGTAGGAGGATATCCAACCATGAAGAGCAACATGCAGATATTCTACCAGACAAGTCCAGAAAAATATGAGTACCTGAATGATAGAATAAGAGAAATAGTTTCTCAGTTTGAAACAAACGGACCATCTGACGAAAACCTTGACAAGGGCAAGCAGTATTTGATCAAGAAATACCATGAGAACCTTAAGGAAAACAGTTTCTATGCATCTTCACTCAGCGAACTGCTTACAAACAAAGTTGACCAGATTACAGATTACGAGGCTGTAGTCAATAGCATTACAAAAGAAGACGTCAGAAAAGTATTCTCACTTCTTCAGAAACAGTTCAACCATGCTGAAATAATCCAGGTCGGAACCAAGTAATTCAATAGTCATATTTCAACTTGAACATCATGAGGTGGATGATATGCCGGTTTGCATACCATCCACCTGCTTTTCATGTAAGGAAACAACAAATAGTCCTGAAAGTGGCAGTGTCTTGAAAGTATTTACTTCCAAGGCTTTCTATGTTCTATTTACGATTAAAAAGGCTCAGCTGATGACTCAGAAGTATCAGTAATCAGTTCTTTTCTTTATCAGCTATTGTTTGAAGTCAGTAAAGACTACTCATCAAAGTACTCCCAGCGTGACTGGTCCTTATTGAAGCCATACTCGAGAGTTCCCCTGGCCTTGATACCATCAATGTCAAAGTCGGCAATTGCTTCCTGGAAGTAATAGTTTCCGTTATCAAACGGAGTAACAATATTGAGATCCCTCCTTACTTTTACATGATAAGTCCTGCCGTTATTGTATTTAAGGTCAAGTTCTATAGTATCCGTCCCAAGACCGTCATTATGCTGGTAGACAAGATTCTTGAACGAAAGAAGACATGCATTGCCATCATTGCAGATATCAGTATATCCGACAAAAATACTGTTCGCAAAAGGAAAATTCACCAACTGAAAATTCAGTGCCTCACCTTTTTCAGTCTGGGCCATAAGCCATATGTGATTGTTCATGTAGTTCCAGTCACGTTTGCCATATGAGTGATCTCTTGATGCGGGGATATCAATTTTTGATTCTACACCATTGATCTTAATAGAACCAGCAATGCGTCCTGTCTGTTCGTAATGATGTTGTTCATTGTTTTTCTTTTGTCTGAGCTTTTCTGCCTTGGACAGCGATGATGACATGCCCATATCTCCACCGCTTATTGACTGGAAGAATTCTTTAGTCCATTTCTGTTTGGCAATAGGTTTTGCAAGTCCTTCAAGATCACCATGATAAGCGGAACTGAAAATCGGTAATCTTGCTATAAAGTCGACATCAAAACTGACATCAAGATTTTCACCTGTAGAATAATCCTTCAAAGGTCCGTTGAATACAGCATGCCATCTTTTGGCTGGTTCAATGCACTCAAGTTTAAGGGGATTATCACTTGGACCATATTCCTGTTTTTCAAGGTAATAAAAATGTCCGTTTTCCGTGTAAAGGATAAAAAGTTCAGAAAGATTACATCTGAAAGCCACTCTGAAAACAAGACTTTGACCAGAGAGAGTATTTCCTCCAAAATAATAACTATTGTTGATATGTTCATCTGCATCTTCAGGTAATTTGTGAAGTTCACTTTCCTGTTCACTGAAACCTTTGGCTCTTTTCTTTTTAAGAGCAGAAATTATAATCCGTTTTTTAATAAAATATCTTAAATCCATAAATAGAATTTATGTTTGATTAGATAAAGTCGAGCGACCTTATATATACTTGTTATGTATTTAAATTAAATGGTGTAATGATACTATTGCTGAATCATTTTAGGAGCTGCATCACCATAGGTCGGAGTAGGGACCTTGTAACCTCCGGCAACAGGAAGGCAATGACCCGTAATAAATGATGCGTCATCACTTGCCAGAAACAGGACTGCACTTGCTATATCTTCAGGAAGTCCGAATCTTTGCATAGGCACATGACGAAGGAATGCGTCGACAAACTGCTGAGGCATATGTCTTTTTACCGCATCAGTTGCTATCATACCTGGCATGACGCAATTGCAACGTACGCCCTTGCGTGCGTACTGGACTGCAATATTTTCAGTAAGGCTCATTATTGCAGCCTTGGACACACAGTAAGAGACCCTGGAAAGGTCAGGGTTATAGCCACCTATGCTACCAATATTTACAATTGAAGAACCTATAGGCATATGGGCTATTGCGAATTTCACAGGGGCAAAAACGCTGTTTAGATTCTGGCAGACAGCCTCATCAAAATAGTCAAGATCTGTATTCTGCACATCAAGATCTCTGTTTACATCCGTAGCACCATAATTATTGACAAGGACATCAATTCTTCCTTCTGCCTTGACAACAGTCTCTACCATAGGCTGATACGATGATTTGTCTGAAGCATCGAAATAAACCGGGGCAGCATCCAGTCCTTCACTTTTAAAATCTTCTGATATCTCTTTACCGGCATCCATGTTCCTGACGCCAAGATATACTTTAGCTCCTTCCAATGCAAGTGATTTTGCACATGCATAACCGATACCACGACTTGCGGCAACGACAAGAGCTATTTTACCTTCAAATCTTTTATTCATAAAAAACGATAGACGATTATAAAGCAAAGATAAAAAACGTATCTTAGCGGTGCAAACTATTGATGTAAAGAGAAAGAAAAAAAGAAACAGGGGAACTATTAAAAATAAAGTATGTTATGGAGACATTCAGTGATATTATTGGAGCAGAAAAACCTACGTTAGTCGATTTCTTTGCAACATGGTGCGGACCTTGCAAGACAATGCATCCAGTCTTAGATCAGCTAAAAAATGAAATACAGGACAACATAAGAATAATTAAAATTGATATTGACAAGAATCAGCAAATTGCGAGTCAATACAACATTCAATCTGTTCCAACGTTAATGCTATTTAAAAAAGGTGAATGCATCTGGAGAAAAAGCGGTGCCATTTCTCTATCAGACCTGAAGCAGGAGATAGGGTTATTTCTATGGTAGTCATTGACACAACTAATTCAAGAATATATTCTGCATATAAACCAATTAGAACAAAAGAAGACAAATGAAAACAGACTTCAGAACTTTATGTTTTGAAGTCTGTTTATTTTTAATACAAGACTACAGTATTATCGTTCAGTATTACAACCCGTATTATCCTAAAAACCTGTTTGTTTTTGCGTTAGTTCATTATTTACTATACGTGATTTTTAGTCTGTCCTTACTGAAAACGCCAATAAGTTCAGGAACATAATGCAGTATTATAGCACATATTGGAAGAGTTGCGAACATGGCAATTATCGCAGAAAAGAATCTGATAAGCTGCAACGACAAACACCCATCAAACCATGTGGTCATTAGCGGCAGAACTAATTCCTGAAGGAGTGGTTTGTGAAGTATGAAAATACCAATGGTACATTGTCCAATATACAATAACGCCCATGGAATAAATGCACGATTAGAACGCTCTGATATCTGATGTAGAATCATAGAATATAGGATTACCACAAAGCCTCCTGTTACGGCACGAACAAATGGCCATAGTCCTGTTCCGTACTGTCCTTTGCACATCATCATATTTATAAAATTGTCAGCGCCAATGAAAATCGAAGCAGCAAACACTGCAGCTGACAGAATCATGAGGCCAAAAAGCAGACTAAGCTTTTGCACACCAAGTACGATAAATTTGTTTTTCAGAATCACTCCTAACATAATGCAGCTGGTTGCCACAAAAGCGATGTCAAGACACCAAGGATAGCCAATTGATATTTTAGGAAGGTATAACCCTAATAGCAGCATAACGGTTGCGATTGGAGTCCATGCCTTACGAGGAGTAAACGATATTACAGCCTCAACCATTACTTTGGAAACAAACAGACATGAAAGGAACCACATAGATGTCAGCGATGCAACCTTTCCAAGTGCGTACCAGGATGCATAAAATACCCATGACAGGTTCTGATAGGTAAAATCACAATAGATCAATGACCATACAAGATAAGGGAAGGCCATGGTCAGGACTGCTTTTTTCAGAAAGCTACGCCACTGGGAGAAAGAATTAAGGGGTTTAGGCGAAATAGAAAGGCCCGACAGAAAGAAAAAAAGTGGCATATGAAATGAGTAAAGTATCTTCGTTATCAGATAGCAATCTTGACTTTGCATCTCAGCATTTGATGCTGTATGTCCCCATACAACAAGAAACATCGCCAGGCCCTTGGCAATATCAATAAATTCTATTCTGTTTTTCATACTGAGGATAAAGATACAATATTTTGCCAGAGTGGACCAAATATCTTCCATGAGAAAGATTCCAGAGCAATGACAACATAATATTTGCTTGGGAACGGAGATATGTCAATCTGGTTGCCCGGAAAGGAATAATATTAAACGTTTTGGTTGATTATTCTATCGTATGCGTCCTGATTGTTTGAAATAAACACGCTGAGTTCCTTGCAGGTTTTCTTGTCATCACACTGCATACAGTTAGCAAAATCTTTTGATTGACAACATTTCCTCACTTGACACATTGATGTGCAGAATACAGTCTTGAAACCTTCGGACAGGCACCCAAGACAATTCATATGCTCAGGTCTTATTGCATCAGTATTGTTAAGTTTACACCATTTTGCGGCAGTTTTCGCACGAAGGTCGTTGTCATCATTAATTGTTGCTATTCTTACGTCGCATGTCTCGCAATTGAGACCGCAACAGCCAATTAGGTTATTCATTTCATCATGGTATTATTTGATACGAAGTTAGCGGAATAATCAATAACATCAATTCAAATGAATATTGAGTCCACTTTAATAAGTATC
>DCHP01000051.1 GCA_002315675.1 Rikenellaceae bacterium UBA1749 | reverse complement strand
ACACCACGGGTCAAAAAAATCGCAGCACTTGCTCAGGCTCTCGGAGTTGTATAGTGGCATATTTTACCGATTCTTTAATTATGGTTGCTAGTTCCGGTTTGTTGAAAATTATTGGTTTATTTATTTTTTTGTAACTTTGGAATCGATGTTATGGAGAAAATCTTTCTTGATGGTTTTTCATCCATGGTAACGTATTGTATATATTATCAAAATCTAACATAAAATGAAAAGAACAGTTTTATTAATTTTTACACTATTTATTGCCATTCAATCTTTTGGACAGGCAAAATATGTTTTCCTTTTCATCGGTGATGGTACAGGAGCAAACATGGTAAACTATACAGAATTCTATAAGGGTGCCATGGAAGGAAAAGTAGGTATATCTCCACTTATCTTCTCAACTTTCCCAGTTTGCAATGTAGCAACCACTTTTCAATATCAGGGAAAAGTTACTGACTCAGCTGCATCAGGAACTGCGATTGCATGTGGTAAAAAGACATCCAACGGAGCACTTGGTGTTGGCCCGGAAGGTGAAAGATATACTTCAATCGCAGAAACTGCAGCCAAGAATGGTAAGAAAGTCGGTATTATGTCAAATGTAGAAATCAATCATGCAACACCAGGCGCCTTCTTCGGACACCAGAAAAGTCGTGGGAATGCAGACCAGCTTATCGCAGATATGCTTGCAGACAATTTTGATTTCTATGGTGGCTGTGGTATTATGAAGTCAAATAACTATAAGACTGATGTATTTGAAGATTGCAAGAATGCCGGATATACTGTATGCCGTAACAATGATGATTTCAAGGCAGGCTATCAGAATGCATCCAAGATTCTGTTTATTCCAGATAAGGAACATGCAGTCAAAGATGCTATTGATAGACAGAATATGAAACCAGGTGAAAGCATCTGCATATCTGACTTTGTTAGCAGTGCAATTCAGTTTTTCATGAAGGACAATTGTAAGCAAGGTTTCTTTATTATGTGCGAAGGTGGTATTATTGACCATCTTAATCATGGTAATGATGCCGCAGGTGCAGTAAGGGAAGTGATTGATCTGGATGAGGCTGTAAGGATTGCATATGAATTCTATCTTCAGCATCCTAAGGAGACAGCTATCATTGTTACTGCCGACCATGATACAGGTGGCCCTGGCGTTGAAGTTAACCCAGAGACCATTGTAAATCTTCAGTACCAGAAACACTCAATCGGCAAGATGACTGCTCTTTTGAAGGAAAAAATGAAAGAAAAAGGCAAGGAACCTCTTTCATGGGATGAAGTTGCATCTTTCCTATCAGAAGAGATGGGTATGTGGAGCAAGTTCAAAGTATCTGAAAATGATGAAAAGTATCTTAAGGAAATTTACGAAAAGACCATTGCTAAAAATGAAACCGGAAATGTGACCGATGAATATGGATATAACCATAACGCAGAGATTGTTGCAAAAGCAGCTCAGATGGTTGCAAGAAATTGCGGTTTCAAATATACAACCGGTGGCCATACTGCGGCATATGTTCCGGTATTCTATATTGGTCCAAAACCTGAAATATTCTCTGTGAAAATGGACAATTCATTCTTCTATAACAAGATTGCAGAAATAGCAAGATATAAATAGAAGATTGTCAGATAACAATCTAAAGGCTGGATCCCCATAAGGTGGTCCAGCCTTTTTCAATTTGTATAGAAGTTGATGTTATGGCATATGTATATGTATATGCTTACTATTGGGTTACCTTGTTGCGTAGCTGAAACCATTTACAACATTCCAGTCTCCTCTTGTGAAATCCGGAAATTTGACAGGCATAGACCCGTTTTCCAGGGAAATCCTGCTTAATTCCTGGACTGCACTCCATTCGGCAGCATCATACACATCCTCATCAATAGGCAGACCATTATGAAGGCAGTAAACAAGACGGTAATCCATTATGAAGTCCATTCCTCCGTGTCCTCCAACTTTCTTTGCTTTTTCTTCAATTCCCTTTAAGAACTCAGGCTTGTATGTCATCAGCAGGGAATCCATGATTTGTTTAGACAAAGCCTCGTGTCCGCCCATGCTTTTCACTGAAATCTGTTCTGTAGGGTATTTATTTGCAAATCCCATTGTGCCCGTAAGCTGATGAATTCTGGAATACGGGCGTGGCGAAAATACATTATGCTGAACCTCTATCATTTTTTTCTTTTCTGTCTGTATCAGGCTGATTGTATGGTCTCCTTCTTCGCATCTGTCTTCATTTCTGTATTTTTTTGCCGCCTCACTTCCGTAATATGCAGGTGTATCCATTGCAACTAAATAATCCATTCTGTCTCCCCTATGGATGTTCAGGACCTGACAGATTGGTCCCAGTCCATGGGTGGGATAGTTGTCGCCGCGGTGGTCCATATTGTAAAAGATTCTCCAGTCTGACCTATTGTCCCAGACCTCTGCAAGACAATGAAGATAGGCTCCTTCTACATGATATACTTCGCCGAATAGTCCTTGCTGGGCCATGTTGAGGGTAGACAACTCAAAGAAATCGTAGCAACAAT
Organism: Rikenellaceae bacterium UBA1749; assembly: GCA_002315675.1. Classification (GTDB taxonomy): domain Bacteria; phylum Bacteroidota; class Bacteroidia; order Bacteroidales; family Rikenellaceae; genus Mucinivorans. The sequence continues at coordinate 6,540 of DCHP01000051.1, read as the reverse complement.
TTTCCAGCATCATACAGTGGCGCTGATTTCGTTCTGATGCGTTGACAAGATCCCAGCATTCCTTGATAGTCATGGCTGCAGGAACCTCTATTGCGGCATGTTTGCCATTATTCAATGCATAAACTGCAATTGGAGTATGATCAAGCCAATCTGTTGCGATATAGACAAGGTCAATATCGTCACGTTTGCAAAGATCCTTGTATGCTTCTTCACCCACATACCCTTCAGCCATATGGCATCCGTTCTCTTCAAGCATCCTGTTGGCGTTATCGATTTTATTCTGTTCCAGATCACAGAGGGCAACTATATCAACACCTTCAAGTTTTGTCCAGCGGTATACAGCCGCTGAACCGCGGCCACCAATACCTACAAAAGCGACACGGACAACATCTAGCGGCTCGCACTTCATTGCCAGGGCACTTCGCTGGCCTGGCTCACGCTCTGGAGTCTCAAGTACGATATATCCGTCTTCGATATGAGCGGAGACGGACGCCGGAACTGTCTTTTTGCATGAAAACGACAGGATAAGCAAAACCAGAAACGCCGGATATAATAATTTCTTCATAGCTCTATTACTATAGTTCCCTTGAACTGTTTTTCTAATCAGTCTACTTGGTAATGGGCCTTTTTTCGAGAAATATACTTTTTCAAATTGATTCCCTAACGGATTTCCTTTCTGACACGATGAACCATATGTATTGAATCAATAGAGCATAGATAGCCCTTCTCTGCATTTGTCAGCTGTTCTCTCTGTTCTTTCTGAAGGTAAAGAGGGAATCCTTTTGGCAAAGGAAGAATATTGATGATTGCAGTTTTTCCTGCAAGATCAGATGCCCTGATATACATTGTTTTACCATTCCAGAAATTATCCTCAACCATAACATCGTCTACCCAGACCTGAGCAATGTCACCGCGGTATGAAACGGCGATGAACCACTCGTCGGAGCACATATCCTTTGGAATTTCCAGAGACCATGATGCAGCCTTGTTGAGCTCGTTGTCTTTTGGAAACAATGGAGTTCCTGATCTCATTTCTGGCACTCTTGATATATTCTCTTCCTTGATTTTTTTTGCCGATGCCGTAATGTCAGAATCTTTCTCCCACGTTTCACTCATAATCTTTTCTTCGTCTTTGTAGATGATGCCATCACTGAAAAGGACTTTGTCGTCGACTTTGTATGCTTTGAGAGATTTGTCCGGACTCATTATTACTATCGTATCTCCATCAATTTCATAAGGCTTGTCAAGTTCTGGTGCAATAATATTTCCGTCAATGCATAGTTTTGCATCAATACCTTTAACAGCGGCAAAATAGATTGAGCTGCTTGTTTTGCAGAAAGGTTGTGCTGTAGCCCAGTCTATGTCAAGCGTCTTGAATTTCATGCCATAAGGAAAAAAGAAACTCTCACCATCTGGAACAGCGATATCCTGTCCTGAGAAATTCAGATTGTTTGTTCCCATCTGTCTCATGCGTTCGTGGTTGTTTACAAATACATAGCCACTTTCCCCATTTCTTCTGATTGCGCTGCGTATTTCTGATGCTACCTCCTGGTGAAAATCCATTTCTGAAAGTTCATCTCCCCAGTCGTGAAGAAACTGGTTGATAAGTCGAAGATGGTGGTACCAGAGATTTGGTTTACCGCATTCTCCGAGTGGCGCCTGGAAATCATATGATCTTCTTGGGAGGTCATTTGAGTTGGTGTATTTTGATTCACGGCATTCTGCTAAGGTCCCATTTGGAGACCAGGGATCAGTTCCGCCATGGTACATGAAGTATCCTGGCATGTTGCACCCTATTCCTAAACGGGTGATGACACTTGCCCTGATGTCGTTGTCATGTATATTAATACGCCTGTGGTATGCAGGGGTCATTCCACTTCCAAGTTCGCACATCAGTTTCGGATATTTAAGCCCTGGTGCAGGACAATCCCATTTTGTGCTTGTTGATTTAATCTGAAGTGTTGAATCTTCAGGATCTGCATTCCATGCGAGTTCCTTGAATTCAAAAGATAGTCGGAACCATTCAGGAGCATCCTCGTATCCGCACCAGAATCCATCTACATAATTTCCTCCTAGAGGAAGAAGCAACTCTGCAGAGTCACCATTTTCTATAACGTCAGGACATCCTGTTCTGGTGTAGAATGGAAGGTCAAACCCGGCCTCAATGGCTATGTTCTTCAATGTGCGCAGATATTCCCATGGCCCTGCGGATTCATTATCAACCTGAAGTCCTATAATGGGACCTCCTTCTTTCCATCTAAGTCCTTTTGTCTCTTCTCCAAGTGCATTGAAATAGCGTTTTGTGGCGCCAATAAACCCGGGAGATATTGAGCGTAAAGAGTAATTTTCAGGTTCTGAAAAGGATTTGTCTACAAGCCATTCCGGAAGGCCTCCATAGATCCATTCTCCATGAGCCCATGGCCCTGGACGAAGCAGGACTTTCAGTCCGCATCTGCCGCATTCTTCGATAAAACCACGGATATTGTTGTTGCCTGAGAAATCCATTTTACCTTCCTGAGGTTCTGTAATATTCCAGAAAACATAGGTGGATACAATAGTAACTCCCCCTGCTTTCATTTTCAGAAGTTCATTTCTCCATTCTGATGAAGGAACTCTCTGATAATGCATTTCTCCTGCTACGGGTATCTCACGCTTCCCATTGATGATAAAGCCCCTGGAGTCTACATATATGGTTTCTCCGTCAGGGTTCTCTGCTGTTCCGAATTCAAAATGTACTGGTATCTGAGTACATGATGTTGCCAATGAAACAGCAATAATGATACCAAGTATCGAAAATAATCCTCTTCTCATGAAATAATATGATTGAGCGTACTTGAAAAGTATATTTTGTCGTTTTCGCCAATAGTGCAGTTATCTACAATGGTGGTGTTTCTCAATATTTGGACTTTTTCAAGCAAGCTAATGATTAATAATAACTGTGTAATCTCTGTATTGGAGATTATTGTCTGATTGCTTTTAAATAAAGGTTTTGTATTATAGGTCCCCCCCCTGCCTGATTGTTCTTGTCTAATTCATTTTAATAATCGAATGACCAGACTGTTTTTCTGTCTTTGGTTCTGATATCCATTTCCCGTCTGAATATTCACCGCTGACAAATGTCTTACCTGGTACAGCTAACTTAAAGCATACATTCCAATCCTTAGGGAAGGCAGGAAGAAGATATATGCTGCTATCGTAACACTGCATAACCATTTCCTGTATTGTTGTCATTATATTACCTCCGTGACACTGGTCAGGAGTCCAGTCAAAGTTAGGTCCGTAATAAGATACAAATTTGTATTTTGGATTTGTATTGCCTATTCTTGCAATCAACTGGTCTTTGGCTATGTCTGTCAGTCCCAGTAGTGCAGCAACCTGTCCATCCTGTGGCCATCCATATGTGAAAACGTTTTTACGTTTCAGGAATGTGTTTATACCTAATTCCTTGTTGCTTACAATAGTTGAAAGCTTGAATGGGAAAACAGTCATCAATTCCGGATTTTCGCAGTTGGTTGTCTTGCTGTTGTATTTTTCGGCCGGAACATAGATATCCTTTCCTTCTGCGTCTTTTCTGACAGGAACATCTGGAACTACTTTCTCAATGTAATCGATTTTTTCTGCCAGTGACTTAGGAATCTGTATTGTACCCTCAATGGAACGGAAATCCTTGATGATGCAATGGAGTCCTGCAAGATCCGGTGTATCATTTTCTACATCGTACCAGTATGTTTCAAGAGATTGGGTGTTTTTGATGCGCATTTTGCCTGATTCATCAAGTTTGTTCCTTGAAATGAAAAATTCAATGAATTGTTCGCTCATAGGGAAAACCACCTCAGTCATGAACTGCTTGTCATCTGTATATCTGTAATAATCAATCATAAGGTGAACAAGATCAAGTGGTCCTTGCATTATATGGCGTATCCACATAGTTTGAGGATATCGCACTCCATATCCGAAGTCTGCAACTGCGAATGTTCCGAATGGAGTCATGGTTTCAGGGAATGTTGCTCCTTCTGAATCATGATATGAACGTGCATCATCCTTGAATACAGGAATCAGTCTGCTAAAATAGCAGAATAATTGCTTCAGGATATCCCAGTCTCCTGTTTTAAGCATGGAATAATATGGAAGGCGTGTATTCTGCCACCAGTAGCATTCTCCCCATTTTCTGTAATCAGGGTTCTTCTCTATAGTGAAGATAGAACCATTGTATTTGATAGGGTACTCTGATTTGCCGGCTGTCGTGGTTATCCAGCGCTGGCAATTGTATGCCTCGGTGATTTTCTTTCCTGTTGTAATGTCTGGTGTTGAAATTTTAACATAGCTTTTCTCCCATAACTTATTCCAGTATGTTTGAGTCCTCTTACTTGCTTTGGAATAATTGCCGGCATCAGATAAAGCTTTTGTCGTTTCACTTTTCCAGTCTGCCTGGGTGGATGTAACAGCCACCTTTACAGTAAATTCCTTTATTGGTTTGTCTGATTCGATAGCTCCATTATCCAGATATGATGATAATTCCTTGCTTGACATGATTGCTCCGAAGGTTCTGCCCAGTAGCTGCTCTGGCACGACGTCAGGGTTGATATGGTTGTTGATTGCAGTCATCCTGACTGTTGACTGGCTGTTGTGGTGATAGAATCCTCCCTGAATGGTTACATCTGCAGATTCAAGAAATGGAGTTTCTGGAAAACCTCTTGCTGACCACATGCTCTCAGCCATTCCTCTTGGATCAAATGGTTGTGTACGCCAAATTTCAGGTGAAACAGTAACCTTTGCCGCATTTTTCATAATTCCGTGGATCCATATTACTGGAAAATCAGAATCTGCAAAGACATACAGTGTCAGATAGTCATTCTCAATTACGATTTTTCCATTTGTAAGATCCAGGGTCTGGGAGAAATTCTTGTCCCAGGCACATCCATCAATATTAATGTGCAGGCGTCCGACTTTCATGAGACGTCCAAGTTCACTCCAGCTGTCATTTCTTGCCAGATAGATTCTCGCTCCGTCCTTTTCCGCCCAAACATTGCCACCGATGACTCCGTTGCCAAATGGCATGCTTGCTGTTTGATCTACGGAAATCTCGTTCCATACAATGCTCTCAGGCATATTACATTTATCCTGTGCCAGTGTGATAAATGGTAGTAGTGATAGAAGTAAAACTGTAATTCTTTTCATGGTGATATGTTGTGAAATTATGTTACTTATAGTATAGGTGTATTATGTGAAATCAGTGATGTATTACATAGAATCTAAAAAAGTCCTGAAAAGTATAAATTGGTTGTAATATATTAGGAAATTCTATTTTTATCGGTGTAGCTCCTGATGCAGGCTAGAATTCACTTCTTGCAATTCCGTTTGTGATGATAGGGCTTATAAATGTGTATAACTCGGAGAAAATAGCTGGTGCATGTTCAGGATACGGCATGTCAATATCCTTGTCCTCTATTTCCACACGGAGCTTTATCACGCCTTTTTGGCAGATGTCGTTTATCTGTTTCTTGGATATTAGATAAAGTGCATAGGAATTATGGGTTCTTCTTACATACGTCCGTGGTACAAATGTTGTGACTTCGTACGGGGAAAGGTATACGGCGTCGTCATATGGTGAATAGAAATATTCATAGCCATAGGAATTGACTCTGTCAGTCGTATTTACTACCTGACTTTTTTCTTCAAATTCCTTTTCGTACACATTGGACAGAGATATGATTTCTCCGCCTTCAAGTTTGATCATGAGTCTGTTTCCCTTGTTGAAAATACCATGGTCAGAGTCCTTGTCGCATGTAATAAGTACTGCCATGATTGTGTCCTTTTCTGATACCCTTGCTCCCATTGCAATATCGAAATTGTATGATTTAGCACTGAACAAGCTGATATTGGAAGACATGACAGTCCTTTTCCCGTCATTATTGTCGGTGTATGCCAGTTTAAGGGTTGCGCAACCTCCCAGAAATGAAAGGGTAAAAAAGAAAAGGAGTATCCGAATATTTCTCATAAAATGAAATAATAAATGTGAGCCTGCTTGAAAAAATCCAAATATTGAGAAACATCCCTATCGTAGAGGCCTGTACAAGTGGCTAAAACGACAAAATAAACTTTTTCAAGTGCTCTCAGAGTTGTTTGACAGGTTAAATATACAAATTTTATGTCCATTTAGGAAATCATCATTCTCATTATCTAATATTTTGTCATACTTGTTGTGTAATTTAACTAAGAACTTGCTTGAAAACAGTATAAACCGCAGAAATATTGTGCATTTCAGATGTTTGTACCAAGGTCTTGGTATATAAAACCGACTTTTTCGAATAGTATTAATATTGGCCCGCTTTATATAAGTCCCCAAATTTAGCCAACCCCAATATCAGATATCTAATTTAGTACTTATAGCAAAATAGCGTAACTATTCTGCACCTATGTCCATCATCAACAATAGAGCTCTTTCTGGAATGTTTGCTTGATACATTGTTGGTTGTCTCTACCCAGGGAGACTGAATAGTTACGAAAAAGGTAACTATTCAGCAGGGTAAAAAATAATGT
>DCHP01000117.1 GCA_002315675.1 Rikenellaceae bacterium UBA1749 | reverse complement strand
GTATCTAAGATTCTTACAATTTCTTCCTGAACTGGGAGTGGGGGGATGGGGATTTCAATCTTTGCAAACTCTTTCTTTGAAATATTGTATCTGGTAACCCCATTTGCAGTTTTACAGATTTTTTTTCTAATTGTTGAACATCTAAACAAATGCTTCATAAATGAAGGACATATAGTAGACAAATCAAAGAATCTAAAACCAAAACAGAAGCTATTTAAGTATATTTTTTCGTCAATATGGTGGGTTAAGACAGAACACATGCCACACTCATCAGGTGTCTCAGATGAACCTGTAAATAACACATCTCCATATTGGATTGTATTCTGTTTCTCTCCATTTGCAATTTTTACCTTTTCCTCAATATCAGTATTGAGTGAAGGGTTGTTGAATATATTTACATAGGTTATAAACTTGGAATTACCATCTTTAAAATCTTCTTTTGCCTTCCCTGACAACCCAGAGTAAAAATCACCAAGTTCATATAATGGTTTCCATTCCACCCCATCAGGACAGTATTGTTGGATTAGTTCTTCTAACTTACTCATTGTGTATCATTCTCTATACTTTGTGAACGCATGCGTTCACAATCTCTTTGATCTGAAATACAGGTAAAATTGGCATTAGTGTTGTTGTTTACCAGTGGTTTCTACTGAAAACTTTTTATAAAAATTGAAAAACTTTTCAGTATAGTGAAAACTTTTACAGATAACTGAAAAATTATTCAGTAGAACTCTGTAGCCCTTGGATTATCTTGTCAATCTCTTTTCTCAATGTATCTTCTTTTTCAACTATCTCTTTCAGTTCTGCATTGAGTTTATGAATATCTACTTTCTCCCTGGTGTCTTCCTGCTCTACATAGGTGGAAACAGACAGGTTGTAATCTCCTTCACCTATTTCCTTGTTGGATACAAGTTTTGAGATATACTCTTTGTCTTTTCTACTAGTGAAGACATCAAGGATATTCTGGATATTCTCTTCTGTCAGCTTGTTGGAATTGGTGATTTTGACACATTCCTTTGTTGCATCTATAAAGAGAGTGCTATTGTCTTTCTTGGCTTTTTTCAGAACCATTATACAGGTTGCAATACTGGTCCCAAAAAAAAGATTGTCAGGGAGCTGGATGATACAATCTACAAAGTTGTTGTCAATCAGATATTGCCTGATTTTCTTTTCAGCTCCACTTCTGTACATTACACCTGGAAAACAAACTATGGCTGCTGTACCATTTGTTGCAAGCCAGGAAAGTGAATGCATAATAAATGCCAGGTCTGCCTTTGACTTTGGAGCCAGAACTCCTGCTGGTGAAAACCTTGGGTCATTTATAAGGGTAATGTCATCATCCCCTTTCCATTTTATTGAATATGGTGGATTTGATACTATCACTTCAAATGGTTCATCATCCCAGTGCATTGGAGAAAGAAGGGTGTCTTCACATGCTATGTCAAACTTGTCATAGTCAATATCATGCAGGAACATATTTATCCTGCAAAGGTTATAGGTTGTCAGGTTGATTTCCTGACCATAGAATCCCTGTCTTACATTATCCTTGCCCAGTATCTTTGCAGCTTTTAGAAGAAGTGAGCCAGAACCACAGGCTGGGTCATATACTTTATTGACTTCTCTCTTTCCAACTGTTGCAAGTTTGGTAAGAAGTTCAGACACTTCCTGTGGAGTATAGTATTCACCACCTGATTTTCCTGCATTTGAAGCATACATACCCATCAAGTATTCATATGCATCTCCAAAGGCATCTATGGTATTACTCTGGTAGTCTCCAAGTTTCATTGACTGGACACCCCTAAGAAGTTTTACCAGTTTCTCATTTCTTTTTATGACAGTGGCCCCCAGTTTGTTTGAATTGACATCCAGGTCTGCAAACAGTCCCTTGAAATCATCTTCACTTTCTGTTCCCTTTGCAGAGTTTTCAATTGAAGAAAAGATGCCTTCCAGTGTCATATTTAGATTTGGATCAGAATCACAGGTCTTACAGATATTTTCAAACAATTGGGAAGGAAGGATGAAGAATCCCTTTACAGAGACCATTTCTTCTCTTGCACCTTCTGCAACATTGTCAGAAAGGTCTGCATAACTGAAATCTTTATTTCCAGTTTCCCATTCACCATTGTTGATATATGCAGTAATGTTTTCACTAATGTATCTGTAAAAGAGCATACCAAGGATATAGGATTTGAAATCCCATCCATCAACAGAACCTCTCATTTCATCTGCTATTGCCCATATGGTTCTATGGAGTTCTGCTCTTTCAATCTCTTTCTTATTGTCTGCCATTGTTTTTGTTTTTCTTATTGAGTAAAGTTAGTCAAATTCCCTCTTCAAAGCAAGTCGCTTAACATTTGAATATTGTCCGGGATACAGCAGTCTATCTTTTGATGATAATTGGATTCATTGGCGTAAACATAGGTGTATTAGGTCAAATATTAATCCCCCTAATGCATATGTGATTTGTATTAGGGGGATTAATGTATGTTATTATTCCTTTTGATTTTATCGTCTGGAGTTTTTATTTACCTTATTTATTCTTGTTGTCCATCGTAATATCAAGATATTGAGCTGGTTTTTCAATCCAAGAAATATATTTCATTACTGGCTTGACAATGATAATATCCAGAATGTCCTTTGTAATCTTTATGCCAAAGGGGACAATGTATGTGATCATCGTATTACCTATAAATGGATAAACGAAGTCAAATATGCTTCTTTCTCCATTATAATGATAGCACTGATTTGCAATTATAATAGCAACTGCGAGTCCTACAAAATAAGAAATGAAACATAGGAATGATAAACCTGAATCAAATAGATATATCCTGATGAAAGAAAATACCGGCCATTTGGAATCACTTTCCTTGAAATTATTTGTTTTGGTATTTATGGCAGCCATTTCATCAATTGATTTTAACCAGACCCTAAGCGGTGATATGATAAGAATTATTAAGAATCTTAGTGATTTCAATAACGCCTTGAAGAAATTGTTGATGCCGGGATATTGTGATTGCACCTGCGATTCTTGCTCAAGTTGAGGTTGTACTGATTCCATTGTTTCTATTTAATTATGGTGTAAATGATTTGTTTCTTTTTAGCCCACATTGCAGCTATTATTG
>DCHP01000063.1 GCA_002315675.1 Rikenellaceae bacterium UBA1749 | reverse complement strand
TTTATTCCCGTCCCGAGCACAAAAAGGCGGTCTAATGACCGCCTTTTTTGCGCTTATACAATATATCAGACATTTTAGTTAACTTATATAATTATTATGTCTATCTATTCTTGATCAAAGTTAAGCTATGATCAATGCAAGACGGGTACTCTTCCGGGTAGTGAGTAACCATGACAAGGGTTTTCTCTTGGTCTGAGCAGAATGTGTCGATGATGTGGCGAACGTGCATACGATAACGATCGTCAAGGCCGTGGAACGGTTCGTCGAGAATGAGAAGTGGTGGATTCTTAACGAAAGCACGACATACCAGACATAGGCGCTGCTCACCACTGCTAAGTTTTGAAAACTGACGTCCAGCAAGATGTTCTATTCCGAAGGTTTTCATCCAATCCATGCAGATGTCCAACTGTTCTTGGTCAACACTGTAGTATTGTCCAACGGTATCGAACAAACCGCTTGCAACTGCATTCAGAGCATTGTCTTCACTGCGAAAAGAGCGGTGCATCTCAGGACTGACATAACCTATCTTCTTCTTGATATCCCAAATACTTTCTCCACTGCCTCTGGCTTTACCGAAGAGCTCAATATCGCAGGCATATGCCATTGGATTGTCTGCGCATACAAGGCTGAGAAGCGTACTTTTTCCACACCCGTTTTCGCCCGTAAGAGCCCAATGTTCCCCCTTGCGTACTGTCCAGTCAAGATGGCTCAGAATTGTGCGTTCTCCATAACGGATTGTCACATCTTTAAATCTAATAACTTCTGGACCGAATTCTGTCAATCTAAAGCGATCAAGTGGAATTTTCTCACTCAATTTCGGTTCTTGTCCGTCTGGACAATTTACCTTAATGACATTATCTATGAAATCGGGGATCTCTTCTGGACGGGAGAGTATCATTATTAATGTCAAACCCTCTTTTACAAGTGATCCCAGAAGCTCAGAGAGTAAATTCCTGGTACCAGGATCCAATCCTATAAATGGATTGTCAATCATTAGTACTGAAGGAGAGAAAATAAGAGCTTTTGTCAACTGAAACTTCCTCATCTCTCCACTGGAGAATGTAATCAGGCGCTTGTCAAGAATGCTGTCTATCTTAAAAAGGGATACAAGTTTTTTTAAATTATCTTCTGTCTTTTCATCAGATACAAGTCTATATAAGAGCTCTCCAGCAGAAGGTTCCTGATCATCCCACATACCGTGATTCCAGCGCTGCTGCATATAATATTCACGGTCAGATGCGACTCCATAAGAGTCTTTAAACTGAATATATTTAACCTCATCCGGATTGGTAAACGCAATTGTATCAGCTACAATTGATTTACCTGAACCATTGTCACCGACTATGGCGACTGCCTCACCGTCGTGAAGAACTAAATTATATTTATGTATTTTAAGCATTTTTAATCTTTTTTGCGCAAATAAAGCACATTATCTTTGCAAGAGCACGTACAGGATTATAAAATAAGCCACCCTTTAAATACAAATCATTGAGTCGGTCCAGCTCCCGATACCATAATCGACTTTCTCCTGGGAAGACTAATAATCTTGGGTAATCTAAAATACAGTTAATCAATGAATTATCAATACCTTGCTTTCTAATTATTTTAAAAATGGATTTGTCAGCTATATATCGTAATGCATATTTATTTCCATTAAAATAATGAAGTATAAGTGCCTCGTCTAATAGCTCAGGTGGGCAACACCTTTTCCCACCTCTCCATAGAAAATAATTGTATTTATAATTGAGTGCTTTAATAGGAAAATTCAATTTGATATTTGAAAAGTTGAATGTCGTCTGATCTGTCTTTAAATTGTAATTTCCACTTGCATACTCTAAATAATTCTTATGCCACTCTGCAAAAAACTCTCTAGACAAATCTGTGTCTCTTGAGAAGATAACTCCGCTATTACGATATGGATGTTTTTCCAGATAATTGTACAAATTAACCTGCTTTGCTCTATTTGTGGCAAGTTTATTTTCTGGAATAATATTTTCATCCACCGATGCAAGCTCAGCATCAAAAAAATCGATCCCTGCAAGCGACCCACAAATGACCGTATCTGCATCAATATATAGAAAATCGCCATCAACATAGGAGCGCAAGTTGGTTTTCAAATATCTTGAGCGAATCATTCGATCAACTGCATACTCAACAGGGATATCAACTACTTTGACTTGATTGAATAACTCATCAATACTGACCTTAGAACGGCCTCGCATATTCATATCCGTTTCTGTGTCAGTAACAAGTACGACTACGGCATCATGATTATATTTTCGGAGCGAAGTAACACTGAAAATAACCGCCTCCAAATAATAATCAGTCTCATCGGATATTATTGAGTATACAATTTTCGTTTGCATAACAAATCAAAAGAGCGTTATATTGTTTTAAAATATTCTATTGTTTTAATTAGCCCTTCACGTAAAGGAATAATCGGTTCCCAATCCAGCAGCTCTTTGGCCTTTGTTATATCAGGACGGCGTTGTTTTGGATCATCTGAAGGCAACTCCTGATGAATAATACGTGACTTGGAACCAGTCAATTCGATAACAAGTTCAGCAAGTTCATTAATTGAGAATTCTCCTGGATTACCAATATTAATTGGACCAGTGATACTATCATCAGAAGCCATCATGGCAATCATGCCATCTATCAAATCATCGCAATAACAGAAACTGCGGGTCTGTTCACCTGAACCATAAATTGTTATATCTTCATTTCTCAATGCCTGCATGATAAAATTGGATACAACCCTCCCATCATTTGGATGCATTCTCGGTCCATAAGTGTTAAAAATCCTAATCACTTTAATAGCGACTCCATTCTGACGATGATAATCGAAGAAAAGGGTCTCAGCACAACGTTTACCCTCGTCATAGCATGATCTCAATCCAATAGGATTCACATTCCCCCAATACTCTTCAGGTTGTGGATGAATGGCGGGGTCGCCATATACTTCACTTGTCGAAGCTTGCAAAACCTTAGCATTGGTACGCTTTGCCAATCCAAGAACATTTATGGATCCCATAACAGATGTCTTTACAGTCTGAATAGCATCGAATTGGTAATGAATTGGAGATGCAGGACAAGCCAGATTATATATTTCATCAGATTCCACTTGAAATGGATTCGTAACATCATGCCTGATTAATTCAAAAAAAGGATTATCCAGAAGGTGTACTATATTCTTTTTCTGTCCTGTAAAGAAGTTATCCACACAGATAACTTCGTTCCCTAGTTCAAGCAATTTTTCACAAAGATGGGAGCCAAGAAAACCTGCTCCACCTGTAACCAATATTCTTTTCATTTTCCTGAAGATTTCTTAGCAAGAATCATTGCTCTTAGAACTGTAGCATAATCCTTATACTCTTTCTTCTTGTCGGTTTTGCCATAGTTACTGCAATGCACTCTTCTATCTGTAGATATAAAATCTATTTTCTTTATATTGAATGAGTTTTGATTCATCCTGTATTCCCACTCAATAATCTCCCCTGTGTTCAAACTCTCGGTAAATTCTCCTATCGTATCAAAGACAGATCTTCTCATCATAATTGCTCCGGTAAAAAGGCCCCAATATGCCTCGTCCTTAATAGCACTAAACTTTTTCTGTTCCTCTGTCATACCTTGAGTATAGAAATCCTTGACCTTCGCCTCAACAGCATATGTACATTCATCAAAAGCATCAAGAAGCACCTTGAGTGCGCCATCCCTTAAAAGGTCATCATGGTCGTGAAACAGCACGAAATCACCTGTTGCATATTTGATACCAGTATTCTTACCAGCCACCTGTCCCTTACAAATTTCATGTCTGATCACCTTACAGCCATATCGTTCAGCAATCTCAACCGTTCTGTCAGTTGAGGCATCATCAACGACAACAATCTCAACCTCAACACCTTGTTTACATATGTTGACAAGAGCCTCTTCCAAATAGTTTTCTCCGTTACGAACAGGGATAATTATTGAAATCATAGTGTTTTCTTCATTTTATTTCTAACGAAACTTAAGGCAATGTTAGGATTGTACCTACTGATAAAATGATCATAATTATCAGTCTCTTCCATAATCTTCACCAAGAATAACTCTTGATCATTATATAATGAAATGTTATCAGCAATCTGTCTCTTTATTGATTCAAGATACTCCTTAACAAATACATACTTCTGTTCCGTATCAATTATCAATGATTCAACATAGAAAAGTTTGATGCCATTCGTAGAAATCCCGTTCTTATTTAGAAATGAGTTTAATATTGAAAAGGATTCAAAATAGTGAAAACCTCTTGATGAGGTATGCATCGCTGAAGTCTGTCTTTGATAATAATGATATGCTTCTCCTCTGTAGGCAAATACACTACCCCCTATCAAATCACAAGCATAAGCAAAGAAAATATCCTCTGCTCCACCATTGACTATCGGGAATACTATACCATGGCTCTCAATGAAAGACCTTCTATATAGACGTGTCCATATCACAGGAGGATAATGGAGCTGAAGCTCTTTTGAGGATACAAATGAGCCATCAGAAGAGATGAAGGAAAAGTTGCTGATTGTGTTTTTACTGTTGTCATCATATTCATTAATGAAATTTGAATTAATGACAATATCTGTATTATTCTTTTCAATTACTGCATACATCCCCTCCAAATATCCTAAATCAATCCAATCGTCAGAATCAATAAAATACAAATATTCTCCCTTCGCCTCCTTCATTGCAATGTTTCGAGCATTACTAACTCCACCATTTTCAGGTAAATCTATTATTCTGATACGATTATCTTCTATTGCAAAATGTTTGATAACATCTAGAGAATCATCAGTCGAACAGTCGTTTACACATATTATTTCTATATCATGCAAAGTCTGGCTACATACACTTTGGAGGCATCTACAGACAAATTGTTCAGTGTTATATACCGGAATAATCACTGAGATTTTGGGGGTTATCTTTATTTTCAATCTCTCCATAGTACGGTATCGAATCCATGGATTCTTGCCGATGTGTTTCAACACCTCTTCATAGGACTGTGCCTTAATAATACCATCAATAGCATATCTATCGAAATCAGAGACAAAAACACCTGATTTGTCAAAATAGTCTGAAATGCTCTCCAGATAGCTCTTCACAATCCCGTATTTGTAATCATTATCGATTCCACAGAACATATCAATATTATACAGTTTCAGTTTAAACGATTTGTCATAAATGGAATCCCCAAAATATTTCAGAAGATCCTTAAAATACCTGACTGCATCAATATTGAAAAAACCACTGTCTTGTGTTAAACTATTTAAAGTCTTTCTATAATGATATTGAGGTCCAGAGAAGGCAAATATGGATTTTGTCCCCATACTGGTGGCGATATGGAAGAACTTATCTTCACCAACATTATATTCAACAGGGAAAAGACAATGTATTTCATCCAAATATTGTACACGATAAATATGAGAATATGCACTGGGATTAGTGTAATTTGCAGATATCTCACTCTCAATGAATTTTCCTTGTTCAGTTAAACAAGGCGCGCCCAACCAATTATATGGTTCCGTTGACCCAGGTAGTTCCCGCACAATATTCGAATTATATACAATATCAGCATTGTGTGAGATAGCAACGGAGAGCATTGATTGGAAATAATCTGGATCTATCCAATCATCAGCATCTACAAAACCCA
The DNA here is from genome assembly GCA_002315675.1 of Rikenellaceae bacterium UBA1749. Taxonomy (GTDB): domain Bacteria; phylum Bacteroidota; class Bacteroidia; order Bacteroidales; family Rikenellaceae; genus Mucinivorans. Next base: position 15,672 of record DCHP01000063.1, on the reverse strand, counting down.
CATAAGATCCTCTGGCGATCGAGATGCTTTTGTTCCTTGCGGCTCCAGGACCTTGGTTGGATTCCTGTTCAATAAGGATAATCCTACTGTCTCTTTCTTGATACGATTTGATTAGTTCCAGCGAGTTATCTGTCGAACAATCATCAATACATATTATCTCTATATCATCAAGAGTCTGGGAACAAACGCTGTCTAAGCATTGATGAAGAAAAGATGCTGCGTTATATACCGGAATAACTATCGAAAGGGCAGGCATATCATTGCAGCTTTGACTTTCTACGGGCCACGTCTTCTGAATCATTATTTAAAGAGCTCTTTTCTGGAGACCATCCCTCATCTTCGCGAACCTCATGAATAGGATCAGCTAGAAGTAATTCCTGAGCATCCTTAAACTCATCCCAACTGATTTCAAAATTACACTCCTTCGCTAGTGCCTGGTTGACTGATGATTGATAATTTGTCTGATCGCCCTCAACTATCAACTCTTTTGACAATAACTCTTCAATATATCTATTTAAATCTGAGGTAAAAGTGCTTGGAGCGCCATCCATTGAGAGAACATCTGCATTGATAGACTCAATAGAAGCGCCTTTGATAAGGTTGTCAAAAATGCTTGAAGTGAATGGATTCATTCCATAATACACTCCAGTTTCTGCATTAATAACAATTGCAAAATCGTCCGTTATGTCAGCAAACATCTTTGCCTCATTCAATTGATATGTCATATTTAATAAAAATGAACGGATTGTCTTAAAAAATGACAACCCACTGGAAAAAAATTATACTTATTACAAAATTACAACTTTTTACTCTTGAATCCAAAACCAAAAAAATGACTTCAATTGAACACTATCCCCTTTCGTCTAGAAATCCGTCTATCAATCAACCCCTAAAAAGTCTCAAGAAACTGCTTGAGGCAATTCACATTCTTATCAATATCCTTACACAACCGAATATTATAAAACTCCTGTCCTTTTAGAAGTTCAATTATTTTCAACGTGTTGGCAGTATCAGAGTGATCATTCATTTGTGAAATGGTTGAGTGGACCATATTAGTAATAGCTCTACCCTTTTCTAATTGATTGCACTTAGTGATTGACGGTTCTTCGTCAGATACTATTTCTGGGAACATGCATAATTGTATTGGGTAATGTGTCTTGAACCTTGAGTGTAAATTTGCTACACTTAGAATGTACTTACTTTGATTCCAATTGTTAGAAATAAACCTTGTCCCATTAAGTTCATCAAACATTCTGTTATACATCTCAGGGGAGAGGGTAATAATAGAATAAACAGGGTCAGCAAACAGTCTACCATTGCCATCCTTCTCAATGACCATATAGTCATCAGATACAAAATCAAAACCTTTCAATAGAGCTGAAACAGTCAGAGTCGACTTCCCTTTGTTACCTTTCGCACAGAAAAGAACGCCATTATCATCTATCCCGACACAAGCTCCATGAACGAGAGAGGAATTGATTGATGCTTTCTGCATCTTGTAGAATTGTCTGAAAAAGACATGCCCTTCCATAGCCAGTATTTCAGGATTGGAGGATGGAAAGCCATAGTAATAACAACTATTGTCATCATCGTATCCAACAATCCGACCTGTATTATCGTCTATTGTTAATACCGGTTCAGATGTAGATGATGTTCCCTCTTCAATTATCCTATGTTCGCGCATTGAAGAGCCCGTTCTCTGTACAAGCCATGCGATGATTGTATAATCATATCGATCCGAACATTGGTCATCAATAATGAATGATAGTTCATTGGAAATATGTCTATCCAACTCCTTATCATAAATCAAAATGCGAACGATTTGATTCCCTAAATGTATATATCTGATAGAATACAGAGTATTGTTTGCCTCAATATCGTTTTGTAGTTTGTCAAAATAATAGCGTAGATATTGCTTTGAAACCTTATGGATAAAAAACTCTTTTGGCCCTATACTCGTTTCCATATAAAGACTCTCTTATGTTATGAACCCATTCTGATGGGCAATATGTTAATATTCGAATTTATCTCTTTATTTTCAATTTGATGAAAAACATTTCGCCTTAATGATTACACCTGCTGCTCTTGGAGAGTATTTGAAGAGCTTCATAAAAGTATATTTTGGTCTGACACAAATGAAGGCAGGCAGGTTTGAAGGATGCCTCATAACCTCCGACACGCCAAGTTGATGGCTTCTTTCTTGCAAAGGGCTAAGATAGAATCTTCTGAACAACCACAAAGACCCAAAAGCTCTAATTTCCTTCTCTTCTGAAAGTGTTTCCATTTCTGATGGAATAAGATGAGGAATTATATGGTTGATAAACCTTGATAATAATGATATCTCTGCCTCAGATGATGTTTTCACCGCATTTTCCTTAATAATATTCCAATCAAAAGTGTCTTTGGATTGTATTAGATATTTTATATCAAAAAGAGTGAAAGGAGCCCCTTTCTGAGACGTTCTGTCCATTATGTTTCTAGAGAAATTAATCATACTGATGAAGAGTATATCCTCATTGCATGGTAACAATACGTCCACTCCAAAAACATTATGTTTAGAAGCTCTTTCGAAAATTTGAGGAGTTATTTTTCTTCCTTTACCAGATGTTATTAAAATCCATTTATGGATATCCATCACACTGTCATTCGTCTCCTTTTCATGAATATCTGTACTATGAATATCTTTAAACAATTTATATCCAAGTCTTTTAGCAATATTAACAGCTCGTAAATAATCTGTTTCAGGAACAAGTATATCTATATCCCCCATCTCTCTTGGATAATCCGGTCTTAATGCCTTCATGGCCCCACCTTTAATGGGGACAATCTCTATGCCCTCATTACTTATCTCAGAACATATTTTTTTGAAATTAGACATCAATTTCACATTATGAAATCTGTAATAATTTATCAACCCTGATAATCGGGGGCCGAAATAATCGGGGAATTTCAGATCTGGATGAGCTTTCATCACGTAAGATAGAAGCAAAGCCTTTTGCGCCCCTGCGACCTCCAAGTCCCAAACCTTTAGTAAGTCATCCAATTCCTCCTGAGAATATGTATCATTCAGTGCAAATCGCATCAAGTTTATATCCGATTCAGCGAAAAGATCTGAACAAATCCTATCAATAGATGCCTGAGTGGTCAGGTATTCATCCACCACTTTAGGGAAATAGGTCTGTTCTAGGATATGAATCTTCGCTGCGAGATCATCAGGAGTATCTGTAGAATCGATTGAACATTTTGCTTGGAACAATATTTGTCCGTGATCATAATGGTTATCTACAAGGTGTATTGTAATACCAGATTCTTTCTCATGAGCGGCTATTACAGCCTCATGAACATGATGTCCATACATTCCCTTGCCGCAATAGTTTGGAATCAACGCCGGATGGATATTGACGATTCTTCGTGGATATGCTTCAATTATCTCGTCAGGAACTTTCAGAAGGAAACCTGCAAGGATAATAAAATCAATCCCTTCTCTATCAAGAATATCTTTGGTACCTTTTAAGTTCTCTTTTGAAAATATCTCACAAGGAACTTTTAACCTGGCAGCTCTTTCTATTACACCTGCATTGGCATTATTGCAAAGAATAATCTTGACATTCGCCTTTTTGGAACTTTTAAAATATGTTATCAAATTTTCGGCATTCGTACCAGAGCCAGATGCATAGATTGCTATGTTAATCATTTAATTATTAACTATTTAACAAATTATTACCAGTTAGGAGACTCTCTTTTTAGAGTTATAAAATTTGGAAGATTTAAAAAAATATCGTTACTTTGCTCTTCCTGTCCATCAGTGGAAAAGGAAGTACAAATATAAACTAAACCTATTAATTATGGAAGATATTAGCGGAAAAGTAACGTCTATTATCGTTGACAAACTCGGTGTTGAAGAGAGTGAAGTCACTCCTGCTGCAAGTTTTACAAATGACCTTGGTGCAGACTCACTAGACACAGTTGAGTTGATTATGGAATTTGAAAAAACTTTCGGTATTACTATCCCTGACGAGATGGCTGAAAAAATCACTACTGTAGGTGACGCCATCAAATATATCGAGGAGCAAGTTAAGTAGTACCCAGCTACCAAAACTATGCAAATAAAAAAAGTAGTAGTCACCGGTATCGGTACCATAAACCCTTTAGGAAATAGCATAACTGACTATTTCGCAAATCTTGATAAAGGCGTAAGTGGAGCAACACTGATAGATCGGTTCGACACTACTTTTTTTAAAACCCGTTTCGCTTGCCAAGTTCGCGATTTCACTCCTGAAATGGCTGGACTGGATAGAAAGGAGGCACGCAAAAACGATTTATTTACCCAATTTGCTTTAGCTGCTGCCGAGCAGGCAGTCAACGACAGCGGATTGGATTTTTCATCTTTGGACCAATCAAGAACAGGTGTGATTATTGGATCAGGGATAGGCGGAATTGAGACTTTGACAGATGACATGCTTGAATATAAAGCTGGCGAAACGCCTCGTTTCAGTCCGTTCCTATGTACAAAGATGATTACCAATATGGCGGCAGGAATGGTGTCAATCAAATATGGTCTTAAAGGGGCCAGTTTCTCAGTGTCATCTGCTTGTGCATCATCATCCCATGCCATAGTAACAGCGATTCAACAGATCCAATTAGGACTCCAGGATGTCATGATTTCCGGCGGTTCAGAAGCACCTATTACAATACCTTCTATCGGAGGTTTCAGCTCATCACATGCACTCTCTACAAACAATGATGAGTATCAAACAGCGTCTCGTCCATTTGATAAAAACAGAGATGGATTTGTAATGGGAGAGGGAGCAGGTATCCTGATTTTGGAAGAGTATGAACACGCTATCAAACGCGGTGCAAAAATTTATGCTGAAATAGCAGGATATGGACTATCTTCCGATGCTTACCATATCACAGCCCCACACCCTGAAGGAGAAGGAGCAAAGGCCGCTATGCTCAGTGCTATTGAGAGCGCTGGATTGTCATTGACAGACATAGATTACATCAATGCACACGGCACATCAACTCACCGTGGTGACGTAGCTGAACTTTCAGCAATCAAGTCTCTTTTTGGAGAAAGGACAAAGGATATCAATATCAGCGCCACGAAATCCATGACTGGACACCTTCTTGGAGCAGCTGGGGCAATTGAGGCTATTGCCACTATTCACGCCATCCAAGATGGTATCATTCCTCCTACAATCAATTTCACCACCCAAGATGAAGAAATTGATTACGATTCATTCAATCTTACTCTAAATCACGCACAACAGCGTAATGTCAATGTTGCCATTAGCAACAATTTCGGTTTTGGCGGCCACAACTGCTGTATCGTCTTCCGCAAAATATAATAAAGCATATTTATCACTCTCACTATTATGACTGGTCACATCTGTTGAACCAGCTTTTTTTTGCAAAAAAAAATCGGAGAGCAATAGCTCTCCGATTTTTGTATTGTGAGACTTAATTCACTATTTGTAGTAAGTCTTGTTAAGTTCTAGTCTACGAGTTTGGTTCATATTGTATTCGTAGCTCTTCAAAGCTTTAGCTTTTTCGAAATACTTGTAAGCATTCTCATAATCACCTAGCCAGAAGTAGCAGCAAGCGATGTCGTTGTTAACTAGGTCATAGTCACCAGCTTTCTTGAAGTGCTCGATAGCTTTAGCAAACTGTCCTTTTTCTACATAAAGCTCACCAACCAATGATTGAACTAGAGTGTGGTCAGGATATAGATCAGAAACATATTCAGCTAGCTCCATATCTTTAGTTTCAAGAAGGATTACTTTGTAAGCTGAACCTGGAAGGTGAATTTCATCAGCTGACATAAGAACTAGAGCATCCTCATATTTGTATTCCTCTTTAACTGCAAATGTTACATAGCAATCAGAGAAACGAGATTCTGGATATACAGCGTTGAAGATTTCGCGATAAGGTTTGCCACCTTTGATAGCTTTGATAGCAGATTCTCTCTTATCCAAATTATCATTAGACTCAATAGCATTGATGATGTCTTCTCTTGAAGCAGCTACTGTTTCGTTATCAGTTGTCTTAACGTAGTTGATAACTGCATCCCAATATTCACCATTACCTGAAGTTGTATAGATAGCATCATCGAAATTATATTTCTTTGCAAGGATATCTTTAACAGTCTTAGCACGTCTCTCTGATAGAGATTGGTTGTAAGATACTGTAGCCTCTGGTGAAGCCCAACCCTGAATATCAATGCTCTTAACTGTAAGGTATTCACTCTCTTGTAGAGTTTCCAACATTTCTAGAGTAGCTTGGTTATCGAATAGATCAGGAACTTTAGCTGATGAGTTGTTAGGGAAGAACAATCTAGTAGCAAGTTTAGGATCACCTTCGTTAGGAACTGGTACTCTTACAAACTTTTTGTCTACAAGTTTCTCATACTTAGGAGCCAAATATAGAGGAACTCTCAAGAAAGGAACTTTGCAAACTACCTCTGAACCGCCCAATGCTTGGATGCATCTGTGTGGGTGGTATGAAACGCGCTGAGTTGTAACAACGAAGTCAGCACCATCCATCCATTCCTGACGAGGAGTAGAAAGTTTCTTCTGCTCAGTTACAACGTTCTCAGTACTCATAATGTTGTAAAGATCAACATTTTTGATATCAGTTACTTCACCGATACGATACTGTAGCCATTTGTCAAAACGTTTTACGTTTTTACCATTGATAACAGATACATTGATTACGTCTTTGTTAGCACCATTTACTATAGATGTTGTGATGATCATTGATTCACAATCAGCAATTACATCTGGGGCTACAATAAAAGAATAATCTGCTGTTATTACTTTTGAATCAAGAGTCTCAGCAATGTGTTCAACATTGACAGTAACTTTACCATCGCAAACTTTGAACTCGCCATTCTTTGCGTTCAAAGAAAAAGTTGCAAGGATAGCGACAGCTACAAGCAACATTTTGCTCATTTTTTTCATAAAAGTCATTTTTAAGTTATTATTTATTAATCTAATTTGAATCAAATATCCTGTTTAGCCGACTTCATCGGGTTCGCCAAAGTTATGAAAAATATTAATACCATTTACCAATTTGCCCCAATTTTTTTGTAAATTATTAAAAAACAGTGCAAAATCAGTGTTGCAAATAAACATTCAGTGCTGTAATAGGTATCTTGCCTATTAGTTCCATAGATACAAAGGACTCCTTTTTTGTATCTATCGTTATGATAAATATACTCTCTATGGCATCCTGCCCCATCTTGGCGTAACACAACATTCGACAATCATCTTCCACAGTGTCGGCAACAGACATAATACCATGTGTATCAAGAGTTTTAATATCTTCTAGAAATGAATTTCGAATAGTATTTGAAGCGTTGGAGAAGTCAAGAATATTAATCTTTTTCACACTCTTGAAAAGATCTTTCTCAGGCCCCCTCAATCCTAATAAGGCGACTTTTATCATCGCTTTGCTTATAGATTGATATTCAACTCCTTCAATCGTTGAATATTTTGAGATTAACTGTTCATTCTGACAAAATGCAAATGAACTCGATAATACTAAAACATAAAGTAAAGAACAAAACTTCTTCATAAAAAAGCAAGGGCGCAACTGCACCCTTGCAAAAATCAAACCGTATATCGTTGATTCTATTTATTCCGCTTCAATGCTTCGACATAATTGTCAATCATTGTCATTTGACCAGGGATTCCGATATGTTGTGGACAATGGCTGACACACTCGCGACAATGGACACAGTGACTCGCCTGCCTCAATTTCGGAACACTGCGATCGTATCCAATCAAGAATGCACGACGGGCTCTCTTATAATCGTCATCTTCTGGGTCCTCAACCATATTGCCTTCATTGATGCACTTGTTGTAATGTGCAAAAATAGCAGGTATATCCAAGCCGTAAGGACAAGGCATACAATATGAACAACCGGTACATGGGATTAAATTATACTTAACGTATTGAGTGGCAATTTTTTCCAAAAGATCCAACTCTTCTTTGGACAATGGCTTCAATGGTGAGAAAGTCTTGGTATTGTCAATCAGGTGTTCCATGTAAGTCATACCACTTAGAACCGTCATGATTCCCTCCTGAGTACCACAGAAACGGAAAGCCCATGAAGCGACGCTCTGTTCAGGTTCCCTGCGCTTCAGCTCATAGTCTATATGTTCATTGACAGATGCCAGGCTTCCACCAAGGAGCGGTTCCATAATTACAATCCTAATCCCGCGACGAACAAGTTCATCATACATGTAAGAGGCGGCAACACTGCGGAACCCATGTTCGGAGGCATGATTCCAGTCCACATAGTTCATTTGTATCTGGACGAAATCCCAATGTGCTTCACCACTATCGTGTATCCCCATCATATAGTCGAACGTCTCTTTATCGGAGTGGATAGAGAAGCCAAGGTTGCGGATATGCCCTAGTGACTTTTCATTCATAAGGTATTCAACCATACCATTCTCATGGAATCTTCCCTCAAAATCAGCTATCGATCCAATACCGTGAAGAAGATAGAAATCAATAACATCAACGCCAAGATTCACGAACGAATCCTTGTACATTTTAATGGATCCCTCTTTTGTTCTGTCACTGAAATTGGATAATTTGGTAGCAACATTATATTGACTCCTGTCATATTTACTCAAAGCGATGCTAAGAGATTGCTCTGATTTACCCTGAACATATGCTGGTGACGAATCGAAATAGTTGATACCATGAGCAATTGCATAATCAACCTCTTGGTTAACCATATCCTGATTGATTTCCTGATTCGTTCCATCTCCAACAAGCATTGGAAGACGCATCATCCCATATCCCAATAATGAAACAGGGGATCCATCAGGAGCCTCACGATATGTCATATCTCCTTGTGGTTCAGATGAGCCTGACTCATTTGAAAGTATACCTTTTTTAGATGTACAAGCAGCAACTGCTGCAGTAGCCGCTGTTGAAATTCCGACAATTTTCAGGAATTCTCTTCTTTTCATTTCTCTTGACATATCGTAACTTACTTAACACTGTGAATTAAATGACCCTCTACATAAATTGCACTGAATGGAGCTGCTGGACATAGATTTTCACATTTTCCACATCCAATACACTTCTCTTCATTTACAGTAGGTATGGTCAGAGCGACGCCGGTCCTTTTGCTGACCATTGCTTCACCGGCATCATTTGTCAGTGGTACCATAGTAATGGCAGAAGTAGGACAGTGCCGAGCACAATGGGCGCAACTGTCTTGATGTGAAATTACAATACAATTGTTACGTATCCATACTGCATGACCTATATGCGTAGCTGATTTATCTTCTATGGTGATAGGCCTGATAGCACCTGCCGGACATACTGTCGAGCACTCATTACACTCAGGACGGCAATAGCCCTTTTCAAATGACATCTCCGGCTGAAGGAATGTATCGAACTTGTTGGATGGTCTCAAGACATCATTAGGACAGCTCTGGACGCATAGCTGACAACCGGTACAATGCTGGGCAAAATGTTTGACGCTAGCTGCTCCTGCAGGAATTACAGGAGTATCTCTGTGAGGCACCTTCTTATCTACAATCTTAGCCAAACCTCCGTCGACTTTTTTACCTTGAGCCTTTACAGTAGCAGCCAAGGTGAGAGCTCCCGCCGTAGCAAGGAACTGACGACGTTTGTTATCGTGAGATTCACAATGGTTTTCAATGCGTTCTTTGCCCCACATAAACTTCCATTCATATGCTTTTTGAGCACAATTCTCAAAACAGTCCATGCACATGACGCATCTACTGTAATCAATAGAGTGTTCAGCAGGATTGATACAAGAAGCTTTACATTTTTTTGCACACAATGTACAACCGTTGCATTTATCAACGTTGATTACAGGTCTGAAAGCAGCAAATCTTGAGAAGAAGCCCAAGATAGTACCTACAGGACATATATTATTGCACCAAGTGCGGCCACCTTTATAAGACAGCAGTCCGACAACTATAAAAGTCACAATAGCAATAATAAATGTAGGAATTGACTTGATCCAAACATCTTTTGTATAAAATGCGTAACTGTCATAGCGTTCTGCACAGAAAGCAAGGAAATTATTAACTCCTTGATAAATAGGAGCGAACAGATTGGAAGCGATTCTTCCATACGCACTGTATGGTGCTATTATAATGGCTATTGAATTCAATCCGGCCACCATAAGGACTACGAATATCACCAAAATAGGATAACGCAACCATTTGTTCTCCTTTTTAAAAGAGAATCTGGCTCTTCTTTTCTTCCCCTTGGAACCGAAATGGTTGAAAATATCTTGAAAAACACCCAAAGGACAAATAATTGAACAGTATAAACGTCCAAAAAGAAGTGTAAGCACTATCAAACCCACAACGATACCAACATTCAATGCTAATAGTGCAGGTAATGCTTGAATCTTTGCCATCCATCCTAACCATTGATGGATAACTCCTGAAAAATCAAGGAAAAGCAGTGTTATTCCGATGAAGAAAACCGTCGCTAGAACTATTCTAATTTTTCGCCACATATCTGTTTTTTTGGTGTAACACACAAAGTTAATAAATATCCTTATACACACCACGGGAACTTGAACGAATTCACTATTCAACAAGGAAGTTTCTCCTATAAGGATCATCAACTGTGCAATACTGCAACTGAACCGGTGCAGTGGTGAAATAACCGGCGGCATTTTCCCCTTCAATATTCGTCGGAAGATTAGCAGGTTGTGAAGTGATAAGGGGTATAGAACCAGAATTGTGACAAAACATATAGGATACGAAATAGTCATAAAAATCCTTAGACAACGATAGTATCCCTACACCGACAATATCCCCCTCTTCAAAAGGTTTTCTATATTCCTTTCCACTTTCATATGCAGCCCAACTGACATAATGACGAGCTGCCATTGGAAATGCTGAAAGATATTTCCCCCTATAATATTTATTTTCCAATCCAAAAGCCGAAGAGAGTGGGAAAATATTTGTATTGATAAATGGGATGGCCAAAAGATAACTTTCCATATCGAATACTTCACCCCAAATGGAAATTGAATATATGCTATCAACTGCATTTATCATTTTATAATCCACAGCATCAAGCCTACATCCAGACTCCGCCATAGTACTGGTTGCATTATACTCCTTCACACCTCCTTCCGGATCATCGATTTCTATGTGAAGATGATAAGTTTTTCCAGATTTGGCACAATAACCGGTAGGAGCATAATAAGTGCCTTTGTCGCCATCAGATTTCTCTTTGAACTCAACAATTTCATCTCCATCGGAAATCGAAACTCTTGCGCCACTTACCGGAGGTGCCGAAAGCGCCGTTGAATCAATCCCATAAAAATCAACCGATTCCGACAACTTTACGACATGAGGCAATAGAGGGATGTCTGTCAATAGACACTCTACGGTCAGATATTTGTCACCAGAAACCGCAGTATCCAATCTTATCTCCTCACTACAAGAAATAATGAGAATAAAGGATAATAATAGTAGTGATATTTTACGGATTGGCTTCATTTAGAAAGTTATTGAATATGAGATTGACGGGACTATGGAGAAGAGATATATCATATTCGTTATCTCTGTCTTTTGAGTATATGAATAATTTGTGGATATTGTCCAAGCATTATGTCGCGCGTATGCATTATAGATTGAGAGACTCCATTGACCACCCCAGCGTTTCCCTTCAGCTCTGTTCTTGGTCATAATATTCAAAGAGAGGTCAAGTCTATGATAGTTCGGCATGGAATCAGAATTACGTGATGAATAGATAGGTGTATATGAACCTAGAAAATAATATCTTGCTACTGGGAATGTAGTTGGCGAGCCACTGGCGAAGATCCATGAAGCTGATGCAGAGACTCTTTTTGTCATATCATAAGTAACGACTGCGTTCACAGTATGTTCATGATTGACAGGAGAACGATATGGTTCGCCATTATTAATACCATCTATTTTATTGAAAGCTTTAGACCATGTGTATGATAGCCATCCATTTACCTTCTCAAACTCAAACTTGGCCATAGTTTCCACGCCGTATGACCATGACTTACCGAAACGTAGCAGTCCCTCATACTCCTTATTATCAATGACAATACCTGGATTATCTTTAAGGTCTACGGTATTTCTATTGAACTTATAAAAACCTTCAAGAGTCAATTCAACTGCATCATTGAAAATATTCTGGTTATAACCTAAAGAGTATTGATCTGAAATCTGTGGTTTTACATTTGGAGATGCAGTACACCAAGTATCAAGCACGCTGCCTGAAGCACTTACTACCGCTTGTTGAATGTATTGAATGGCTCTTGAATATGATGCCTTTATCGAAGAGTGCTCAGATGTTGAATAAGATAATGAAGCCCTAGGCTCGAAACCTCCATAGGTCTTGATGACTTCTCCCTTCCCATATTCAATTTCATTCACCTTCTCATATGTCTCTGGATCAAAGTATAACTGAGTTGTGGCCCCCATTTTGGCAAAATATGAATATCTTAAACCGTACCTGAATACGAAATTACCAATAGTCGTTACATTTTGAATATATAGTGATGGATTCAGTGCAAAAGTATATGGTGCAGTTACATCATTCACAAAAGAGTCTTCAGCTGTAGGATGAGTTTCAGATGGCCGCAGAGAGACGTTGGCGAGATTTGCACCAATTTCAAGTGAATTATTTTGACCAATGTCTACTGCAGTAGAATATTTCACACCTGATTCACCAATTCGGGATCGCCACATGAACGAAGCTTCTGTCATATCACAATCTATACCAGCGACACAGATAGAATTATACAGAGTCACATTCGTAGTGGCTTGAGAGGCATGTTGATGTGTCCATTTAATTGACTGAATATTATTTGTATAATCAAACAACATCAAATCAATATTGAAAGACTCTACCTTCAATCCAAAACGGTCATTGCTGTTGAATGCCTGAAGAGTAAGTCTGTTTTTACTATTGATATTCCAACTGATTTTAGCATTTATATCATAAAAAGAGAGTTTCGTTGATTTGTCAATTTTATTTTTTACCAAAGGGATAAACGCATCCAGATATGAACGTCTTGCGGAGATAATAAATGATGCCTTATCCTTGGCAATCGGCCCCTCAAGGGATATCTTGGAGGCAATCAATCCAATAGAAGCACTACCACTGAACTTATTCATATTACCATCCTTCATACTAATATCCAGGACGGAGGCCATGCGTCCACCATATTTGGCAGGAAAATCACCTTTGTACAATTGCGCACTATTGACGGCATCTCCATTGAAGATTGAAAAGAAGCCGAGAAAATGGCCACAGTTGAATACTGGAGCACTGTCCATCAGGATCAGGTTTTGATCGATTCCACCGCCTCGGACACTGAAGCCTGTCGATCCCTCACTTGGAGTTTGAACTCCAGGAAGCATCTGTATTACCTTTATGATATCTGTCTCACCTAGAAAAGATGGCAATGCCTTGACAGATGCAGCATCTATCAATTGAGCCCCCATCTGAGGTAGTTTCAGTAGATCTCTTTTTGATTGAGAATATATATAGGATGCATCCAGTTGCTCTTTATCCTCCACTAGATAAAAATCGTGCTTTTCTGACTCTATCTGATATTTTGAATCCAGATACCCGATACAAGAGCATATTACACTCTTACTATCATCAGTGAGCCTAATTGAATAATATCCTGTTTCATCAACAGTAACTCCAACCGATTTGTCGGAAGTATATATAGTCGCACCAACTACTACCTCACCGGTATTATCATATACATATCCAGATAAGGTAATTGGTACTTGTGCATACAAAATTGCTGGAAACAAGAGGAGAAAGCAGATTGTAAGACGTCGTATGAAACTTATTTTATTAATTATTCTCACGTACAGATTAACAATCTCACAATTATCATCGCAAAGGTAATTAATTGATACGAAATCAAAAAAAGGCATAACCAATATTTGGAATATTTATCATACATTTGCACGCAATAAACGGAAATATTCGCACACGTTCCCTTATTACCATTACGGTAGTATGCTCTGCAAAAATTCACTTTTGCTAGCTTGATGAAAAAAACAATTCTCTCGCTTTGCATGCTACTATTAATGATGGTATGTCATGCAGAAGAACCTGCTGCTGATTCTCTAGCAGAAAAAACAGTTCAATACTCAATTACTGAACAATCCTCCATTCAAGGGGTATATGAGATGTTCCAAAATTCAAGGTATATCAATTTTATCTCAAAATTCACGGGACGGAGTATCAAACAGGTTAATCGAATAGTGAGAACTGCAATCAATCTATTTTGTTTTTCAATAAGGAACAACGTAGTGTATACCTACAATTTCAATTACATCTCTTCAGATGTTGACGGTAATCCGATTACTCTATCAGCGAAACTTTATATACCGGAAGAAGCTGTTTCCAAAGATTATAAGATGAAGGGGCTTATTCTAAGCAATAGGGCTACTCTTACTAAGCTAGGAGAAGAGCCTACTGAGTCTGAACAGTTTGAGTCTATTATGGCATGGAAGGGATATGCTGTGGTAATGCCTGATGATTGCGGATTCGGTGTAGACGCAGTACACCCTCAAGCTTTTTTAAATACTCAATTGATTGGCAAAAATCACATTGATGGCCTGTTGGCTGCACAACAGATTATCAAGGATATGAACCTTGGATGCACAGATGTTTTAGTCAATAGCGGATACTCTCAGGGAGGCACTTTCGCTATCGCTTCACAAAAATATGTTTGTGACCACCCTGAATCAGGGATTGTATTTACAAAAACATTGGCAGGCGGTGGAGCATACGATTTCGGTCTCTGTTATGACTCTTTCATTACTGATGATTACCCTGAAGCGACACGTTTCACCATACTATCCATTGTCAGTATTATTGAATCCGAGCATTTGGGATTGGATTATTCTCATATTTTCAAGGAACCGATTCTTTCAAATTATCAGGAATTCATTTTGTCCAAGAAGTATGATGTATTCGAGATTATGGATTTGATTGGATATGATACCCCTATTACAGAGATATTGGATGAAGGTATCATAAATAATAGCAGTTATGAGGCAAATGTTCTGAAACAGGCTATGGTTGCCCATAATCTCACCGGAGGAATGGTTATCCCTGATGAGACGGAACTGTTTCTTTTCCATTCAACCAGTGACAATTATGTTCCATTCGAAAATTTCAATAAATTGAAGGAGTCCATTTCTGGACAAAATATTCATTATTACTTCGATGATTATGGGAAACATTTTAATGGAGCCTTAAAATTCGGAAAGATAATAATGAAAGCTCTCAACTCTTAACTCTCTGCTTATGCGAAAATCATCTCCGACAGTCCCCCCTTCTACGATACCTTTCAAGCCATCATACTGTCGGAAACCCGGCCAAATCGGTACCATCTCCGACACTCTGTGAAAATAATATGCCTCTCAGTGCGCCTAGTAGGCGTTTTTCAAACACTGCTGTCGGAGATGAATTTCAGGTTAGCCAGAGTCCGGAGATGAAAGTCTAGAGTTGAGAGTATAGAGTCCAGAGTCCAGAGTCTAGAGTTTGAACTCTTAACAATAGTCGCAGTAAATCGTTGTGATGATCACAGGGCCAAAGTCAAGCGCAAGCGAGCCGCTCAATCGAGCTCGGCGCAGCGCTTGA
>DCHP01000010.1:14941-46971 GCA_002315675.1 Rikenellaceae bacterium UBA1749 | reverse complement strand
TATTTTTCAAATGAGAATGCCCTGTCGTTTTAACGATGACCATTCTTATAATTTGCCTATTTGATAGATTAGTCTTCAATAATAATACGCATACCTACATTCCATACCTTAATCCAAGGCAGATATGGTCTGCGAGAAGAACATGTACTGCGTTTTGCCCTGTCGTACCAGGACCCGCCACGTACGACATATTCTGGCGTATTTGTATTGTTCGGATCTGGATAGATTACTGATTTAGTCCATTCAGCCACATTACCATTCATATCGTAAAGCCCCCAAGGGTTGACTTTATAATGTTTTGGCGCAGTCAAAAGCATATTCTGGTCGTTTACGTCTTCATCCTTAGGAATGAAAGCGAGTACTCGATACATAGGATTCGACTTTTCAATAGGCTGAGGGTTGATACCTTGAACAGCCATCTTATTTAGTTGACTGTCACCCATGTTATCATATTCGCCATAATCTGAATTGGCGTTACCATACCAGAAATCCTTGTCGGAACCGGCTCTTGCAGCCCATTCCCACTGCTCTTCCGTAGGAATAGTGACATTAAGACCTGTCTTCTCTGACAACTTCTTGCAGAATTCCATAGCTTCATTGAGACTGATTTTGGTTGCAGCCAAAGTATCTGCATTGACAGGATAACCAGGAGTAGTATGATCTTTCCAGTGCTGTCCAACGCAACGTGAATCATGAGAAGGAATCATAGTACGTACCTGACCATTCGTAAGTTCCGTTGTAGACATCCAGAAAGGTTTCTTGATAGTAACCTTCTTTTTAGGAGCTGACATTACCCTGTCATTACCCATAACATAGGTACCAGCAGGAATTCTCACAAATTCAACATTAATACCAGGAGCAAGTTCCACCACTTTTGTAGCATTCTCACCTTGCATTGCCTTGGCTTCTTCAGGAGTGAATGGGAATCCCTTTACTTTGATTTCCTTTGCCTCTTGAGATACCCGGTGTTCAGGAACTTCAGGGGTGACAGCAGGAAGAGAATCAAGATGTTTCTGATAGTCTGCGATTTCCTTCTCCCACTCAACAGGATTTGTTGAATATTTACTCATCAATTCCCTTCTACGTTCCCTTTGATCCACAACCGAACCATCAGGCATCTTATGTGGTTTGGCCATAGCATTATTATGATATGGAGCATTCATATCAAGCCATGTATACAAGGTTCTCATTTCCTCATCAGAAAGTTTGACACCGTGGTGACCGTAACGAAGCATACGAAGCATTTCTGAATTATATGCAGAATATTCATATGGATTCAGAACTTCCATTTCAGTTTCTGGTCCCTGACGATAGAAATAAGGATGGAACTGAAGATAACTCTTCGAGTATACAAAGAAATCCATCCAATAAGGGATAGTATCCATTCTATTACCTGTATAATCAATACCGGCAGCTTGTTTTTCACTGTTATGGCATGCCAGACACTTACGGTTAAGAATCGGCTGAATATCCTGTTCAAAATTAATTGCACGTGGACTTCCAAGCGTCCTTTCCATTTCATGCGGTTTGATTGTAGAAGCGATTGTACGTTTTGGCATCGCAATCTGATTCTGGTTCTCATGGCAACCTACACATGATACTGTTTCACCAGGCATACCTATTGTCCAACTTCTCATCCATTGTACTGCACGCCCAAGGGAATCCACAGGCTGGATTGAAATAGGTGTATTTGCAGGTACTTTGAATAGTGCAGAACCATCAGCCTCCACAGGGACATATCCAAGAAGTCTCTTTATATCCCAACCAGACTGAATACCATTCCACATATGGTCAGACAAAGTATGAAGATAACTATACTCATATGCAAAAATTCTTAGTTGCTTAACTGTTCCTCTTGGAACTTCCTTAAGTCCCTGTCCCTCGTAGATATCCTGAATAAACATGGTAGCTTCCTTGCTTGCATTTGAAAGGTCCATAGGAATTCTTTCAGGAATGTTGACAGGAGCTGGTTTTTTACGAAGTGGAATAGAGTTGATGAAACCTTCCTTCTCACATTCCTTGATCAGAATCAAATTATCATAGATATCAACCAGGTAAATACCCCATAAAGACAATGGACTTAACTTGGCAGTAACCAGGAAATATTTGTCTGACAAAGGTTGAGGTTTCAAGAACTGAGGCCAAACGCCATCAACAAGCTGATCCTTCACGACTGTTTCGATTGGTCTTTGACTGAATGGTAATTCTTGAACCATACCTTCTGCTCCTGCCCTGTTTTTGGTAGGATCGAAAATAATCAAACGACCTGAACGCGCAGTTCCATGGTGACCAGAAATGACGCCTATGAATCTATTGGAATTTTCAGGTAGTTGTTGCATGTCAAATGTCGAATTTGGAAACATACTTCCGCTACCGAATAAAGCACGCTGTTCTGTTCCATCAGGATTCATTGTAAACACAATACGTGAATAATAGTGGGTCAAGTCTGTGTACTCCCATCTGGTGTACATTACCTTTCCATTTCTAAGTACAGTCGCATTCCAGTTATTGTCTTGATCATAAGTCAAACGACGAATCTGATGTGTTTTAGGATCATAAAGGGAATAATTGCCAACAGCATCACTACCATTAACACAAGGCACTCCATGGTATCCTATATTTGTACAAGCAACGATCTTTCCACTTGGAAGATATGCTGCATCAAAAAATTCTAGGTCCTGTTCATCCGTAACAGATACTTGATGAAAGTCAGAACCATCTACATTAACTTCATAGACCTGAAAACGCTTAAGAGAATCACTACTTGTAAACATGATTTTCCCGGCATCCCAGTGTAATGAAGCATCAGTGATTACATTTCCATTGGTAGCTTCGTAGATTACACTCTCCTTGTTTTCTCCGGAACGGACTCCTGACAGTTTAACAAGATCAGCATCAAAACCAGATCTTGCAGCAGAAAGCTGACAAGACCAGTTGGTTGCCTGAGTCCCCAAAGCAGGTCCCCATGCCCTACGGGCTGACATCTCACTAGGGAATTTATATCTTGTAACAACAATATCGTCAGAAAGGACAGGGTTCGATCTAAGAATTTCACCGGCCAGATCAATTACTTTGGTGGAAGCCTCAACATCAGAAAGTTCCAACATTGACTTACTTGTCAATCTTACAAATTCATCTACCTTTGGTTGCCATTTCTTTGTATCATATCCTTTTGTCTTACTGAAATCTGAGTATGCCTTAAGAACATTTTCTGTTTTTATCCAGTCAAGTTTTTCCTTAATCTGTATTAAGTGTCTAATTCTTTTATTCAATTGAATATAGGCCAGAATCTGATCCCTTTCGGAGTCAATCGCCTTGATTCTGCTTATCTCGGTGTCGAGTTCATTTCTTGCAACATTATCGCCTAATGCCTTAAACTGAACATTTACGGCAGCTTCTTCAAGAATTGTACCTGGCGTAGTCAGCCATAACACAAGGGATCCGTATACAAAATCAAGAAGATTTGTATCCAGACCTTTTATGCCACGAATCAAGGATTCTGCTTGTTCCTTTGGAAAGATGGACTGAATTCTGAAAACCACCGAACTTGCAGGGCTGCTACTAAAGTTGTCAATGCCATAGTCTGAAACGAATTTCACCCACTTTGTGCCTTGGAGGTCTATATTCAGAACACCTGTGGCATGAGTCAAAACGCCATCCTGATATTTTTTATCTGCGATTTCGAAGTTGCCCCCCCTGGAGTTCCTTTTAAGGTGAAGCGAATTGTAAGTGGCAGATTGATACTTGTATATAACATCCGAAAGCCATGTCTCAGTTCCATCTTCTGCGATGAATTTTGCATCACCCCATACAGCCATATCATATTCTGAGCCATCAGGGGTTTCCCATGCTATCAATGTCAGTTCATCCAGTCCCTTGATATCCAGTTCAATATGGCCTGGTTTGTCGCCCGCATGAAAGACTTGAGACTGAAATGGAAGATTCGCTGCCTTCGTTTTTTCAATCACTTCTTTTTTAACAGCCAAGGCTTTGTCAAGCCAATCCAGTTCTACCCCCTTCTGAGCAGATATCTGTGATATCGCTGAAAATGAAGTGAAAGATAATAGTAGAGCCAATAATAATATTCTAATCCTCATATATCAAATTCTAATGTGTCAGCATGACACCCATAAGTTCATCAGTAACTCCAACAGCCATATAAATAATTTTCCCAGATCCTTTCTCAATCAAAACACATAGTGGAGTATCCTGGACATTGTAATCAAGAACAATAGGAGCGAAAACTCCACGTTGTTCCGCATAGAAAGGCCATTTATACTTGTTTTCAGCCAAGGCATTTGTAGCCTCTTCCTGATTCTGATAGAGACCTACCTGTATTATATCCTGAACTGCAGTATCCATTTTTTTATAGAACACATTGAATGTATCGGGAAGTTCATCCTTTGAAGTTGAACCGATAATTAATAGAATCGTCTTGTTCTTTACTTCATCTGAAAGTTTCAATGCCTTTCCTTCTGGTCCAAGTGCGGGAACTTCAACTTCAATGAATTTCTCACCAACTTTTGCCTGTTCATTGTTTACATAGTATGATAGCACATCTGCAGACTTTGTCTGAAGTAATTTTTTATCCTTAATCTGTTCCAAAGTCTTTTTTACAATCTCCTTGTCAACTGTTGTACGTAAACGAGCCATCATTTGCAATGTTGTTTCACATTGAGGCAAGGAAAGGAGATATCCCCAGATTCGGTTCGCACATTTTGTTTCAAGCGCATTCCACTGGAAACCCAGGGCCTTCTTGAAAGATTCGTCTTCCGCCTGCTGAATCTGCTCCTGAATCAGTTTACGGTCAGCATCGTAAGATTTGTAGATTTCTGTTATGGCACTGTCCATCTGCTGAGCTGTAGGTTCAACCTGCGAAACATCGTTTGATTTCTTTTGACCAAAGGAAACAGATGTTACTAGACAAATTGCTAGTAGTAGAAATATACGTTTCATGATTTTACTGAATTTATTTTTCAAAATAAGATACGGAAGAAATAAATTTCACTTTTGAATTATCATCATAGACCCATACTTCATTTCCAGATCCGTCAATTTCAACGAGCAGAGCCTGATCAGCAACTGATTCATGACCTTGCCAGTTTGACAGAATCATATGACCATTTGAAAGTAGCAGAGGCTCTGTTGGGAAACCGAACTTGATACCTGGAAGTGTATCAGTTATTATTTGCTTAACCAGTTCACCGGATTTCCTGTCATAAATTGCAACTCCTGGTTCTCCGGCAACCAATAGATTGGAATCCTCCATTTCCTTAACACAGAATAGACCTGATTTGAGCTGGAATTTATTAACGATATTACCTTCCCTGTCTATTTCCAAAAGAGACCCATTTCCCATAATAGGAATTAGGATATTGCCATTTTTAGAAAGGTTTGCCTGACGGAACTGGGCATGACTTGCTTCAATACCCGTATCAAATGTTGTTTCAGATTTCTTATTTCCCTGTTTGTCAAGGAAAATAAATTTAGCAGGTGTGCCACATACTGCCAGGAAATATCCATCTTCAGTTTCTCTTGCAGTCTGGATTTCCTGGATTTCCTCTTCCTCTGGAAAATCCCAGATTGTATTTCCAAGTGTATCAATCAGACGGGCACCTTTTGAATATGAGAACAGCACATTACCATCACTGGTAAACATTGCCGTATTACATTCGCCTTTTTCAGGAATAGGATATGACCACTCGATGGATTTTGTCTCCTTATCCATTATTGCAACACAATTACTTCCAGAGCCAGCAATTAAAAGCTTTGCCTTTTTCTCGTTTGTACAGGATGATACTATCACAAGAATGGAAAGTGATAGTAATAATGCAATCTTTTTCATGATTTCTATTTGTTTGATAAATCGTTAAACATTTCAAAACCCTGCTGAGGAGTTATTCCATCATGGACAACAGCAGAGACGGCTTTCAACATTGCTACAGGATTTTCTGACTGGAATACATTTCTACCCATATCAACACCTGCTGCACCATCATTGATTGCCTTGTAGCACATATCAAGTGCTTGAAGTTCAGACAATTTCTTGCCACCTGCAATTACAATTGGAACTGGACAAGCAGATACGACATTTGCAAAATTTTCACAATAGTAGGTCTTTACAAGGTTTGCTCCGTTCTCAGCGCAGATTCTGGAAGCAAGTCCAAAATAACGAGCATCCCTCTGCATATCCTTTCCTACAGCTGTGATTCCCATCACTGGAATACCAAACTTACCTGCTACATCTGCCAAATGGAAAAGATTGGCAACAGTCTTGGCTTCATTTTCCTTATCACCTATTGAAAGCATGATTGCCATGGCTGAAGCATTCATATTAACAGCAGCTTCCACATCCATAACGACATTGTCATTTAGATTTGTTAGGATTGTAGTACCTGCATCTGAGCGCAAGCAGATTGGTTTATTAATATCTGCTGGAACAGAAGTTTGAAGAATACCTCTTGAGCACATCAAGCAATCTGCATATGGCATTAATGGTTGAACCGTAAGATCTATTCTTTCAAGACCTGATGTAGGTCCCATAATAAAACCATGGTCAAAGGCAAGCATAACAGAACGTCCGCTCTTACGATTAAATATACGTGTCATTCTATCTTTTGCGCCCCATGATAGATTGGATGCACCCTTTACATAGAATGCCTCATTTTTTACCGGAATACCCACTCCATAGCGTGAGCCTTCCCTCAAATCATCTAAATCTGGCATAATATTATATTCTATATTTAAGTTTTTGTTAATGTATTGAGTCTACTTGAAAAAGTATTTTTGTAGTTTTTGCCACTAGTACAGACCTCTGTAATCGGGGCTTTTCTCAATATTTAGACTATTTCAAGTGGACTTATCTATTTTCTTTCTAAAAATTAAAGTGCTTTTGCAAAACTATCAAAAATTGAAGCCCATGATGTAGCACCAGCGTCTGGATGTCCGATAGTCTTGTCACCAAGATTACGAGCACGTCCAAAGTTTGCTCTCATTCCGATTGTTGACTCTGCTCCTTTCAAAGCAGCCTCTGCACCTGCCTGTAGAACGACCTTACAATCATCAGAAGTAGATGACTTGATTGCTTCAACGGCCGGAATAACAGCATCCATCATTGTTTTGTCACCAACCTGTGCATTAGTATTCATCTGGATATTCTTAAGACCCGACTGGAACATTGTTCTTACATCATCAGCAGTAAGCTCTTCGGTATTTGCAGGAACTCCATCACTCATACCCATAAACAGAGCCCCAAGTAATGTAGATGTTGAGCCAGAAGTTTCCAACATCACGCCAAAACCCATATTGTTAAGCATATTCTTAAAGTCTCCGCCTTTCATAGCCTCTTTAGAGACTACATTCATTGCTGTTGATATGGCTTCACCATGATCACCGTCGCCAAGAGCTGCATCCAAACGTGAAAACTCATCAGCACGTTCAGTAACCGTTTTGGTTGCCAATGCAACCATCTTTTGAAAATCCTCTACAGTTATCATAATATATAGTAATATTTAACTCATAATAGCCGGAAGGTGAATATAAACACCTCCCAGCTAGCAAAAATATATTGATTATAACCTACTTGCGTGTCCAATATGGAGCGTTTGCAGGATAATTCTTATAATAGTCTGCTTGTTCATCATCAAGACGAGCAAGAATCATCTGGAAACCACCCTGTTCCTGGACAGTCAGCATTTCACCGGCATATCCATCCACTATTTCAGCACCTGCAGCTTCAAGGATTTTTGCAGCAGCACGATATACCAATAGCTGTTCCATCAATGTAGATGAACCTACACCATTAATATAAAGTACAACCTTGTCACCTGATTTGATTGCAAGTTTCTTCATAAGAAGGGAAATCATCTTCTCAGCAGTTTCGTCAGCGGAAACTATAGGTTCATCACCACCCTGACCTGCCTCACCATGCTGTCCCATACCTATCTGCATCTTACCTTCAGGAATAGATGTGATGGTTGCTCCGTTCTGAGGATGTGTGCAACTGCGTGTAGCGACAGCTAAAGTTGCAATATTCTGGTTAAGACGTTCACCTATTTCAACAAGTTGATCAAGAGAACAACCAGCTTCAGCTGCAGCACCCAGCACCTTATACATGACAATTGCTCCGGCTAGACCACGACGATCTTCGTCAGCAGCATCAAGACCTGCTGAAATATCATCATGAGTATAGATTGATTTGATCTTGATACCTTTTCTTTCAGCAAGCTGTCTTGCCATGTTACCACTCATCATATCACCTGCGTGATTTAAGATAAGAAGAAGAACACCTGCATCACGTTTTACAAGTTCGATACCCTGAAGAAGACGCTGAGCACCAGGGGCAGCAAAAATATCACCTACAACAGAAGCATCCAGCATACCTTCACCTACATACCCACTGACTGCAGGTTCGTGTCCTGATCCGCCAAAAGCCACCACGGCAACTTTATCAGCAGACTTTGCATTCTTTCTAAGGATAATATTTTCTCCACCAAGGACTACCCTATCCTTGAAAGCCATAGTATAACCTTCAAGAACCTCAGGTGTTATATTTTCTGTTGAATTAATAAATTTTGTCTTCATTTTTTTTAGACCTTAATTAAGTTTACCATGGTACATCAACTCAACTGCAATACCTTCTTCTTCAATGAAGGCAATCCAATTGTCATCACCGCAATCTACTGGTTCAAGAAGAACTTTTGCATCCTTAAGTTCTTCCTTAAGGTCGGTAACATTATATGCGATGTGAGTTTCTGTTTGTATTAGTTTAGGCATCCAACTGTCTGAATCGAAGCGAAGCCACTCGATATGATTTTTACTTTTACTGAAATCAGTCAAGTAAACTTTCATACCTTCATTGTAGAATTCGCCTTCCAATGGTTGGGTATGTACAATACCGATGTGATTGAACGTTCTCATAATTACATAACAGCTTTTGTGTTAGTATAACGGTTACCGGTACCATCATGGTAACGAGCCCATTCGTGAACGATAGCACCCTGATCACCACCTACAAGGAAGTGCCATGTCTGTTCACCGGCATTACGAAGATGGATAATATCACCAACATTTTGTTTTACATAATGTTTTGATACAAGACATGATTTCTGACTTTCTGGAACGATATTTTCCCAACCTGGTGTTTCTTCGCCGACTTCAGAGAAATTGTATGCCCATCCATTACGTACCATCCAACTTTCCATCTTAACAGGGAAATTGGTTGGAACATGTTTATGTTCTGGTAGCATCTGGTTTGGAAGAAGATAAATATCATGTGCAAAATATCCATAGTCTGGATCATTAACCCAGAATACTCCACCCATACCGCAATGTTCAAAATCACCTAGACCGAAGTCAATGAACCACCAATTCTCTTTTAGATAATCAGTAATAGGGTAATCGTAGAATTCAAACATTTCAATGAAAGCTTGTTTTGCGACTTCTTCCTGGAATACACCATCTTTGTAAAAATCAGCGTTAGTATACTTGCTGACAAATTTCTTTTCTGCTTTCATACATTTTTCACATTTTTCGCCTTTGCATGCGCATTCTGTAGCGGTATTTCCACATGCTGTAAATATCGCAACGCAGGCCAACATTAAAACAATCTTTTTCATAATCTTATTTTTTTTAGTTATTAATTCCAACTGTACCTTCAATTTCAATGAGCAGTTCAGGTCTACACACATCACTTAAGACAAACAGGACCGGAGTCCTTGGATATCTGGATGAAATAATATCCCTAGCCTTTTCAAATTCAGTTCTATTTTTCAAGTATACCCTAAAGGTAGTAACAAATAAATCTTTATCCAAAACAATGTTATTATGATTTATTGTTTTTTTTGAAATTAGGTATTCAATATTTTCAAGGGTAATTATTGTCTGTTTCTCAATTCCTACTCCAAACAAACTTTCTTCCCCCCTGATGGCTGCTGTTCCTGACACATACACCATCACATCAGAGGTTCCATTATCATTATTGCGGATTACCGCCTTCGCGCGTTCAAACTTAGGAGTTGTCTTTGATTCGTCCTTTCCAACCAGGACATCGTTGGAATAAGCATGAGCTGCAACCTGCAGAGCATTGTCAATCGGAATACGGACAAGATTTTCCATGGACGCCGCATCAACTTCCACCATTATTCCTCCTGACTGTGTCCCAATACCCGTTGCTGCCGGGTAACCATTCTTCCAATCAGTTTTAGAATAGAACAATGATCTGGCATCGTTGAGCTGCTGGTAGTTTTGCAACCCTGGATACTTTTCGCCTACAATATCTTCAATATAATTCCACTGTCTGTCAATAGAGGATATAGGTAAACCCTCGTATGACAGTATCTTTTCCAATTTGTCAAAAACCTCAAGAGCCTGATCCTTCATGGGGATATCTAGACTTGATGGCAGAATTCCCTCCGTCAGAAGCAACTTATTACCATCAATGTTGACTAATGCATACTCGACACCTGACAGATTCCTAAAGGACAATCTATCCTGTTGCGGCTTGTCAACAAGATGGCATTCAAGATACAACGTCGCATCAATTGGTTCCTGGGCAACAAATGTAACTAGTGGTCTGTCCTGCCCATAATACTTTGATACAGAAGATAAAACCATATCCCGTTTTTTCAGATATCCGACATTATCATACGAATTACCGAAAAACACCAGTCTCACAGGAATTTTACCATCTGGTATTCCGGACAACAATTCCTGTACTGCCTCTGATAAATCAGTCATGCTACTTTTATATATATTATATTGAAAATACATATCTACAATGATTGAACATATTCAACTAGAAGGTCTATGTCCTTTTCAGGCACTTTCTTACCATCCAGTCCGTGACGGAACTTAAGAAATACATCCTTTAATGTTTCAGCACGTCCGTCAAACAAATAAGGGGCTGTACGCCATACTTCCCTTAGTGTCGGAGTATCCCATCCATTTTCAAACTCAATATCTTCGCCTATTCTATGCATCTGTTTGTCAGTAAAGTACGGACCATTATGACATTCGCTGCATTTCAGTCTTTCAAATACCTTTTCACCAGCCATTGCTTTTTCTGAAAGGTGACCATCAACCAGATATGGACTTGGTACTGGTTTCAGACTTGTAGTATATGCATCAACACATTTGGCCAGTTCTTCAGGGATATCATAGAACTGCACATGGAAAAAACCTTTTCTGTTTGCAAGTTGAGCCGTTTCCCTGATTCCGGATATCATACTTGGCGGGGTTTGAATCGAGAACAACAGACTCTTACAATTTTTGGAGTTACCTATTCCATCATTCATCTGGTCCCAGTTCATACCATCATTTCTTGCATCGCCCGGATGACATCCATTACATGACTGCCAGTTCTGGAAACAATGAGTTGCATCGTTAAAAATTTTCTCACCTTTCTGAGCGTCTGTTTCCTGCCTGTTTACTACAAGCGGAACGACAGACTCGACTTCTTCACTTTCTATCCCAAGTATATCAATCGTATCAGAGAAATACATCGGGGCAACAATCTTATCGCCGACAATTGCTATATTTCTAGGTCCGTTACCTTCTAGTGGAACCCTTTTGCGAAGTCCATACATAAAACGTAAATCATACGCAAGAGCCTCAACATCTCCTGGATATGATTCCAGTTTCTCAGTAAAAGATTTGTAATCTACAATACTGATATCATGTGTTCCGCTATGACTGATAAAGATTTTCCCTCCTACTGACTTGATGTCCCAGATGCCAGCAGCACCCCTCTCAGGTTCATCAAGAATGACAGCACCGACATATTTAAGATTGTTCACATCTATGACACTCATTGCAGATGTATTCATCCATCCTTGAAGCAACTGAGTTGCAGGAACAGCAAAACGTCCCATATTATGGGAGACAAATACATATTTGCCATCTTCCGATATGGTGATACCCCTCAGGGCATTACTGCCATTTGCCAATTTGATGTTGGTTACTACCTGACCTGCCGATACATCGATAACAGAAACATCAGCAGCGACATAATCCATGTTGGACGCTGTTGCCGGGATAAAATTTGCAATAAAAAGGTATTTGCCATCCTTAGAGAAGACACCGGCTTTAGGTTCACGGATAACCTTCACGCTCTGTTTCAGAGACAGATCTTCCATCGAATACTCAGATACCGTGCCCTGCCATTGTTCGAGAACCCAAACACTTGAACCATTTGCAACAAGAAAGTTTGGGCCTGAGGCAGTATTTGTTGACTTTTTATCACCTGTTTCAAGATTTATTGCCCATAGCTTATTATCAGCTGTTGACACAAACAAATGTTCTTTTGATGTAGCAACCGCCATTGCAGAAGTATCAAATTCCCACGATTTTATTACGGACGAAAAATTTTTGTCAAATATTTTGACCCACTTACCATCCTTTGATGCCAAAGCTACGCCATTGGAAGTTTCAGTAATCGAAGTTATGAACAAAGGATTTGCACCAAGATCCAGACCTTCTGCAAATATGGAAAGGACGGAAGCAAACCCCAATAATAAACAAAAAGAAAACCTTTTCATGTGATTATGTAACTATATCATACAAAGTTACAAATATTAGCAACAATTACAAATCATTGTTTGTTCTGAATCAAGTCACTTGAAGGTGATGTTTAATCAGAAAAACTACAAACTGAGGTTCATGCTCGAGTCTGCAATGAGAATAACGCTGCGGTGAGAAAACAAATGGAAAGTGTTAAATGGTACTCTAGTCCTTACAGAAATGTTCCTGACAGGTTTCACAGACTCTGCCTCCGCAACCAAGAATCCTATCATCCTTATCCTTGACAACAGCACTTGCTTTTTCCATATCACGGATAGCACAATCAAGACCAAGCTTTTTCATATCAGGATTTTCGCCGACCTCCCCCTGAATGTCGTGTCCTTTCCTGATTCTTGTAATGGAAAGCCCAATGAACATAAAAGCAACTGCACCGATTGCAAAAAGTATAGTAAATAGAATTGTTTTCATATTTAGTTGCAAATATATACATTTGCTTTTAATTAAAGTGGAAATTAAGTCATGAGAATAGTTATCGGCGGAGCTGGAGATGTTGGTAGTCATCTTGCCAAAATGTTATCAGAGGAAAACCACGAAATTACCCTTATTGATGATGATGAGAAAAAACTTCAGGAAGCATCAAATGGAGCTGACATCATAACAATTCACGGAGATATCACCATGTTCGATGTCCTGAAAGATAGTGGTATATCTTCAGCCAATCTTTATATTGCCGTTTCCTCGAATGAAAAAGACAATATTATTTCCGCATCCGTTGCAAAAGCCTTAGGTGCCAAGAAAGCCATAGCCAGAATAGACAACAGTCAGTATTTACAGCCAGACCATAAGGAAATTTTCATAAAGATGGGAATTGACTACATGTTCTATCCTGAAAAAATAGCTGCGCGACAAGTAGTCACATTACTTGGACATAGTTCTTCTTCGGAATATATAGACTTTTCCGGCGGACGACTGGCACTACTGGCATTCAGACTTGACGAGAGTTCTTCCATTATTGGCAAAACACTGCTTGAGGTGTCGCAGAACCAGCATAATATGGATATCCGCACCATCGCCATTACACGTGGTGATGACACCATTATTCCAAGAGGTGATGATAAATTCAAGATTGGAGACATGATTTATATCATTTCCCTGAAGGAAAATATGAGTTTTGTCACCGAATTAATCGGTAAGAAGGATCTTGAAGTCAAGAATATTATGATTCTTGGTGGAAGTAGAATCGCAAGACTTATAGCTGAGACACTCCAGGATGAAATGAACATCAAACTGGTTGATTACGATGCGGAAAAAGCATACAATCTCGCAGAAGCTCTGGATAATACTCTAATCCTTAATGAGGATGGTAGAAACATGGAAGTCATGCTGGATGAAGGGATTGAGGAGATGGATGCCTTTATCGCATTGACGGGCAGGTCAGAGACAAACATCCTGACATCGATGTTTGCAAAAAAAATGGGGGTTAAAAAGATTATCGCAGAAGTCGAAAATCTTAATTTCGTTTCCCTTGCCAAGAGCATCGGTATTGACACAATCATAAATAAGAAACTAATCACTGCAAGTGCAATTTTCGGATTCACTATGAATGTGGATGTTCAGGCTATAAAATGTCTTAATGGCAGTAGAGCTGAAGTTCTTGAATTCATAGTCAAACCTGACAGTTCTGTTACACGAGGGAAAATCAAGCACCTCAACTTCCCGGAAGGAGCTATTATAGGTGGAGTTGTCCGTGACAACAAAACTTTTATCGCGGTAGGAAATACAGAGTTGAAGGCGTATGACAGGGTTGTAGTATTCGCATTACCAGAAGCAATAAGTAAAATTGGAAAGTTTTTTGAATGAGACTAAATAAAACCCTGACTATTGATTATATTCATTTCGCACTGGTCCTGTTAACATCCATATTCCTTTTCAGCGGATGCAGCCATAAGAGTTATAGATATCATACCAATGTCGGAGCAGCGGAAGGGACCACATATCGTATCATATACGAATTTGATCATGATCTCCAAAGCGACATTGCAACTATTATTGATGAATTTGAAGAGGAGTTTTCAATTTACCGCAAGGAATCTGCCATCTCTAAATTTAATCGTGGAGAAAAAATGATTGCAACTGAAAGGTTCAAGGAATGTTACAGCATAAGTCAGACAATTTTCGAGCAAAGCAATCATTTATTTGATCCTACTCTAAGACCTTTGATAAAAATGTGGGGATTCGGTGAAGACAATAAACTCAGGAATCCTTCAGAAACTCAGATAGATTCTGTTATGGAATATGTCGGTTTTGACAAGATATTCATTTCCGGGGATACAGTTGGCAGAAACAACAACCGGATATCCTTAGACTTTAATGCAATAGCAAAGGGATATTCAGTAGATCTGGTAGGAAGATTCTTTGATTCTCTTGATATTGACAACTACCTGATAGAAATAGGTGGTGAAATCACAACAAAAGGGAAAAATTCATCCGGTAACCCATGGAGAATCGGGATTGACAGACCAATAGACGGCAATTATTCTCCAGGTGCCGACTTAATCACCAAAGTAGAACTTGATGGCCATAAAGGTCTGGCGACATCAGGCAACTACAGAAAATTTTTAATCGATTCCATTGCCGGGAAAGTGACCCATACCATTGATCCCAGAAGTGGACATTCAGTAAGTCACAATCTTCTTTCCGCAACAATAATTGCGAAAAACACTGCACTTGCAGATGGATATGCAACAGCATGTATGGTCGGTGGGACAGAATGGAGTAAAACGTTCATCAAAAAATACAATCTCAGAGGTATACTCATTTATGTTGAAGGCGATAGAATAATCACATGGGATAGCTCTGAGCAATAAATACTATCAAAACAATCTAAGCAATAGTAGAAGTACTTTTCCAACATAAGAGCTACTTGAAAAAATCCAAATATATATAAACGCCATCACTGCAGTGGCCTGTACTATTGGGAAAAACGACAAGATATACTTTTTCAAGCAGGTTCACATAATAATAAGAGTATTTCCAAATAACTGCCATAACAAAAAACCTGTTACGAAGTAGTATCTATCATGAAACCGGAACCTAAAGTAATATTAATCTACAACCCTGTTGCACACGGCGGTAAATTAGCAGAAAAGACCAAAAATGCTGTCAGAGACAGATTCCGTTCCTCCTTGTTTCATGCCATTGAACCAGGCAATGGAAGTGGATTCGGAGATCTTGATAGAATTGTCAAAGACTATCAACCTGACTTTTTAATAATAGCAGGTGGAGACGGAACTTTAAACAAATATTACAATTATGCTTATAATACAGGGATATCGAATATCCCTATAGGAATTATTCCATCTGGCACTGCAAATGACTTTGCCGGGTCACTAGGTATAACAAACGATATAGACAAGGCCGTTGAAATGATTCAAAATGGCAAAAATCAAAGTTTTGATATAATGTCGGTAGCATCCGGCGATAGCATTAATTATTGTATCAATGTATTCAGCAGCGGATTCCTTACATGCGTATCGCACACTACAGGCAACAGTCTTAAAAACAAATTTGGAAGACTTGCCTATTTTATACACGGAGTATCAGAGGCTGTTCATCCTAAAAGAATGAAATTATGTATTGATTCTGAAAATCATTCATTCTCATTCACTGATAAGGCCCTGCTTGTTTTGGTGATGAACGGGAGAACAGCAGGTGGAATGCGTTTTGCAGATACAGCAGATCTGCATGACGGACTCCTTGACATACGTATTTTTAAAGGAAGCAACATGATAGGAACCTTAATCTCTGCAGTAAGGATGTTTTTTGGGAAAGAATACTCAAGAGATGTAATTTGCAGCAGATGTTCCTCCATTACAATTGACAATCCTGATAATAACGAAACTGACCTTGACGGGGACAAAGGGCCGGACTATCCGGTAAAAATAGAATGTCTCAAGGGAGCCATCACCATCCGCCTGTAAGAAAAATAAGATTCTTCTCTTACACGACAACCATTTTTCCAGAAGACAACAGGCAGGTTGTACGTACTACCTGAAGATAGAAGTGATATCATCGATATTATCAACACAATCAATCCACCCATTCATAATCATTGCCGGAGAATGGGTTGACACCATTACCTGAGTCTTTGGCGCTGATTTTGTGATAGACTCCAGTAATGTTTTCTGCCAGTCAAAATGCAAGGAATTTTCAGGTTCATCCAATATTATCACATCGTTTTCTGTAGCAATACAGGATATCGCCAGTATTTTAACAAGTTCTTTTTCTCCTGAAGACAACAACAAAGGAGAAATAATCTTTCCGGAATGAAGCCTGAATTTAAATTCGCTCGAATTGCGGACAATCGTTTTTCTTGTCAGACTGAAATATTCATCAATCAGATTGCAGAAATGCTCATCACTGGTATAGGACAATACGTCAGACTGTTCAAAGCCATCATTATACAAATTGGAATATACTACACCCTTAACCGTATTAGGGTCGAAAGGAGTATCTGAACTATAAAATATCCCATCTTTTGTCTCTATTGAAATTCTATCGAATAAATCAAGATACTCAGAAGGTAGACATCCATTCTGGAAAAGTTGAAATACAGATCTAAGTATTGTACTTTTCCCTGTTCCATTAGTGCCTGACAGGATATTGATATTACGGGTAAGAGTCCAATCTATGGAACGTTCTCCCCATAAATTATCAACTTTAATATTTTTTATCATTACAGTCTTGAAATTACGCGACGGAATAGATTAGACATTTTGGCTGAAGAGATTTTAGACTGTCGCAACACCTCTTCATGCGACACTTCAACAGGCGAAAAAGCCACATTTGAAATGAGCGAAACTGCCATTACTTTCAGCCCCATATGAGATGCAACAATAACCTCAGGGGTCGTTGACATGCCAACGGCACTTCCACCGATAATCCGGACAAAATTGTATTCGGAAGGTGTCTCAAACGATGGACCAGTCAAAGAAACATAAACACCTTTACGGAGTGTAATGCCCATTGCTGCCGCTTCCTCTTCGGCTAGAACCATCATTTTCTTATCATATGCAGAACCCATGGCTGGGAAACGAGGTCCAAACTCTTCAATATTTGGTCCTATGAGCGGATTTGGAATAAAATTGATATGGTCGGTAATCAGCATCAGATCACCTACGGAAAAATTAGGATTGACACCACCGGCAGCATTTGACAACAGCAGATATTTAATTCCAAGTAATGCCATTACCCTTATAGGAATTGTTGTCTCGGCCGTTGAATACCCTTCATATGAATGTATTCTACCACGCATTAGCACCACCGGTCTGGATGAAATATATCCAAAAATGAACTGACCTACATGACCGGGGGCAGTCGATATAGGCATCCCCTCAAGTTCACTATAAGGAATAGTTTTTGCGACATCAACAGATTCGTATATGCTATCCAAACCTGATCCCAGGACTACTCCGATCTCTGGAGTAAAATCTAGTTTACATTGTATCTGTGATACTATTCTTTTGATTCTTTGCAACATAAGCCAATAATTTGTCTTTGAATGTTTTTTCCATTGAATCATCACAGAATTCATGACGGATACCGATATAGTGTATACGCTTTCTCAAATTATCTGAAATCTTTCTACTTGAATACATTTTAACTGCATCCTTTTCTGTAATAACCACAATTGTATTTTCAGGACAATTAGATAATTTAGACTCAAGCAGACGAATATCCCGAACCATGAAAACATGATGATCTGGGAACAATAGCGTCCCTGCAAGAGTATATTTATCACTAATATGTTCTATCAGTGGATCAGGATTCCCAATTCCTGTCATTACAAATACTGGTGTATCCTTGCCAAATTCAACAGGTGACAATTCCTTGTCCTCTGAAGAAGGGAACAGCAGGACAGGATCGGAATATGAAATCCGCGTAAAAAGCAATGTCTGATAAGGAAGAAGATTCAAATATTTATTTACAACCTTCTGTTCAAATGGTGGCAGGTTTTTAGAGCACTTCGTGGTAACAACAATTTCAGCTCTTGGCAATTGATTAGGAAGGTCCCTCAATGTCCCAAGAGGCAGCATATAATCATCATAAATAGGCCTGTTGTAATCCATCAGAACAATATCCAGCCATGGCTGAACACTACGATGCTGGAACGCATCATCCAGTATTATCAATTCTACCGATGGACATAGTTCCCTCAAGCGTTTGATTCCCTCAACCCTATCCTCGCATACAGCGACATTGATGGAAGGAAACTTCATTTTGATCTGGGATGGTTCATCCCCTATTATCCTAAAATTACTGTCATCATCGGCAAGAATAAAACCTTTGGTTTTTCTTTTATACCCACGGGATAGTACAGCAACTTCATAATATGAACTTAAAAATTCAATCAGATACTCAACAAAAGGAGTTTTCCCAGTCCCTCCCACAGTAATATTGCCAATTGATACAACTGGAATATCAGGTATATAGATGTCCTTAAGTCCGGAATCATACAGCCAATTACGTACAGCAACAACACTTCCATATATCCATGAAAGAGGAGCAAATAATATGGTACGTATAAATCGCATCAAAACAACCTTACTTAATTTCAATACAATATGGCATCAATGCCTGAACTCCCTGCTTTGATATTAGGTCTTCCCTAATTTTTTCAATGGTTTGGGAAGCAGGATAACCAAGAATGGAAGATCTTACATTGGCTGATATCCCAGACATCATCTGGGAGAAGAAATCATCTGAACCCTTAGGGAATACGGATACTTTATAATCATAGACTCCTGATTTCTCTGCAGCCAGTTCAATTGCATCCTGAATTGTACCAATTTTATCAACCAGACCTATTTGACTTGCCATTGCACCTGTCCACACACGGCCACCAGCAATACTATCCACCTCCTCATAACTCATATTCCTACCTTCAGAGACAAGAGTAACAAATTCCTTGTATACTTTCTCTATACTCTTCTGAATAAAAGTCTTTTGAGTTTCATTCAATGGTTCCACCATACTCATAGCACCATTTGCGTTTGTCGAGATAGACTGAATATTTACGCCAAGTATCTGTTTGACAGCTTTACCTACATTGAAAATCATACCAAACACGCCAATGGATCCTGTCAGTGTGACAGGAGAGGCAACAATGGCATCTGCAGGTGCGCTGACATAATATCCTCCAGAGGCCGCATATGTTCCCATGGAGACAACAACAGGCTTGACCTCTTTCAGTTTCAACATACTGTTGTACGCTGTAGCAGCAGCCATTACACTGCCACCAGGAGAGTTGATTCTCAGTACAACAGCCTTAACTGAGCTATCTGCACGTAACTCATCTATCTGATTTGCTAATTCCTGCCCGACAATACTCTGAGTTCCTGAAGACTTCGAATTAACCATTTCACCCTCAGTTACAAGAACAGCGATCTTGGATGAAGAATATTTACTATCCAAAGAACGTATTTTGGAATAATTGGAAAGAGTCAGGAAATTTATATCTGATGATTTCTTGGCATCAACCAGCTTTGAAACCTTATCAAGAAAATCATTCTTATAGGACAAACTGTCAACCATCTGACAAGAAAGCGCATCTTCAGGACTTACAATTGTAAGATTATCGGCATACCCGTTCAGAATTTCAGGAGCAATTTCTCTGGATTCAGAAACATCATTCACAATTACACTCCAGATAGATTTGAGCATTTCCTCGTTCTGGATGCGATTCTCATCACTCATTTCAGAGCGCATAAATGGTTCAACCGCACTTTTATATTTACCTACGCGAAATATCTGTGGTTCTATTCCAAGTTTATCAAGTGCATCCTTAAAGAACATCAGTTGTCCTGACAGACCTATCCATTCAACTGTTCCCTGAGGATTAACATATATATCATCTGCTATTGAACTCAACCAATAGTCAGTTACTGATAAATTGTCGCCATATGCCAGAATGAATTTCCCTGACTCATTATGAAACTTTTCCAGAGCCTTACGAAGTTGATATACATGATCCTGCGACAATGTTCCGCCATCTGCGGCGCCCTCAATTACAATACCTGCAATACTTGGATCCTCAGCCGCACTGGTTATTGCATTGACGGCATTTAGAATCGTACATTTATCTACTATCTTGAATGAATTGAAATCTATCATACTGAACGGATCCGTATCGATACTCTCGCAAATAATGGAATTTGTGGAAATCTTCAATACAGAATTGTCCTTTACAGAAATATCTGCTTCAGAATCAAGAGAAGCAATAGCTCCTGCAACTGAAAAGAAAATAATCAGACTGAATATAAAACCTATAATTGATGCAACTATTACTGCCAGAAGACATGCAAAAAATGTTTTTCCGAAATTCATTTTCTTATTTTTATTCATATTTAACAAAGATAATTATTTATTTTTCAAAATAATTTTTATTTATTAAATTGCACTATAATATTTATTTATAGACATGGTTAATAAGGTATTTTTAATCGGAAACACAGGTTCCGACCCTGAGATCCGATCACTTGAGAGTGGTGTTAAAGTTGCAAGAATCCGTTTGGCTACAACAGAAAAGTATAATGCTTCAGGAGAACGCAAGGAGCACACCGAATGGCATAATGTCATACTTTGGAGGGTGCAGGCCGAATTTGCTGAAAAATACATCAGAAAAGGCACAACCCTATTCATTGAAGGGAAAATACGTTCACGCGAACGCACTGATGAAAATGGGGCAAAACGGACATATTATGAAATTCATGCTGACGAAGTCCGTATTGTACGTCAACCGGATTCATACAGAAACACCCAGGTTGTCTCTTCAGAAAATGAAGAGATCAGTACTATCGCGCCAAGTAGCGACGGAATCCCTTTTTAGCGGAATCCATTTCTAAACGAAGCGAAGTTCTGCTGGATCGAAGACAAGACCAGAATGACAATACAATTGAATGCATATCAGACATATTCCCCCAAAGTATTACATTTGGGGGATTATTGTTTTGAAAACGTTTAATATTTGGGAAGATGTCCTTGAAAGAATATTACCCTTTGGATCTTAGAACTGTTTTTGCATCAAAAAATGCAACAATAGCTGAAAAAATTCCGAAATGGCTTATAAATTTCCTATCAAAAGTAATTCATATTGATGATTTGAATTACCTTCTGAACAGATATCAGAATGAGACACCCCTTGAGTTTGCTGAGAAGTCGATAAAATACACGGGGGCAGAATACAGAATTATCGGAGTCGAGAACATTCCGGATGAAAGATGCGTTTTTGCGTCAAATCATCCACTAGGAGGTCTTGACGGATTGATTCTGATACATTCCCTGTCCAATCACTGCAAAAACGGCGTAAAACTGATTGTCAATGACCTGTTAATGAACCTGACACCTCTTCGCCCGCTATTTATCCCTGTAAACAAGCATGGCAGGCAAAGCTCTGAATCCAGTCATGTTATGGAAAATGCA
Source organism: Rikenellaceae bacterium UBA1749 (assembly GCA_002315675.1). Taxonomy (GTDB): domain Bacteria; phylum Bacteroidota; class Bacteroidia; order Bacteroidales; family Rikenellaceae; genus Mucinivorans. The sequence goes on along the minus strand of DCHP01000010.1, from coordinate 24,972 downwards.
TACCGGTCGGATAGTCAGATTGTAACATTTCCTGCTGGGCTTTGTTCAAGACTGATTAACTGGAAAATTCAGGACATCGAATGGAAAAAAAATTTTATTACCAAGGCTATTGAGACTGACAGGGTCATTGTTCCTGTATATTTTGATGGGAGAAACTCCTTGAAATTCTACTTGATTGCAAGACTAAGAAAGGCACTTCATATCAGATTCAACATAGAGATGCTTCTTCTCCCACATGAAATGTTCTACCCCACAACAAAACAGATAACAATATATATTGGCAAGGCTATCACGCCTGACAAAGGGAAAAAAGTCTCTGAAACGGTGAAAATGGTACGGAATGAAGTGTACAGACTGAAAGAGAAACGATGATAACAAGCACTCCTGCCGTTAAGACAGGAGTGCTTGTTATTGTTTTTTGTACGCTACTCTTAATACCTTTTACGGGTATTAACTTCCATGGATATTAATCTATCTCCCAATCAGAGCCGGTCTTTGAATCCTTTATCTTTATTCCAGCCTTTGCAAGGGAATCCCTAATGAAATCAGATGTTGTCCAGTCTTTGGCCGACCTTGCCTTCAATCTTAAATCAAGAATCACATCCATGGCTGCAGACAGCTTATCTGCAGAATTATCCTCCGACAACGTCTGAAGACCAAGAAGTGTACTGAAAACATCATCCCTCATCTTGCGGAATGATTCCACATCCTGGGCACTGGCTTTTGATTCACCCGAAATAACAGAATTAATCTGTTTTACTGCATCAAACATATATGAAATGGCAACAGGCGAATTGACATCATCGCAGATAGCGTCAACCATCTTATCAAACAGTATTGCCGGAGCTCCGTCGAGAGTACTATTTTCACTTACAATTATCTTTTCGATGGAAGCAAAAGCCTTGGAAAGTCTGTCAAGACCTTTTTCAGCAGCATCAAGAGCTTCAGCAGAAAAATCCAGGGTTGAACGATAGTGTGCCTGAAGAATAAAGAAACGAATCGTCATAGGAGAGTATGCATGAGGCAATAATTGATGATCTCCTTTAAAGAACTGCTCAAGGGTAATGAAATTGTTGTAGGATTTACCCATCTTCTTGCCATTGATGGTAATCATATTGTTGTGAATCCACCAGCGTGCACCGGAAGTTCCATACGCTGCAGTAGTCTGAGCAATTTCACATTCGTGGTGAGGAAACATAAGATCCATTCCACCTCCATGAATATCAAACTCACGACCGAGATATTTTGCACTCATCGCAGAACATTCGGCATGCCACCCGGGGAAACCATCACTCCATGGAGACGGCCATCTCATAATATGTTCCGGAGCAGCCTTTTTCCAAAGTGCAAAATCTGCAACAAAATGTTTTTCTGACATATAATCATCCGAGCGTCCTCCGCTGACCATATCATCAAGATTTCTGCCACTCAATATATGATATTTGTATGTCTCCGCATATTTTTTAACATCGAAATATACAGATCCCTCTGAAACATACGCAAAACCGGCATCAAGAATTTTCTTCGCAAGATCAATCTGTTCGATTATATGACCGGAAGCCAGAGGTTCAATTGACGGAGACAGGACACCCATCTTTGCCATAAATTCATGATACCTGTTGGCATAATATTGGGCAACCTCCATTGGCTCAAGCTGTTCGGCCTTGGCCTTCTCGGCAATCTTATCATTTCCACTATCAGCATCACCTACCAGATGTCCAACATCTGTAATATTTCTGACATATCTGACCTTATATCCTACATACTTGAGAAGTCTGAAAATCAGATCAAAAGTTATAGCAGACCTTGCATGACCCAGATGCGGATCCCCATATACAGTAGGGCCACACACATACATACCGACATGAGGGTCATGGATAGGATGAAATTCCTGTTTATCTCTCTTAAGTGTATTGTAAAAATATACCTGTCTCATCGCTGCAAATTAATGAATCTAAAACAATAGTCTATAATATCTTGTTGAATAGCAACATTAAATGAAATCGCCACAAAGTTAACAATTTTAAATATCTATTCTAAAATCAAAATTTCCCTACAGACAAAGAGGATAGAAGGGTTTTTACAAATGGACGGGTGCTGATAGCTTTATGAGGAATGAGCAACCTTTCAGAACTCCAACGATCATCATAGCAGTTTTCCCCTTTGACATCCATCATGACAATGTCAATATCAATCGTCCTGTCTTCATAAACACGTCCTTCGTTATTCCAATCCGAAGTTGATTGCTTTTTGCGTCCAAGCTTTCTCTCAATATCTTCAATCCTGTCAAGAAGTGATTCAGGATCGAGTTCTGTCCTGACAATCACAGCCTGATTATGAAAACGATTACGAACACCTTCACCTATTGGATCTGTAATAAGGATTTCACTTTTGCGAAGAATGGGCCCGACATTATTCCCTATTTCAAGCATTGCCTGACATAGATAGTATCTTGAATTGCCGAGATTACTTCCAAGCAGAAGAACATAGTTTATCATTATCGGACTGATTTGATTATGCGTAAGAAAACATAGAAGAATGGTCTGCTATTTCTTCCTGTTCATTGAGAATATCTTGGAAACTGTAAGCGCAAAATGAGACAAAACTATACTGGAATTACCATTCATCAGCACATCCCTTTTCATCATGGAAAATTCGTTTACCAGAGGTTCTACAGTATTCTCATTTACAAATGGTGCAAATTTTTCAATAAATGCACGGTCTTCGCCAAAGGAGAGGTTCAATTCCGATTCTCCAAGTGATTGCACATAACTATCCCTCAACATCTGTATTGAATAGTCTGCAAATCTCCCCAGGAATTCACGCCCAAGTGATGACGCTTCATTAGCCCAGTCAAAGATATCAACAAAGTTCCCTTTCCAGCATAGCCTCATAAGAGAAACAAACTGATTGTGAAATTCTTTCATTGCTTCATTGTTGTCCTTGATCTGTACTGCACGACACCAATTCCCTCTTGACAGATGTGCTATTTCATCAGATTTCTCCGAAGACAAACCAAAACGAGTCTGAAGGGCAGAGGATATATCTTCCATCTTCAAAGGTGGAAGTCTCAACAACTGACAACGTGATTTTATGGTTGGAAGGACTGAGCCGTACTGTTCTGTTACCAAAAAGAAAACTGTCTTTAAGGGAGGTTCCTCAATAAGCTTTAGAAGTTTGTTCGCAGTTTCTGCATTCATTTTTTCCGGCTGATAAATTACAACAACTCTCCATCCACCCTGAAATGCACTGAGACTCATTGTTCTAAGAAGCGATTCAGCTTCCGCCACTCTAATCTGAGCCTGTTTTTTCTCCAGTCCAATCTTTAATTTATAATCCTCAAATGTGAAGTAACCACCTGTTTCTGTAACCAGCTCCCTGAATTCCGGCATAAAATCCACTGAAAGAAGTTTATCCGAAGAAGATGCTGAATCACTTCCTACAGGAAATATCAGAAGAAAATCTGGATGCTGCAGGGAATGTGTTTTATAGCATTCTGGACAAGAGCCGCAGGAATCTTCAGATTTCTGTCTGCAAAAAATATATGATGCAGTAGCAAGGGCAATTGTCAGACCACCATATCCAGCCTGTCCGGAAATTATCTGGGCATGAGCAATTCTCCCACTGTTAATACTATCTATCAGGTAATCTAATTGTTGCCTTTGACCTATTACATCCTTAAAAAACATAACTTAACTCCTTATAGATTAGCAAAGTTATCAAAATTCACTATTTTTGCATATTATTTTGTTTAATCATGAGAAAAAGAGAAAAAATAGTAGATGTGCTCCGTAGCACCGAGGTCGGCCGTGAAGTCTTTGTAGAAGGCTGGGTCAGGACTAAACGTGGTAATAAATCTGTTAATTTCATTGCGCTTAATGATGGTAGCACAGTAAAAAATGTACAGGTGGTTGCAGAATGCACCAATTTTGACGAGGAACTTCTGAAGAATATAACAACAGGTGCAAGTATTGCCGTTGAAGGGACACTGGTTGAATCTCCAGCTTCCGGTCAAAGCGTTGAAATACAAGCAAACAATATTACAGTATACGGAACATGTGATAGCACATATCCACTACAGAAGAAGGGGCATACTCTGGAATTCTTAAGGGAAATAGCTCATCTTCGTCCAAGGACAAACACATTTGGAGCAGTTTTCCGTATCCGTCATGCAATGGCATTTGCAATTCATAAATTCTTCAATGACCATGGATTCTTCTACTGGCATACTCCACTGATTACAGCATCAGATGCTGAAGGTGCCGGAGCTATGTTTTCCGTTTCAACACTGGACAAAGAAAACCCGCCACTTGGAGAAGACGGCAAAGTTGATTATAACGAAGACTTTTTTGGCAGACATACAAATCTTACTGTTTCCGGGCAGCTGGAAGGAGAGCTTGGAGCCATGGCATTAGGACAGATTTACACTTTCGGTCCTACATTCCGTGCTGAGAATTCCAATACCCCGCGTCACCTTGCCGAGTTCTGGATGATAGAACCTGAGATGGCATTCATGGATATTGAAGACAATATGGATCTTGCTGAAGAGTTCCTGAAATACCTTGTACAATATGCTCTGGACAATTGTGCTGATGATCTGGCATTCCTTGAGAAGATGTATGACAATGAACTGACAGAGAGACTCAGATTTGTAGTGTCAAACGACTTCGTAAGACTTGACTACACTGAAGGTATCCGCATACTTATGGAAAGTGGTGTCAAATTTGATTATCCGGTAAGTTGGGGGCTGGATCTTCAGAGTGAACATGAACGTTACCTTGTTGAACAGCATTTCAAACGTCCGGTTATTTTAACTGGTTATCCTAAAGAGATCAAAGCCTTCTACATGAAACAGAATGATGACGGCAAAACTGTCAGAGCAATGGATGTCCTGTTCCCTAAGATTGGGGAAATAATCGGAGGTTCCGAACGTGAGGCAGACTATAACAAACTACTAACCAGAATGAACGAGATGGGAGTACCTGCTGAGGCTATGAGCTGGTATCTTGATACCAGAAAATTCGGATCTGCACCTCATAGTGGTTTTGGTCTTGGTTTTGAAAGACTTATTCTTTTCATAACAGGTATGGCAAACATCCGCGATGTTATTCCATTCCCTCGTACTCCAAAGAACGCTGAGTTCTAGACCGAAAAAGTTTAATTCCTGCCATAAAAGTTTATATACTAATAGTGACAACTATCATTAGCAGTTACTTTTTTAAAACAGGTCTGAGTATTCACAAGAATAGAACCGGGGATTGGAGAGAAACTCCAGTCCTCGGTTAATTGTAAAACACGAAACTTCAGTACCAGAATGCAATACCCGGAGACCATAGCAACTGAGGAACTGGCAATTCTGCCATATGCAGAGTTCAATGGCAGAATCGTCGTTGTTAATTCCTATGCAACCATGCATATGGCTGAGAAGGTTCTTTCAGAAGCAGAAATGGTAGGATTTGATACAGAGACACGACCATCTTTTACAAAAGGCATAAGTTACAAAACCTCGCTCCTTCAACTTTCAACGGAAGATACTGCATTTCTGTTCAGAATCAGACAACTGAAGTTATCTCATAAAATGCTTAACATTCTTGCATCACCTGATATAAAAAAAATTGGGGCTGCAGTAAGGGATGATATTAAAGGCCTTCAGAAATCTGCAGGTAAATTTATCCCTGCAGGATTTATTGATCTGCAATCAATAGTACCTATATTTGGCATCAAGGAGCTTTCAGTCAGAAAAATGTCAGCCATAGTCCTAGGGGAAAAAGTCAGCAAAGCGCAGAGACTCAGTAATTGGGAAGCTAAAAAATTAACAGACGCACAACAGATGTATGCTGCTACAGATGCATGGGTCTGTCTTAAAATATACAAGAGACTTAACGAGAATCTTTAAGTCTCGGATTCCTGAACAAAACAAACTGATAAAATCAATGGTAACTATCAAACTCAAAAAAGGCAAGGAGGACAGTCTTTTACGTCATCATCCGTGGATATTTTCCGGAGCCATACATTCTGCAACAGGCGAAGTTGAAGATGGAGATATCGTACGTGTTGAATCAAGCGATGGCAATTTCCTTGCAATCGGTCATTCATCTATCGGATCAATCGCCGTCAGAGTCCTATCATTTACAGATGAGGAAATTGACTTGAACTGGTGGGCCAAAAGAATTAATTCCGCGTTATCAGTCAGAAAAGCCTCGGGGCTTCCGTCAAAGGAAACAAATGCATATCGACTGGTTCATGGTGAAGGAGACTCCCTTCCTGGACTTGTTGTTGATATTTATGACAAGGTTGCAGTAATCCAATGTCACTCTACAGGAATGTATTTGTGCAGAAAATATATTCAGGAAGCTATATGCATGGTTCTTGGAAACAGTATTGATGCTGTTTATGACAAAAGCAAGGGAACACTGCCACAGACAAGCGGCATTGAGCCAAAGGATGGATATCTATTCCAAAGACAAGGAGTGGTCATAGCGACCAATATGACCGAAAATGGACATGAGTTCATGGCAAACTGGCTCGGTGGACAAAAGACCGGTTTTTTCCTCGATCAAAGAGACAATAGACAGTTACTTTCAAAATATGCAAAAGGGAAAAGAGTCTTGAATACATTCTGCTATACGGGAGGTTTTTCGGTCTATGCACTGGCTGCTGGAGCAACATACTGTGAATCTGTTGACAGTTCTGAAAAAGCAGTACAGCTTGCTCATGACAATATAGAATTAAATGGGTTTGATAAAAAGTCCCATAAAGAAACAGTTTCTGATACTATGGACCTTCTTGCAGGTATAGACGAAGGAGATTTTGATCTGATCATACTGGATCCACCTGCATACGCAAAACACCAGAGTGCTATTTCAAATGCTCTTCAAGGTTACAAGAGATTAAATGCAAGGGCTATGAGCAAACTGAAACCTGGGAGTCTGCTTTTCACATTTTCATGTTCTCAGGCTGTCAGCTCAGAAAAGTTTCAGGAGGCAATTTTCTCAGCAGCAAAGATTGCAAAACGACAGGTCCGCATATTACATCGCATGACTCAAGGCGCAGACCATCCTGTCAATATATATCATCCAGAAGGGCAATACCTCAAGGGACTCGTCCTGTTCATTGAGTAAGCCGGACATAGCCATATCACAAAAATTCCCCCCTACAAATACAGCATTGTAGGGGGGTATTTAACGTAATATCGCCAAATCATTTCTGCCAGGCCCGAATCATATGTCAACAGGGAAATGGCTATCAAATACAAATCGCTATTTCTGTGGTTGCTGTGGTTGCTGTGGTTGCTGACTATTTGGTCGCCATGGACCTTTTCTCAAGAGATAATTCTTGAAACGTTCCTCGGCTACAAACACTTTTACCACCTTATTTTCAGGAATTACTTTTGAAAATTCCTGACCCCAGTAATTGATTATTTCAGCCCTTTTGGCATAGAAACTTGCCAGTAGCTCAACATCTGAAAGAGAAGGTGATTCTTGCTTTTCAATGGTCTTGTTTGCTTTGAATTGTTCATGCTGAAGTTTCATAAAGGCATCCCAGTAATTATTGTAAACAGGCCAGAAAGCCTGACTTTCTTCCACTGTCAAATTGAGCTCCTGAGTCATGTACGCAATTTTCTGCATACGAATCTGCTCCATCTGCTCCTTCCTGCTCATATCGTCAGGAAGATTTTCCTTTCCGGAAAAAATTGGTCTGTTTTGATTATCATTACGATTACCTGACATATCAGGTCCCGGGTGCTGCTGAGATACTTCGGGGGGCATTGGGATATCTTCCTGTTTGTTTGGTTCAGGGACAGAATTACACGCAATAAGAGATATTAGTGAAACTGTGATCAAAGAAGTAAAAATACGTTTCATAGCTGTAATTAGTTTTCAAGTAAGGCATAAACATTGATATTTCCGGAGTTTGATATATAATTCAATATATCATCTGAAGATTTAACGTCTGAATCTTCATTTGAGGGAAGATAGTAATAATCTATTACATCATTCTCAGTCGCTCCGAAATAACTGGTAATCAATTCATCCGTGGACATCTCCATAATCATGGACATTGGAGTTTTAGATTCTGAGTAATGAAAAATTCCAATGGATATTACAAAAATGGCGGCAATTGAAGCAGCTGTTGCAATTGCCATTCTGAAAAATCTTCTTCCCGGAGCGGCAATAGTTGCAGTGGATGACATAGAAATTGTTGTTAATGCAGATGACGAACCATCCACTAAGGCACCACTAGCCACCATAGTTGACATTCTTGCGGCAAAGTCTTCAAAGTAACCATCCGGCACTCTATATCCTGCTCTATGATCAACGTTCTGTTTCATTTTTGTATTTATTTGATTATTAGACAGATTCAATTAATGAAAGTTTAACTTCCTTCTCAATCTTTTGCGCTGCAATATGATAAGACGCCTTCAAAGCACCTTCTGAGGTTCCCAGCACCTGTGACATATCAGCGTAACTCATCTCATCGTAATATCTTAACATAAATACCATCTGCTGCTTTGTAGGCAGTTTGGCAATTGCGCCCTGCAATGCTTTCTCAATAGCATCTCCATCAAACAATTCATCAGGAGCCTCCATCTTTCTGAAGAATTCTGAGGAATCGACATCTGTTGCAAGATACCTGTTCCTGGCTTTCAGAAAGTTTGTCGCAGCATTTACGGCAATTCTATATATCCAGGTATAAATCGAACTCTCTCCCCGGAATGTTTCCAACGATGTCCAGAATTTGATAAAAGTTTCCTGTAGAACATCATCGGCATCATCATGAGAGACAACCATTCGACGTATTGTCCAGTATACACGCTTGGAATATTTTTCCACAACCATATTAAAACCCTGTTCTCTGGTCTGGATGTCGGACAGAAGTCTTAATATTTCTTTTTCACTGGAATTGGACATCTTTGGCTACAATTAAATTTATCTCTTCTTCTACTTGAAAACAATCATTAGAAAATATATTTCATCTCAATTCCCTTACAACATATTATTCATATGAGTACTATCGTGTATATCATCAATATTGTTTCAAGCCGTATACTGTTCCTGTATTTAATCAAGAATCAATATATGAGTCTGCTTGAAAAAGTAAGTATACTTTGCCGTTTGTACCACTAGTATAGGCCTCTACAATAGGGGTGCTTCTCAACATTTGGACTTTCTCAAGTATGCTCATATATGGACAAACAAAAGCACCAAAAGTTTAACTCAGTTACGGCCATTGTCATATGGCATCATATACAATATCATACAGGGAACAACAAGTGTAAATCCCTAAAAGAAAAGTGTTGTTCTAATCTATTCCTTGATTTCCATATCGCTGATATTGACATCAATAGTTTCATCGGACAACGAGCAGAGAAATCCATGCCAGATCAGCTTATTCCTATTATCGACAAAGAGGGTGTATGGTAGATACTTGACAAAACATTTTTCAAAATATCCGTTTCCGGTTGTATCAATACCGATAAACAACTTACCATCCACAGACTTAGCAAACTCATGAATATCCTTGCCTGATTCCTTCGTAAGAATAATAATATTAAGCCTCTCCTCTCTCCCGTTAATCAGATTCAGCAGTCTTTTAACATTTGATACGCATGACCTGTTGACAGGTTCATAGAAATCAATAATCTGATATTTTTCAGATTCCGGCTGACCATTCAACCATACGATATTATCCTTCATACTCTTAATCGTAGGGATATCTGATCCAGCAACAATCTTTTGAGCTGAAACGATATCAGTACAAACAATCAGCATCAGAAGTGCCAGAACATTCAATAGTCTGTCCATAATACATCGTAATTACAATTGCTGCATTTCTATTAGCTTGGAATAGATGCCTCCTTTTTGAAGCAGTTGTTCATGAGTTCCCGACTCCTTAATCTCACCTTCATCAACCACATAAATGCAATCTGCACTCTGGATTGTACTGAGACGATGGGCAATAACAAGAGATGTTCTACCCTTCAGCAGATTTGCCAGGGAATCCTGTACCAATCTTTCACTCTCAGTATC
>DCHP01000010.1:0-14843 GCA_002315675.1 Rikenellaceae bacterium UBA1749 | reverse complement strand
CTCTGGCCACCAGAAAGTTTGGTCCCCCTGTCTCCTATGTTTGTGTCAAGTCCATCAGGAAGATCTTTTATGAAATCATAGGCATTCGCAATCTTGATTGCTTCAATTATCTGTTCCCTTGAGACTTCAGTATTGCCCATCCTGATATTATTTTCAATAGTATCATTGAACAGTATGGTTTCCTGTGCAACTATTCCCATAAATTTTCTGATAGACGACAATGAATAATCCTTGATATCACGGTCATCAATCATCAATTTACCAGACTGTGGATCATAGAACCTTGGTATTAAATCGGAAATTGTAGATTTTCCACCACCGGAAGCACCGACAAGGGCAACCGTCTTACCTTTCGGTATTGAAAAACTGATATTATGCAGAACTTCCCTATCTTCATCATAACTGAAAGAAACATTCCTGAACTCAATTCCCTTTTCAAAGGATTTAAGTTCGATTGCATCAGGTTTATCCTTAATCTCAGGCTTGATATCCAGCAAAGAGAGGATTCTTTCACCGGCAGCTATACCCTGATTAATATTTCCTATGGCATCAGTTATTGCTCTTGCAGGTCGTGTCACCTGGGAGAAGACTCCAAGGTAAGTAATAAATTCTGCTGTATCCAGAGAACCATCAAGAATAAGAGAACCGCCATATACAAGAATAAATGCCAGAGAAGAGATGCCAAGAAACTCACTCATAGGAGATGCCAGTTGCTGTCTTCTTGCAATAACCCTCTGGATATCTGAATACTCAGTATTGCCAATGCGGAATTTGGTTTTAACATATTCAGTGGAATTATAGCCCTTTATTGTTTTGATTGCTCCCAGAGACTCGTCTAACAGACTCACCATCTCTGCAAATGATTGTTGCCCTTCTGTGGCAGAACGTCTAAGGCGTTTTACAATATAACCGATAAAAAGCGCAATAAAAGGCAAAACCGCTACAGTAAACAATGTCAGCTGCCATGAAATAAAAATCAGAATAAATATATATGAGCCAATAAGAAGAGGTTCTCTGAATATTACCTGCAGTGTATTTGTCACACAAAACTGTACTACCTGAACATCGGAAGTAATACGGCTCATAATATCACCTTTTCTGGCATTACTGAAAAATGAAACCTGAAGTCCCATAACATTATCATAGACCTCATTTCTCATTTGTTCCACTGTATGAATTCTCAGATTCTCCATAATTTTCTGAGAAAGATATCTGAACAAATTTGAAAGGAATGAAATAATGACAGTAATAATGGCAAGAACCATAAAAAGATCCTTAACTGAATAGTTGCCGAAAACCTTCATAACAATCCAGTTAAAAAATTGATCAAACCATTGCTGTGTAAATGCAAAATCTGGGAGTACCTGTACATTCTGAACCATTCCGACGCCATCTACCATTACCGAAATAATAGGAATCAGCATACCAAATGTTGCGGCATTGAATATCGCATGAAAAAGTGTACAGAAAAAATACGGAAGCGCATATAACGAGTATGGTTTCCCAAAACTAAGGATTCTAAGATATGTCTTGAACATAAAAGGTTACTTTTGTATAGTTTAATTTACAAATATAGCGTAAATTAAGTTGATGACTCTGAATTTTAGACTAAATTTGTAACAATTCAGTACCTGGATAAAACAGCCATCAATGTATCAAGGAAACATTCCAGAAAGAGGTCTACTTCTGATATTGGGCATAGGTACTGAATAGTTACCTAAATTTGCAAATAGTAAAAAAACAATTCTAGTCATGAAAAGAATTCACATGTCGGCAGTAAATATAGTACTGCCAGTTATGTTTACAGTATTACTGGTTGTCGGATGTTCAAAGAAAGTTCCTGTTATCGGAATCAGTCCTACAAACCTTGAACTTGGAAACAGTGGACAAAGATTCCTTGGAAGTATTGTTGATTCTCTGGGCGGAATTGCAAAATACATTCCACTCACCACGGATAGTATTGCAATTGACTCCCTTATGAAGGGAATAGACGGAATTATTTTCCTTGGAGGTGAAGATGTCAACCCTGAATGGTACGGGGAAAAAGCGTATCCATGCGGATCCATAGGTTGGTACGACCAAAGGGATACTTGCGATATTCTGATGATTAGAAAAGCAATCAGGGATAACATTCCGATGATTGCAATATGCAGGGGATGTCAGGCCATGAATGTGGCACTTGGCGGAGGATTGATTCAGGATGTGCCAACATACCATGGTACCAATAGCTTACCTGAGGATATTACAGAAGTTATAGATTCAGTACATAACAGGGTTCTATCCAAAGGGATAAGACATGCTGGCAGCAGACATGATTTATTTATTGAAAAAGACTCAAAATGGCTGTCAGACATAGCACAAGGTGAAATACTGGATTCTATAGTATCCACTCATCATCAGGCTGTAGATCCTTCACGCCTGGGCCCAGGTGTTTCTGTGGCAGCATATTCAAAGGACAGTATTGTTGAAGTCATTGAATACAAGAATCACACCTTTGCCCTTGGTATCCAGGGACATCCAGAAAGAGATGCCCTGACAGTTCCAAGAATCAAACGAATATTTGAAGTATTCATCAACCATTGCAGGTAATCTAAGAAAGAGATACATAGAGACACTATTTCAGGCATTCAAATCATTATTATTCAAACTAACAGTTTATGAAAAGCCTTAAAAAGATGGCTCTCATCTATGATTTTGATGGGACCTTATCAGCTGGAAATATGCAGGAATATGATTTTATTCCCCAGCTTGGATACACCCCTGCCCAGTTCTGGGAAAGAGCAAGCAAACTATCTGAATCCACTGATTCAGATCAGATTCTTAGTTATTTAAGTCTAATGATTACGGAATCCAATAAGGCCGGACTTTCCATCAGACGTGAAACATTTGTCAACTATGGTAAAAAAGTAAAATTCTTTGAAGGAGTCCAGGAATGGTTCAATAGAATCAATGCATACGCAAAGGAAAGAGGACTTGAAGTAGAACATTACATAAATTCTTCTGGATTGAAGGAAATGATTGAAGGAACTTCAATTGCAAGATACTTTAAGCATATTTATGCATGTACTTTCTTCTATAATGTAGATGGTGTTGCCTACTGGCCAGCAGTAGCAGTAAATTACACAAACAAGACTCAATTCATTTTTAAGATCAACAAGGGAATTGATGAAGTTGCAGATTCAAAAAAAATAAATGAATTCTTCCCCGAAGAGCAACGTCCTATTCCATTTGAAAGAATGATCTACATAGGAGATGGGACAACAGACATTCCTTGTATGAGACTTGTAAAGGAAAAAAGAGGATATGCAATTGCTGTATACAATCCTGAAAGTCAGAAAAACACAGAATCCATGCAACGTCTGATAAAAGACCATAGAGTAAATTTTGTTTGTCCGACAGATTATAGAGAAGGAAGTAAAATTGACTCGACAGTCAAGGCAATCATTGACAAGATTGCAGCTGAGATTACATTGGATGGACTTCAACAGACAATATAACAAACCATAATCATTTGGATAGTAACTGAAAAAATATGTTAAATCCAAAATAGAGGATAAAGGGAAATTATGATAAAGGTATTTGTTCCATGGGTTGAGCCTGATGAAAGAGTCCTGATTGCTGGAGATAGCAAGCGTCTTGGCAACTGGTCACCTGATGGAGCCAGGGAACTTACCCGAATATCACCCTTTTACTTTTCGGCCGATTTGATTATTAAAGAATGTGAACAGTGGAAACTGATTATTATTGATTCCGGGAAGAATGTTACCTGGGAAATCGGAGATAATAGGATATCACATCCACTTTCTACAATATGGTTCCGGGGCGGAAGAAAAGCAACAGGAATCTCAACTCCATTGTTTTCTCTTAGAAGTTCATCCGACAATGGTATTGGAGATTTCAATTCCTTGAAACTATTAATTAAAAAAATAATATCAAAAGGGCATAAAGTCGTTGAATTACTTCCGATTAATGATACTTTAAAGAATCCTGATCCATATCAAATTGCCTCTGTTTCTGCAATCAATCCTGTATACATATGTCTGGACAAAATGGGTGTATTGGAAGATGTTGAAATAGCACACTCCATCGCTGACAGAAGTGACCAGTTGAACTATTCCCAGTATGTTGAGTGGGATGATGTTTTGTCAATAAAATGGGATTATTTTAGGGCAATATACAATCAGGATGGAAACAAGACAATAAACAGTAAAGACTTCAAACATTTTCTTAGAGAAGAGAGCGAATGGCTTATTCCTTATGCCTTGTTCTGTTATTTTACTGACAAATATAACTCAAACGACTATACTTGCTGGGAATCATTTTCAACATATTCGGACACAATTGTTGAGAATCTGATAAATGATGGCAATATTAAAAACGAAATATATTTCTACATTTTCCTACAGTACCATGCATACAAGCAATTTACAGAAGTAAAAAAGTTCGCAGAAAAATCAGGCGTAATGCTTAAATGCAATATTCCTATCGGAATTGCCAAGAACAGCGTGGAAATATGGCAGACGCCAAATCTATTCAACAAGGAATACTCTATTGGTTCAGAGCCTGAGGGCCAGTGCATTATTGGACAGAAATGGCCATTCCATTCATTGAGATGGAAAAATTCAAAGAAATACTGGGATAGAAGAATGAACTTTATCAATAAGTTCTTTGATATCTGTTCAATCGATCATATTATTGGATATTTCAGAATATGGGAAATCCCTGACAGTAACAGCATTTCCATCAAAGGTCACTATTCTCCTCAGCTCGGATACACTCAAAAGGAAATCAGAGAGACAGGCTTCAGCTTTGATAGAAACAGGGATGTTCAGCCATATATTACAAGAGAATATCTGAAAATAATATTTGGAGATGATTTTAAACGATTCGGAGAATTTTTCAGGAAAGGAGCTGATGGAAGTTACTGCTTTAAACAGAGCATGTCAACCCCAGCTGATATTGTTAATTATTTCCGTGATAGAAAAGCAGATGAGCAATCCCTCCGTGATGGGCTTATTCGACTTCAAGAGGAGTGTCTTTTTGTTAACACCGATGACAAATTCATCCCAAGGATAGCAGCCCAGTACACAAACTGCTATTCAATATTGTCTGATGAGCAGAAAAATATTTTCAATAGACTATATGACCAGTTCTATTATTCAAGAAATGAGAACCTATGGAGAAAGACCGGAATAGAAAGACTTCGGATGATAACTGGAAAATCCACATTACTATTTTGCGCTGAGGACCTTGGCGATACTCCGGATTATGTCCATGAAATTATGAACAGACTGGGAATTTTATCCCTTGAAGTTGAAAGGATCTCAAAAAACAGGCAGGAGAGTTTTGGAAATGTTTATGAGTATCCATATATGAGTGTCTCAACAACATCAACTCTTGATATGAAACCCATAAAAGAATGGTGGAAAGAAGAAAGAAAGGATGTTCAGAATTACTGGTGCAATGTTCTATGCAGAAATGGAATGGCTCCTGAAAAAGCAGGTTCATCAATATGCAGGGAAATTGTGAATCGTACCATTCAAAGCAGTTCTGCACTTGCAATAATACCTATACACGACTGGCTGTCAACTTATGAGAATTGTCCTGATTTCAAAGATTACAACGGAATAGAGAAGTCATGCAGAATAAGTACTCCAAATGAAAATAGCCAAATGTGGAACTGGAGAATTGACCCAAATTTCACACTATAGACAACCTGTTTTCTGACATTCTGCGTTCTCATATCAGACAATATTAATTGTGGCTGAAAAATACAATCAATCTATTCAATCCAAGATAATGTCTTTATCTCGATCTCTTTATGAATTAGCCTGGACAATAGCAGATCACCTGAAGGAGTACCTGCTGTTTAGCAGATAGCTAATAAGTATAACAACTGGCTGAATAACGGCATATGCAATAGATGGATATACACCTAAAGATATAAGGAATTTCAGACCAAAATAGTTTACCAGAATATTGATTCCGACAACCAGCGAATAGCGAAGTATCTGACGCCAGCTGGATAATCTGCTATGAGAAAAAGCGACATTTCTCATTAACCAAAATCCTGTAATAAACGTGATTACGAAGTTGATAATAAACGCAGAAGTAGGAGCAGATATTACTATAAATCCGAGGTCTACATCCTTTTGGAATAATATATAGTTGAATATGAACCAATAATCTACGATTCCGAACAGGACATTTATCCCCCCGACTACTGCATATCTATACGTGACCTTTGGAATAATCCTTAAGGGCCCCAAATAGAAGAAATCAACAATAGAACGTATTATTGAAGCCTGTTTTTTTCCCATAATACAAAGATAAATTCAGCGGGACTAAAAAGGTCCCGCTGAATCAATTTCAATTATTTATATGCCCACTTTACAAGAGCGAAATCGGTTCTGTGGACCAGTTTGTCATTCTTTGCATATGCCCTGAGTGCACAATTATAAGCACCTGAATTGCCAGGAACATATTCCATCTTGAATAATGCCTGAGTTCCTTCAACTGAGACAAAATCCAATTGAAGACACTTAACAATTTCTATTTCCTGTTCTTCAGTAAATGGTTTTGACACTACAAATTCAAGACCGATATCTTCTGGTCTTAAACCATTCAATTCAACTTTTGCCGATACATTTATTCTGTCACCAACTGTCAGACCATTATTGGAAACATCCGCTACTTCAACATTACAGATTTGGACACCTGACCAGCATTTCGCAACATTACGCTTCCATGCTGCAAGCAGACGAGCCTCCTTGAAATTGTTTGCGGCTATAAATTTATGCCTTTCAGAAAGCTTGCCATAATACCTGTCCTCATAATCCTGAAGCATTCGGTTAGTTGTAAAGTTGGAAGCAACCTGAGCCACACAATTTTTCATGTATGTAACCCATGATTTTGACATTCCATTATCAAGATCCTTGTAATACAGCGGAACAATTTCATTTTCAATCGTACTGTAAATCATTTCAGCATCCAATTCATCCTGATAGTGAGAATCCTGGAAAGTATTTTCCAACGGAAGAGCCCATCCTGCACCTTCCTTATAACCTTCAACCCACCATCCATCAAGGACAGAGAACTGCATGACACCATTCATTACAGCTTTTTCTCCAGATGTTCCAGAAGCCTCCAATGGACGTGTAGGAGTATTCAACCAGATATCTACACCCTGAACCATTCTTCTGGCCAGTTCTATATCATAGTTCTGAAGGAACACAATCTTACCAACAAACTGTGGCATTTTAGAGACCTCGATAATACGCTTAATAAGATCCTGACCTGGTTTGTCTGCTGGATGAGCCTTACCTGCAAATACAAATTGAACAGGACATTTTTTATTGTTGACAATAGCATCCAGTCTTTCAAGATTAGTGAAAAGCAGGTATGCTCTTTTGTATGTCGCAAAACGTCGTGCAAAACCGATAGTAAGAACATCTGGTCTTAATGCTTCACGTACATGGATTAATTGAGATGGAGAATCAAATTTAAATTGAGCAGGGTCCTCAAGTCTCTTCTTGATCAATGATGTCAATCTGTTCTTAAGAGACAATCTGATATCCCAGAATTCCCTGTCTGGAATATCATACACTTTATTCCAGTAATCCAGTTTATAGTCTCCATTCTGAGCGAAACCAGACCCGAAGTATTTAGTGTAAAGATCCTTCAATTCTGCAGATGTCCATGTTGGGAAGTGAACTCCATTTGTTACATATCCGATATTATCCAACTCACAAGACATATAACCTGGCCAGATATGGGTAAGGATATCTCTGGAAACTTTTCCATGCAGCATACTTACACCATTGATTTCCTGAGAAAGGTTGGATGCCAGAACACTCATGGAGAACTTTTCATTTGAATCGTTCGGATGAATCTTACCCAAATTCAGGAATTGTTCCCATGTAATCTGAAGTCTCTCTGGATAATGGGACATATACTGACGAATGATATCATCAACAAATGCATCATGTCCTGCAGGAACTGGAGTATGGGTTGTAAACAGAGATGAACCACGTACAACTTCCAACGCTTCAGAGAATGAAAGACCATTATTCTGTTCATAATTGTGAATCCTCTCTAAACCGATAAATGCAGCGTGACCTTCATTACAATGATATACATCCGCTACCACACCAAGTTTATTAAGAGCTCTGATACCACCTACACCAAGAAGCAGTTCCTGTTTCATTCTAGTATACCAATCTCCACCATATAGATGATATGTAATAGAACGGTCTTCTGCATGGTTGGCTTCATGATCCGTATCCAGTAAATAAAGTTTTGTCCTACCTACGTCACATCTCCATATTCTGGCAACAACATCACGACCTGGCAACATAATACTTACAGTAAGCCATTCCCCATTTTCATTTCTGACAGGAGATATAGGTAATTTATAGAAATTCTGAGGTTCATAGTTTGCCTCCTGATCACCTTGCGAGGAAACCTTCTGAATGAAATAACCATATCTGTATAACAAACCTACAGCTACCATAGGGACATTCTTATCTGAAGCTTCCTTCAAATAGTCTCCGGCTAATATTCCAAGACCACCAGAATAAATCTTCAAAGAGGCATGAATACCATATTCCATTGAGAAGTACGCTATTTTTGGTTTTTCCTCAGGAACAGGACGTGACATATACGCATTGAATGATGCGTATACAGAATTCATCTTATCTATAAAATATTTATCCTTAGATAGTTCATTGATTCTGGATGTACTTGTTTTGTCAAGTAATGATATAGGATTACACTCTACAACTTCCCACAAATCTTTATCAATGTATTCAAACAATTCAATAGCTTCGGTATTCCAGCTCCACCATAAATTCTTTGACAATACCTCAAGAGGTCTCATCATTTCCGGAATCTTAGGTTCAATCATAAAACCATACCATCTAGGCGATGAGCCTGCAGCAACCTGTTCGCTTAGGAACGTAACCTGTTCATTGGATTGACCGCCATCTATCTTTTCAGGGACTCTGTGTTCTGAAGCCTGAAGCGCAAAGGAATATGCTTCCAGATAATGATTATAGAAATTCTCCCATAAAGCCTTATCAGCAATAGCCTGAGAAGACTTCATGATTTCAGCCTGTCGGGAGTCAGAAGTCAAAAGATACTTGGTTATTGCATCCTTGATTTCGCCAGCTACCTCATATTGATTATCATCAGTACGATGTATGATAGAAATACCTTCATGATTCTCATGCAATGAATTAATCCATCGTCCAAATCCGGTAAGGTCTGTAGAAATTGTAGATATTCCGAATGCGATGGATTCAAGTGGAGTGTACCCCCATGGTTCATAATATGATGGAAGTACTGTCAGATCCATTCCTATCAATAGATCATAATAGCTCTTATTGAAGATTCCATCATTTGTATTGAGATATGCAGGGACCAGCATAACACTGACTTTACCGCCTTTCCCCAATAGTCCCTTGTTTCTTAAACGATTGATTATAGGATTATTATCAAAATCTCCAAGAATGTGGGTCAGGTTGTTTGCAGGCGCATCGAGATTAGGTTCCACATTGTTTTCCAACATCTCATAGAGATCTGTACGAGGTCCCAAACACCATGACGGAACCATTATATAAACCAGAATATCCCTATCTATAGTATTGTCCTGAGCTATTTTTGCAACTCCATCGATAAACTCACCTATACCCTTGTTTTTATATTCATATCGGCCACTAATCTCCAGAATAAACGGATTGGAGGAAATTTTTTTACCCAGTGAAACCTCAGCCGTTCTTATCAATAAAGCTCTTGCTTCTTCACGTTTCTTTGCATATTGTTCACCTGAGGGAACTATTAATTTTTCAAATCCATTAGGGGTTATGCAATCAGGAGTCTTTTTAAGTATATATCCACACTCTTCTGAAGTAATTTCACTGATTGTTGTAAAGCAATCATAATTATTTGCAGCAGCCTTTTCAATAGAGTGTTTTGCCAATATTCCGAATTTTGAAGCCAGTTCATCAATATTCCAATTATCATTGATGCTGTATAGTGGCATATCATTACCGGCTATACAACGCCCCGATACAGTAGCATGAGTCGTGAAGACCGTTGCAATGGACGGACGTATCTTCCTCAGGTAAAGTCCCCCCGATGCAGCCATCCATTCATGGAAATGAGCGACAACCTTATCATCCTTAATCTGACCATATTTCAGAAGAGAATCTATAACAATACCGGATCCGATACCAAACAATACAGGTTCTACATAATCCCATCCGCCGCTGATAGAGTCGATATTATAAACTTCCCATAGTTGTTTGAGTATCTCATCCTTTCTTACAATCAAACTGGAGAAATCAACAAGAATGGTTTTTGGAGAACCTTCAATATTCCAATGCCCGATCTTTACCCTTACTCCTTCTTTAAAGATTATCTCCTTCCATTGATTGTTGATTTCGGAATCATCCTCAACAAATTCTGAGAAATTCTGCTCCTTGGAAAAATATGGACCTATTAGTATATAATTATCACCCATAGCCTTACATGCAGATATTGACTTGGTTGAAAGGACGGTATAGATACCACCACCTTTGTTACATACTTCCCAACTAATTTCAAACAAGAAACTAGGCTTGTTAATACGATTTGCCATAACTATTTTTATTTCAAATTTTTTATAATTTCTATTATTACTTCCTTTGATTTTTCGATTGTGTATGGTAAGACATCAACTATTGCATCCTTCCCATACTCATTCAACAAATCTTTCAATTGTAAAGATAATATTTCTACATCATTATCTAAAATATTTGCCTCATTCTTTGAAACATTATAACGGCTATCAATAAGTTTTGTAACCTGATTATAAAGTGTTTCCAGAGAGACAACACAACGTCTGATTATTGGTCTGTCATTTACATCCAGGCGATAAACCGCTTCGGCAAGATCACAAAAAAGAGAACCCAGCTGACATTGGCATGATACCGCCTGCAATCGTTCTCTTGCAAGATCACTTATATGTTCATTGGTCTTTTCAGAAGTCTGAACTAATATGAAATCTGTTATTTCATTTCCGGTACGATAAACAATACCGCGGTATTTCCTGACATGTTCCAATGATGCTTCAATATTCTCATCATCCAGAATATCAATAATAAAATCCAGCATCTTATGTATTCTATGCTGAAGGTTGACAATTTCCTTTTCTGCCTGAATAAACATCAAACTGACATGCGGACGATATATTTTGTCAAACTGATGTAAATGTCGTTTTGAGCTCAACTCATCATGTGTTGATGGACTGAATTGGGACCAGACTTTTGCGCCGAACAAATAATACACTATTGGTAGCATTACACTGTACAAAAGAGTATACTCAAGAATAAAACCCAATGTTCCCAATTCTGAAATAAAGGATATTGGCACAAACAACAAAATCAGAATATCAAGAATCAATACAACTATCAAAAGCACACCATAAAATAGAAAGGATCTTCTTGCTGGCAGGTTAGTATCCGCCACCATAAAACTCATTGGGAACAATGTACCTATCTCGGATCCAATAGCAAATGCCACCGCACATTCTGGGCATGCAATACCAAATGATATTGCCAAAAAAGCTATGAATATTGTCAGTAAATTCCCTGATATTATAGCACCAACAAAAATTCCAATAAATGCAGATAAGATAATACCCACTATGTCCACAGAACCAAAGTACTGCAACCATGAACTAGGCATATCACCTGCTTTTGACATAACTGCAGTAAGACCGCTTGAAGCCAATAATATAGCCAGAAGTAACATTCCCATAAAGAACAGGAACCGACCTATAAGATTGACAGAATTTGAAATGTTGAGAAGAATTATTACAAAGCCTAAAGTTGCAAAAAGCATCCAGGTGTGTTCAATTACTGAACCAGCTACAAAAATTGCGCCAGCCACCCATATCCATATAGCCTTAAAAACACTCGATGAGAGCATAGCCACGACACTCTCGGGCTGAGAAATCACGCGACCATTGGTAAAACCAAGAATAGCACTGGAAGATCTCATGGTATCTCCTTCGCATAACATAGACATAATGCCCAGTTTTAACATCTGAAAAGAACCATGTTGACATGTAGAGACCTTAGCGATATTTGCATAAGCTCTCATCTTCATACTATCCCTAAGACCATTTATGGCATTCATTATCATGAATATCAGAGAAAATGGTCCGATCAGCACCAAAGAATATAAAAACACATTTGAAATTGACATATAACAAAGATAAAAAATAAAAAATCATATTGGAATACATTACGGACAAATATTGGTAACTATTCAGCCCTTAGTCTGTATGTTGATAATATCCATTCTGAGCCATTGCAGAATATGCAGAAAGATTGCAACGTGACTAAACTTGGGATGCAGAATAGTTACCTGATGTTAAAAGGCACAATATGAAAACAAAAAAAATCGGTTTCAAATGAGAATCCGATTAGTCAATCAAAACCTTTTATGGATATATTGTAAATCCTTAGAAAAATAGCCGAAATCAATCCTGCAATTTAAATACCTGAACGGAACGTGAGATATTATAGACTCTTAGATAATGCCTTCCATCTCTTTCATAAGTAAAGAATTCTGTATCATCTTCAACCCTTCCGAAACCACTATATTTAGGGTCATCACTATTCAAGACTATCTTATACTTTCCTGCAACAGGCATTGGGAATTCATAGTCCATAATTGAACGGGATGGATGCCAATTAAAGACAAAAACCAAACCTCCAAGTTCATATACAATTGTTTTATTATCTTCATCTGTCAGAATATTGTACCCGTATCCTGATGAAAGGAGGTGATTGTTCTTGACAAGAGAAATCATATCCTTATCCCACAACTCCAGGTCACAATAGCGAAGATAATCTGCTTTAGCCAGACTCCATTGACGACGTGCATATTTATAACTCCATCCGTTCTCTTTTCTAGGAAAATCCACCCATTCGGGGTGTCCGAATTCATTCCCCATGAAATTCAAATAGCCGTTCCCGCTAAGAGTAATGGTAAAGAGTCTTATCATTTTATGAAGTGCAATACCACGGTCCACGACAATATTGGACATTGCTTTTGACATGCTGGAATACATTTCCTTATCCATCAATCTGAAGGCTATTGTCTTATCTCCAACCAAAGCCTGATCGTGGGATTCGCAATATGTGATAGTCTTGACATTTGACAACCTATCGCACATTACATACCACATTTCTCCAAGAGACCAGTTTTCGTCAGTTACATCTTCCAGATACCTAATCCAAAAATCTGGTATTGCCATAGCCAGTCTATAATCAAAACCGATACCGCCATCCTCTATAGGAGTCGCAATACCCGGCATACCACTGACATCTTCTGCTATTGTTATTGCAGACGGATTAACATCCCTAATCAGTTTATTTGCAAGCGTAAGGTAAACTATTGCATCATGATTGACACTTGGGCCGAAATAATTGTCATACGAACCAAGATTATCAATATAACCATGATGTTTATACAACATTGAAGTAACTCCGTCAAAACGATAACCATCAAAGTGGAATTCGTCAATCCAATATTTCACATTACTGAGCAACAGATGCAATACACAATCCCGTCCGTAGTCATACAACTTTGAATCCCATTGTACATGATTCCCCTCCTCACCGGAAGGTGAGTATGTATCAGAACCATCAATATGGTTAAAACCTTCATTATAGTTTTTTACATAATGACTATGGACAAGATCCATTATCACCCCCATACCCATAGAATGAGCAGTCCGTATCAGTTCTTTCAGCTCATCAGGCGTTCCAAAACGAGAAGATGGAGCAAAGATATTACTTACATGATACCCGAAACTCCCATAATAGGGATGTTCCGCAACAGCCATCAACTGGACAGTATTATATCCCAGCCCCTTTATCCGAGGAAGAATATTTGCTGTAAAATCAGAATAGGAAGATATTTTTTCTTCCTCAGATGACATTCCTACATGAGCTTCATAAATAATCGGATTCCCAATTGAAGATATATCAAACTCATCATCCTGCCAGTCAAATTGCTGTGATGGAGACCAAATCTGACCTATATAATCCTTGGTATCTTCATCCTGAATTACTCTTCTGATATATGTAGGTATTCTATCTGCCCAAGAATCATCAGCACCATGAATGGAAAGCTTTATCAGACTTCCATGCCCCAAACGATATGATACAGTCTGATCACTGATAAAA
Organism: Rikenellaceae bacterium UBA1749; assembly: GCA_002315675.1. GTDB lineage: Bacteria > Bacteroidota > Bacteroidia > Bacteroidales > Rikenellaceae > Mucinivorans. Next base: position 603 of record DCHP01000010.1, on the reverse strand, counting down.
CACGACCATGTACCCCATTTATCCTTTGTCAATGGGAACTGTTTTCTATTCCAGTTATTCCAGTCACCAAAAACAAACACTTCCCTGGCTGCAGGCAAATAGTCCCTTACCCACCAACCTTTTTTTGAATTGTCCCTGTGAACTCCGAAATACAAATGGGCATTTGCATAATCAGATAGTGAGCCAGAACTTTGCTCAATCAATTTCAAACGATCCTGATAAAGGTGAAACCTGTTGTAAATTTCACCCTCTGCAGAACGAAGCCACTCGTCTGATTCGATTATTGGAAGAGTACCCATAAAATATCCCATTGATAGGGCAAAGATATGTAAAAAATGATAAAATAACTATCTAATTGTATGATATTTCGTAACTATTCAGCACCCTGGATAAAAACAACCATAAATGTATCAAGCAAACATTCCAGAAAGATGTCTACTGTTAATATTGGATATAGGTGCTGAATAGTTACGATATTTCCGTAAGAAAAAAAGACCGTTTATTTTTATATTACAAACGCCACAAATTATATAGTCAACATTAATGTACTCCCACGAATTCATTCGTAAGAGTATATTAAGGTATAACGCTCCGCGATAGGGG
>DCHP01000121.1 GCA_002315675.1 Rikenellaceae bacterium UBA1749 | reverse complement strand
CCCCTTTTTCAAATGGAATCAACACCTCAAGAGTATACTCTTGTACCAGAACAGTCTTACATTAAAGATGCTAAAGCTGAAGCAGCTGGTTGGTTGGTTGATGGTATCTGGACTATCAAGAATGTTGACATGACAAATTTCCATACAGTTTCACCTGCTAAACCAGAAAATTGTAAAGTTGTATACGAAGTGAATGGTAAAGCTGAGGATTATCCAAACATCAAAGTAATTGGTGCAAACAGTAATGTCTTGACTTATGGTGATCTTAAATCTAAGACTGCATCATCTGCTCCAGTTGCAGCTAAACTAGTTATGACTGACGGCAAAAACTCTGTAGCTCTTGCCCAGGATAACTTTACAGTTGAAACTGCACTTCCAATTAATCTTGCTGAAAAGTCATTTGATTATACATATAAACCAAATGTATTGAACGAGGTTAAAGTTATAAGTGGTACAACTGTTACTGACATTAAGGGTAACAAGTATATTACTGCAGGTGAAGAGGAATCTGAAGATATCCTTATCTCAACATTCCAGTTGGATTCATTTGGTTACTCAGCTGCTCCTTACAAACAGTTTGGTGTTAAGTATGACTGGGCTAAGATGACTCAGGCTTATGCTGATGGTAGTGAAGCTCACTTGAATCTTTCTCTAGATGCAACAGGTGTTATGTCATTCCAGGTTACTGATGCTGAAATGAAGTCAGATGTAACAGTTACAATCCCTGTAACAATTACATATGCATTCGGTGATGTAACTGATAACATCGTTGTAGTTATCAAAGCAAAAGAATCTAAATAAAATTGGTTCATATATCACCCTTTGAGGTGACATCTAACAACAGGTCCTTTTGGGCCTGTTGTTTTTTTATTTTTACTCTATTAAATTAATTGTTATCTTTGCGTGATAACCCTCACATGTTTTGATGTGATTGATTTGCTATTGGATAATTATGAAAAGAATCTTTAGATATTCATTCCTTCTTGTTTTGTTAACCTTTTTTTCTTCTTGTGCTCTTAACAATCTTATGAAAAGTGGTGATATTGACACACAGTATGACACTGCTTTAAGGTATTACAAACAGAAGAAATATAATAAAGCATATGCTCTTTTTGATAATATCCTGGCTAATCTTGCTGGTACAACAAAGGAAGATACTCTTCTTTTCTATATGGGTAAAAGTGCTTTTCAGATGAAAAACTATGCTCTCGCTGCAGAAACTTTCGATACATATCGTAAACGTTTTGCTAGAACTGCTTTTTTGGAAGAAGCTGAATATCTTCATGCACTTTGTTATTATAAGGATTCAAAACCTACAGAAAAAGATCAGACAGAGACTCAGCAGGCTATCATTGCTTTCAATGAGTATTTAAGCAGATATCCTGAAAGTTCCCAGGCTCCATCCATCCAGTTGATGATTGAGGAATTGCAGAATAAACTTTATGATAAACAGTTTATCAATGCACAACTTTATTTTAAGTTGCAGCAGTATAATGCAGCTATTACCTCACTAAAAAGAGTTCTGAAGGATTATCCTGAGATTCCTCAGAAAGAACAGATCATGTACCTTATTTGTAAATCATGGTTTCTTTATGCTGAAAAATCAGTATTTGCACGTCAGCTTGACAGGTACATGAAGACTATTGATGCTTATTATAATTATCTTACTTATTATCCTGAAAGCCAGACTTATCGTGAAGAACTTGACCGTATGTACAGGGATTCAAAACAATTTACGGACAAGTATGGATATAAGGCTCAGAAGGCTGAAAGAAATGCTAATTCAATTTCATCCCGTCGCAGAAAAATAGATGAATGTAAGGAAATGTTATTTGAAGTAGAGACAGCAGCCGAACGACGTGAACTTAAAGAAACCATTAAAAATGAAAAGATTGCAATAAAGGAACAAAAGGCTGCTATCAAAGTAGATGAAAAGGAATATAAGGCAGACAGGTTGGCGAATAAGATTCAACATCGAAAAGAAGACCAGGCTAAAAAACTTCAGAAACAATCCGAGAAAAAAAGAAAAGTAAAGGAAGATAAAATCGAAATAGAAGAAAAATAATTAATCTAAATAATATGCAGAAGGTACCAAATAATACTGTCACAAGAAATCTGACTGATTTCAGTGCTCAAACAGGTAACATTTATGAATCCGTTGTAGCTATTTCTAAACGAGCTAATCAGATTGCTGTTTCTACAATGAATGAACTTCAGAAGAGATTGCATGAATTCTCATCATCAAGTAATGATAATCTGGAAGAAACCTTCGAGAATAGAGAACAGATTGAAATCTCAAAATATTACGAAAAAATGCCTAAGCCAACTCTTGTCGCTACAGAAGAGTTTCTTCAGGATGAATTGAATATTACTGACATAAAATAATTACCTCTTTTTGAGGCTTTGGAAATGAATGTAATTGTTGCAGTTACAGGAAGTATAGCCGCTTACAAAGCGGCTGTTCTTGTTAGGGAATTACGTAAACGTGATATCTCTGTCAGAGTTATTATGACTCCAAAATCAAAGGACTTTATTTCTCCCCTGACAATGGCTACATTAAGCTCAAACCCTGTTGCAGTTGAAAATTTTTCTCCTGAAAACGGTTCATGGAATTCTCATATTTCTCTTGGGCTCTGGGCTGATTTGATGATAGTGGCTCCTGCAACGGCAAATACCATTTCTAAGATGGCGTGCGGTATTGCTGATAATCTTGTCCTCGATACATGTCTTTCATGTCGTGCTCCAGTATGGGTTGCACCTGCAATGGATGTTGATATGTATGAGAATGTTGCTACTCAGGACAATCTTCGTACTTTGTCTTTGAGAGGAATAAGGATTATTGAACCTGTTTCCGGTTTTCTTGCAAGTGGATTAACAGGAAAAGGCCGTATGGCCGAACCAGAGGTGATTGCAAACGAGATAGAAACTTTTTTTGGCTTCAACCGTAAGCTTAAAGGCAAAAAAATTCTTGTAACGTTAGGCGCAACCAGAGAGAAAATTGATCCGGTCCGCTTTATTTCAAACTATTCAACCGGTCGAATGGGCATAGCAATTATAAAACAGCTTTTGTCTTATGGAGCAGAAGTTTATGCCATTGCTGCCAAAACAGAAGTTGGTTTTCCTGAATCTTCTTTTCTGCATATAATTAATGTTGAATCTGCAGATCAGATGCTTGATGCAGCCAAACAATATTTCCCATTATCTGATTGTTCCTTTTTCACTGCAGCCGTAGCTGATTATAGGCCAAAATGTTCCTCTGAATCCAAAATCAAGAGGAAATATTCCGATTTGTCTCTGGAACTAGTAGCTAATCCAGATATTTCTTTTGAAATGGGTAAAATTAAGGGAAAAGGTCAATTGACAATCGGGTTTGCACTTGAAACATCACCAGATTGTTCTCTTGCTTCAGAAAAACTGAGAAATAAAAATCTTGACGCAATTATTTTCAATTCTCTTTCAGATTCCGGTGCCGGTTTTGGTTTTGATACAAACAAAATAACCATAGTTACATCTGATAATCATATTTCCTTCGATTTGAAAAGTAAGGATGAAGTTGCAAAAGATATTGTTAACTTTGTTGTTGACAATTATCTCAATCAACTTGATTAATGCTTAAGTCGTTAAATATTGATAATTATGCAATAATATCGGATCTTCATATCGAATGGTCCGACTCATTGAATATTGTTACAGGTCAGACAGGTGCAGGAAAATCAATAATTCTAGGTGCCTTGTCACTTCTTTCTGGTAATAAGGCAGATGCCTCTTTTCTTCTTGACAAAGAAAGGAATCTTGTTGTTGAGGGAGAATTTGAGATAAAGGGATATGGTCTTGAGAGCTTTTTTGAAGACAATGACATAGACTATTCAAATGATATAATAATAAGGCGTCAGATTTCTCCATCCGGTAAATCAAGATGTTTTATTGAGGATGTGCCTGTTCCACAGTCCGTCTTGTCATCTCTTGCAGAGAGACTGATTGATGTCCATTCTCAGAACCAGTCGTTGCTTCTTTCAAAGGAAGATTTTCAGATTGATTTGCTTGATTCTATTGCAGCTACCCAGGATCTGAGGAAAAAATGCAAAGACCTGTATCTTGAGTATATGTCTTCAAAAATAGAAGCGAATAATTTAAGGGAAGAAGTTGGCAGTATACTGAAGGAAGCTGATTTCCTTTCCTATCAGATAGAACAGATTCACGCTCTTAAACTTTCTGAAGGCGATATAAATACGCTTGAGGAGCGCCTGTCAGTGATAGAGCATTCGGAAGACATAGCAAAGGCTTTGTCTGAGACTTATTCACTTCTTGATGGCCAGGATAATAGTATTTCATCTACTCTTCAAACTTTGTCCAAAGTTATAAGGTCCAATGGAAAGTATATGGACAAACTGAATTCACTTTCAGACAGACTGGAAAGTTCCGCCATTGAACTTAAGGATATTTCAGAAGAAGCTGATAATATTCTATCGTCCCTTTCCTTTGATGAAGATGAAAAGAATAGGGTAGAATCGAGACTTGATGAAATTTATACAATAATGAGCAAGCATAATGTCTCGTCAGAAAACGGGCTATTAGAATTAAATGCTCAGATGAAGGAACGTCTTCAATCAATAGAGGCCAAACAGGATCTGCTCGTAAGACTTGACGATAATACCCTTCGGCTTTTCAATTCTTTGTCAGAAATTTGCAATATACTCTCCGATAAAAGAAAAGAATCACTTTCAGCTATTGAAGACTACGTCGTTAAATCAATTTCAAAGCTTGGTATAGAAAAAGGAAAATTCACTATTAGCATGACATCAAAACAGCCATCGTCAAATGGATCTGATGAAGTTAAGTTCCTTTTTTCTGCCAATCAGCTATCACCTTTGCAGCCAATTGGAAAGACTGCGTCAGGAGGTGAAACATCAAGGCTCATGCTTGCATTGAAGTCACTTGCGGCTAAAAGTCTCAAACTCCCAACTATCATATTTGACGAAATTGACACAGGTGTAAGTGGTGCCATTGCTGATGCTATGGGTAATATGATAGATGAAATGTCACATAACATGCAGGTTATCAATATTACTCATCTTCCTCAGGTGGCTGCAAAAGGAGAGAATCATTTTGAAGTGTTCAAGATGGATTCCAGGACGTCGATTGTTAAATTGACAAAACAGCAACGAATAAACAAGATAGCTGAAATGATAAGCGGAGCAAATATTTCGGATGCTGCAATCAGGCAGGCAAAACTACTACTTGGTTATCAGTAAAGTTCTATGGATGCAAGAATATTCAAAGAAATAGTTCCTAAATATCTTGATGAGGAGAAGACTTCTGATGTCTACGAAGCCCTCGAATGGTCTTCTAAGTTACTGGAAGGTTCGTTTCGCTATTCCGGAGAACCAATAATAAACCATTCAATAGGGGTTGCTGCTATTGAACTGGAAGAAATCGGTCTTGGACGTCGTTCTGTAATAGCAACTTTATTTCACGATTCGGTAAGACTTGGACTTATTTCTTCGGAGGAAGTAGGTAAAGCATTTGGGGATAAGGTTAAGGAAATATTATCCGGCCTTACCAGAATCTCCCAAGTGGATCCAAAAATATCAGTTCTTCAGGAGGATAATTTCAAGGAACTGATAGTAAGTTATTCTACGGATCCAAGAATTATTCTGATCAAACTGGCTGACCGTCTTGAGGTTATGCGTTCCCTTGATATGTTTCCCTCCCAGAAGAGAACAAAGAAATCATGGGAAACTCTCCATCTTTATGCGCCACTGGCTCATAAGCTAGGTCTTTATTCCATAAAGAGTGAAATGGAGGATCTTTCCCTCAAGTTCCTTGAACCGGAAAGTTATCATTATATCCTGAAATGTTTGCATGACAGTGAAGATGAGCGTTTAAGATTCATAGACTCTTTTGTAAAACCTATTAAGACAAGGATGGACTCACTGGGCATTTCCTATAAGCTGAAAGCCAGAACGAAGTCCGTCTATTCCATATGGCGAAAAATGAAAAAACAGAACGTGGACTTTAACGGAGTTTACGATGTTTTTGCAATCCGAATAATCGCTGATTGTCCTCATGAAATTGAAAAAATGCAGTGCTGGACAATATTTTCCATAGTTACCGACTTCTATACTCCAAATCCCGATAGAATGAGGGACTGGATTTCCATTCCTAAAAGCAATGGTTACGAATCACTCCATACAACGGTTGTAACTACTGAAGGAAAATGGGTTGAAGTTCAGATAAGGACAACCCGAATGGATGATATTGCTGAGCATGGTGTTGCCGCGCATTGGAGATATAAGGGTGTTTCTGATGGAACCACATCTTCAGCTGAATGGCTTATGAAGGTCCGTGATGTGGTTGAAGCATCAGAGGGTAGTGTAATGACTGAAGAGTTTGATTTCACTTCTGCATCATCAGAGGTCTTTGTCTTTACCCCTAAGGGAGATCTACGAAAGTTACCGATTGGTGCAACGTTACTGGATTTTGCCTTTGATATACACTCAGATGTCGGTTCTTCATGCACAGGCGGAAAGGTTAACGGGAAAAATGTTCCGATACGTTATGTCCTTCATAATGGTGATATCGTTGAAGTTGCAACATCAAAGAATCAAACCCCTAAGGTTGCATGGCTTTCAATAGTAGTAACTTCAAAAGCAAGAAACAGAATTCAGCAAATCCTTCGTCAGATGGAAGCGGAACAGGCACAGATTGGCCGTGAGGAACTTGAAAGAAAAATCCGAAACTGGAAACTTGATGTCGCTCTGGAACCTGCGACATCAGCCCTTACCAAAAGTCTCAAGATAAAGACGGCAAACGAACTTTATGGATTGATTTCGACAGGGAAATTGCCTATGACCCAGGTCAAGAATTGTCTGATGTCTTTCCTCTCAGATGGAGATATAATTCAGCAGACCCCACAGAAAGCTAAAAAAATCAGGTCTAAGGGAGCGAATGACTATATCGAAATAGACGGATATGGCGGAGGAATGGATTATAAACTTGGCAAATGCTGTAATCCCGTATATGGGGACCAGATTTTCGGTTTTGTTACCGTTTCAGCAGGTATTACTATTCATCGTCGTGCATGTCCTAATGCAAACCGACTAATAACGGAATATCCGTATCGTGTAATTCAGGCAAAATGGAAAGAGAATTCCGGATCTTTCCTTGTTACTTTATGTTTTACAGCTGATGACAGAAATGGTCTGGCTGCTGATATCACTGAACTTATCAGTACTTCACTGAAATTTGAAATAAGGCAACTGTCTATTTCTGCTTCGGGTAATGACGCTAAAGGTGAAATTACACTTTCTGTCGGGACGAAGTCTCAGGTTGATATGTTGCTTGCCAGTCTGAAACGAATAAAGGGAATAAAGAATACTTATCGAAAAAGTTAGTCAGTAACTATTCACTCTTGGTAAATACAACCATCAATATATCAAGTAAACATTCTAGAAAGAGGTCTATTGTTGATATTGGACATAAATGCTGAATAGTTATGTTAGGCATATCAGACTTGCTTTACATACAGTCATT